>CAMVBX010000062.1 GCA_947165825.1 uncultured Clostridia bacterium
AGCGGCGAGCTTGACAAATATACCATTGCCGACTCCCGTTGTCAAGCTTTATTTTTCTCTTTTTTTCAATTCTTTTTTCCCCGCGGCGCGCCGGCATTTTCGTCCGCATTTTGCATGCGCGGTGCGCCGGCCTTCATGCTTCGCCTTGACAATCGGGCTTATATCCCCTATAATCAAACGAAAATGAATTTTTTCATTTTCATTCTTTCATTTTTCGGGAGGAATCCATATGAAAAAGGTTATCGCGATCCTTCTCGTCCTGGGGCTGCTTCTGGCTCTGGGCGCCTGCAGCAAGTCCGGCGGCTCCGCTTCTCCGGGCAATATCGCTCCCGCGGGAACGCAGGCCCCCGCCGCAGCCGCTTCCGATACCAGCACCATTGCCGTGGGCGCCGTGGTCCTGGCCAGGGACGATGTGAATGAAGAGGAAATCTACGCTTTCGTCTCCAGCATCTTTGAAAACACCGCCTCCATCACCCAGCAGCACGCCAAGGGCGGCGAACTGGATCTGAAATTTGCCTCCGGCGTCACCAGCGTGCCCTACCATCCCGGCGCAGCCCGGTATTATAAGGAAAAGGGCATCGACGTCGCCGCAGTGAAGGAAGGCGCGGGCACCGGAGCCAAAGCGAACCTGACCTTCGGCACCGGCAGCGATACCGGCACCTACTACGGCTTCGGCAGCGTCCTGGCGAACTACGTCTCCAACGCCAACGATTTCACCGTCACCGCCGTGGTTTCCAACGGCTCCAAGGCCAATATTGAGGACCTGGACGCCAATGACGTGCAGCTGTGCTTTGCCCAGTCCGACGTGATGAGTTACGCCTATAACGGGGAGCGCCTCTTCGAGAGTCCCATCCAGGGCTTCTCCGTCGTGGCCGCCCTGTACATGGAGCAGGTGCAGATCGTCACCACGAAATCCGCTATCGCCAGCGTGGCCGACCTGAAGGGCAAGACCGTCTCCATCGGCGCGGTGGGTTCCGGCGTGTACTTCAACGCCATCGACGTGCTCAGCGCTTACGGCCTCACCGAAAAGGACATCAAGCCCGTGTACCAGAACTTCGGCGACAGCGCCGACAGCCTGAAGGACGGGAAGATCGACGCCGCTTTCATCGTGGCCGGCGCCCCCACCACCGCCATCACGGACCTGGCCGCCTCCGGCAGCGTGTACCTGGTGAGCCTGGATGACAGCCATATCCAGACCCTCCTGGCCTCCAGCCCCTTCTACACCGCCTACGTCATCCCCGCCGGGACGTACTGAGAGGTACCCTTGAACCGGACCCGCTGATATGCAGCGGCTCCCCGACCCCTGCGGGGCGGGGAGCCGTCCTACTCTATGTTGAGGAGGGATCCCATGGTGCGAAAACCCAAGCCAGAGATCAACGCGGACCTGAGCGCGGACCAGATCATGCGGCAGTATGACAAGGAATCCGCCACCCGGGTATGGACCGGCGTTCCTGCCCGGATCATCCACTATGTGATGAGCGTGTTCTCCATTTACTGCATCTGGTCCACCTTGTTCTCCACGGCGGATATTCCTGTGCGGGCCTCCGCCTTTCTGGGGCTCATCGTCCTGATGGGCTATCTCACCTATCCCGCCGTCAAGGGAAACGTGAAGCCCAATCATCTGCCCTGGTACGATGTGCTCATCATGGCAGTGGGCGCCGCCTGCTTCTTCTATTACTGTCTGAACTACAACAATATGGTGATGGTGTACACCAGCGCCAGCAAGCTCACTCCTCTGCTGATCCTCATGGGGATCCTGGGCATTCTGGCTCTGGCGGAGCTCTGCCGCCGCTGCGTGGGCATCCCCATTCTCTGCGTGGCCGGCGCCCTGCTGATCTATACCTTCATCAACCTCATGACCCAGTCGGACCGGACCTTCGGTCAGGTGCTGGCCCGGGTGGTCTATACGCTGTTCTTCAGCACCAGCGGCGTGATGGCAACGCCCCTGCAGGTCTGTCTGAAATTCATCGCCGTATTCATCATCTTCGGCGCCTTCCTGGAGCGCACGGGCATCGCCGCCTTCTTCATCGACCTGGCCAACTGCGCGGCCGGTTCCTCCTCCGGCGGTCCCGCCAAGGTGGCGGTGATCTCTTCCGCCCTCTGCGGCATGGTCTCCGGCTCCTCCGTTGGCAACACGGTCACCACCGGCTCCGTCACCATTCCCATGATGAAGAAGACCGGGTACAGGCCGGAGTTTGCCGGGGCGGTGGAGGCGGCGGCCTCCACCGGCGGACAGATCATGCCCCCCATCATGGGGGCCGCCGCCTTCCTCATGGCGGAATACATGGGAGAAAAATACGGCCAGGTGGCTCTGTGGGCCATCCTTCCGGCGGTACTGTACTTCGCCGGCATCTTCATGAGCGTCCATCTGGAGGCCAAGAAGCTGGGCCTGGAGGGGATACCCCGGGACCAGCTGCCCAGATTCCGTCTCCTGATCCGCAGCATTTATCTTCTGCTGCCCCTGGTGGTCCTGGTGTGGCTGGTCTCCACCAATACCCGTACCCTGCAGTTCAGCGCCAGCGTCGCCATCCTGCTCTCCATCGTGGTGAGCATCCCCACCCTCTTTATGGAAGGGAAAAAGGAAGCTTCCGAAACGGGGAAGAACGCGGTCCTCTGCGGCGGGAAAAAGCTGGGAAGCATGGTCTTCAACTCTCTGGAAGCCGGCGGCAGGAGCTGCATCACCGTGGCGGTGGCCTGCTCCATGGCGGGGATCATCGCGGGCTGCATCACCGTCACCGGTCTGGCCAGCGGTCTGATCAACGGCGTCGTCACCGTGGCCCGCTCCATACCCTCTCCCTTCCTGGGCACGCTGGTGGCCCTGTTCCTCACCATGCTCTGCTGCATCGTCCTGGGCATGGGCGTTCCCACCACCGCCACCTACTGCATTATGGCCTCCACCTGCGCCCCCATCCTGATCCAGCTGGGCGTGGGGAAGATCGCCTCCCATTTCTTCGTCTTCTACTTCGGCATCGTGGCGGATATCACCCCGCCCGTAGCCCTGGCCGCCTATGCGGGCAGCGCCATTGCCAAGTCGGATCCCATGCGAACGGGAATCAACGCCACGAAGCTGGCCATAGCCGGCTTCATCATCCCCTATATCTTTGCCCTGGAGCCCAGTCTGCTGCTGATGGACAAGGGCGTCCTTTCCGCCGTTCTGAATATCGCCACGGCAGCCATCGGCATGTTCGGCGTGGCCATGGGTCTGGAGGGCTTCTTCCGGGGAACGCTGTCCTGGCCCCTGCGCGTCCTGGTGGTCCTGGGCGGACTGCTGCTCTTCTACCCCGGCATCCCCACGGACGTGATCGGCGTGGTGATCGTCGGCGCGGTGACCGTTTGGCAGCTCCTGCGGAGCAAGCGCACCGTCGGCCCGACTGCCGGCGCCTGAACGCACAACGATCCAGCCGGAAGGCCTATGCGGCCTTCCGGCATTTTTCTCTTCCTTGATTGACGCGGGAGAATCGCTACATTATAGTAAAGAAAAGGCGGTGATGAGATGGACGCGACAGGCAGGCTTTTCCGCCGCAGGCGGGTATATGACGAGGCGGGGTCGGAGGCGCTCTTTCTTCGGGCCATGGAGGAGAACGTGCGGCGGCACTATGCGGGCTGCCCGGAATACCGGTCCATTCTGGACGCGGCTGGGTTTTCTCCGGAAAGCCTGCGCAGCCGGGAGGATCTGACGCGCCTTCCCTTTCTTACCACCCTGTATCTGAAACGCCATACCCTGCTGAGCGTACCGGAGCGGAAGCTTCTGGTCCGGGCGGAATCCTCCGGAACCGGGGGAACGCGCTCCCGGATCGGCTTTGATCTGCGAAGCCTGTGGCTGGGACTGCTGATGGTGATCCGGGTGGGACGGCAGCGGAAGCTCTGGTCCCTGCGCCCGGCGAACTACGTCATTTTCGGCTATCCGCCCGGGAAGACCGGAGCCAGCAAGACCGCCTACGGCTTCACCTTTTTTGCCCCCGCCCTGCGGCGCACCTATGCGCTGGAACGTACCGTGGACGGGGGCTACGCCCTTTCCTGGGACAAGGTCATCCGGGAGCTCCGGCGCTGTTCCCGCTCCCCCTTTCCCCTGCGCACCATGGGCTTTCCCGCCTATACCTATTTCCTGCTCCGGGAGCTGAAGGCCCGGGGGATCCGCTGCCCCATGCCCCGGGGGAGCCTGGTGGCCCTGGGCGGCGGCTGGAAGCAGTTTTATGCGGAAAAGGTGGATAAGGCGGACTTCTACGCCCTGGTGAAGGACGTGCTGGATATTGACGAAAGCCGGATCGTGGAATTCTTCGGCGCGGTGGAGCATCCGGTGCTGTATGCGGACTGCCCCTGCCACCGTTTCCATGTGCCGGTGTACAGCCGGGTGATCCTCCGCAGCCCGGAGGACTTTTCCCCGGTGCCCGACGGTCAGCCCGGGCTGGTGGACCTCCTCACCCCCATGATGCAGAGCGCCCCCCTGAGCAGCGTCATGACGGACGATCTGGGGATCCTGCACCGGGAACCCTGTCCCTGCGGGGCGGAGTCCCCCTGGCTGGAGATCCTGGGCCGGGTGGGGATCAGCGACATCGTCACCTGCGCCGCCGGGGCGGAGGAATTCCTGCGGGGAGAAAAGGAGGCGGAGGGATGATTCTCTATCGCGGCGAGCTTATGGAGGATTCCCGGCAGGAGGAGCTGCTGGCAGCCCTGGAGACTGACCTGTACGCCCCCCTCCGCCGGGGAGAACGGCTGGAGGCGGAGACGGTGATCCGGGCCTTCGATTCCCTGGCCCGGCGGGTACTGGCGGGGGAATTTGACGACGTCGTCCGCCCCCTGCTGGAGGCCTTCGGCATCGGGGACGTCCAATTCCGGGAGATGGCCCGTAACTTCTGCCGGGAGGGCCTGGAACGGAAATGTGCCCTGGAGCTCTGCGATCCGCCTCTGCTGCTGGAGGGGAACGTCCTGCGGGAGCGGCGTCCTTTGGGGGTGCTGCTGCATATCGCCGCCGGGAACGTGGACGCGCTCCCCGCCTACAGTGTGGCGGAAGGGCTCCTGGCAGGAAATGTGAACATTCTGAAGCTGCCCATGGGGGATTCGGGTCTGAGCGTCCGCCTGCTCCGTGAGCTGGTGCTGACGGAGCCCCGTTTGGGGGAATATCTCTATGTTTTCGACGTACCCTCCCTGGAGACGGAGACCCTGCGTCGGCTGGCAAAGCTGGCGGACGGGGTGGTGGTCTGGGGCGGTGATGCGGCGGCGGCCGCCGCCCGGCAGCTGGCGGAGGTGGACACGAAGCTCATCCTCTGGGGGCATAAGCTCAGCTTCGCCTATGCGGAGCCGGATGCGGAGGACGCGGCCCTGTCCGCCCTGGCCCGGAGCGTGTGTCAGACGGAGCAGCTCCTGTGCTCCTCCTGCCAGGGGATCTTTGTGGATACGGCGGATCCGGATGTCCAGCGGGCCTTCGCCGAACGCTTCTTTCCCCTGTTCCGGGCGGCCAGCCGGGAGGCCGGTCCGCCGGACTTCGGCATGCGGGCGAAAAACGCCGTCAGTCTGTATACGGAGCGGCTGGAGGGCCGCACCGGACTGTATTCCGGGGACGGGGTCACGCTCCGGCTCCTGGAGGGGGAGGATCTGGAGCTCTCCTGGCTGTACCGGGATCTGTGGATCAGACGGCTGCCCCTGGAACGGCTGTACGATCTGCGGCGGTACAAGGGCCATCTTCAGACCGCCGCCGTCCTGGCCCCGGATCCGGAGAAGCGCCGGGAGATCCGCAGGATCCTGGGGGACGCGGGGGTCTGCCGGATCACCGGCCCCGGGAACATGTCCCGGTCGGTATGCGGGGAGGCCCACGACGGGCTGTATCCCCTGCGGGAGTACACCCGCATCACGGAAACGGAGCTGACCGCCGGGGAAGCGGAGGCCTGGAAGCGGAAGCACGGAGGATTCCCGAATGGATGAACGCACGTTTTTGGATATCCTGCACACGGCCGGGCGGCTGAAGGACACCCTGCGCCACAGCTTCACCGCCGGGGGCAGACCGGAGAGTGTTGCGGAGCATTGCTGGCGGGTCTCCCTCATGGCCCTTTTGCTGCGGCACGAGTTTCCCGAGGCGGATATGGATCGGGTCGTCCGGATGTGCCTGATCCACGATCTGGGGGAATGCTTCACCGGAGATATCCCCTCCTTCGACAAGACAACCGAAGACCAGAAGAAGGAGGATCTTCTGCAGGGAGAATGGGTTGCCGCCCTCCCTCCGGAGCTCAGCCGGGATCTATCCGATCTCTATGGGGAAATGGAAGCCCTGGAGACCTTTGAGGCAAAGCTGTATAAAGCCCTGGATCAGCTGGAAGCGGTGATCCAGCATAACGAGGCCCCCTTGGAGACCTGGTCGGCGCTGGAATATACCTTGAACCAGACCTACGGGGAGCAAGCTGCGGGATTCTCCCGTTGGCTGACCGGGCTCCGGGAATACCTGCATCGGGAAACGATCCGGAAGATCGGCGGGGAACAGGATCCCATCCGCTTTGTCACCGCCGCAGACGAAGCGGGCTGGTTCGCCCTGGATGCGCATCTCCCGGAGGCGGAGTTTTCCCGGAAGGTGCGGGACCGTCAGGGCCTGGTTCTCCTGGAGGATGACCGGATCATCGGGATCCTCCGCTGGAACCTGTTCTGGGATGAGATCCCCTTCTGCAGCCTCCTGCACATCGCGGAGGATCGCCGGAGCAGAGGTTACGGGACCCTGCTCATGTCCGCCTGGGAACGGGAGATGGCAGAGCAGGGCTTCGATATGCTCATGACCTCCACCCAGTCGGACGAGACGGCCCAGCATTTCTACCGGAAGCTGGGATACAGGGACAGCGGCGGTTTTAACGTGGATATTCCCGGCCGTGAACAGCCCCTGGAGCTGGTTTTCCTCAAAGGTCTGGGGCAGAAAGAGGGGTCGGCGCATGGGATTTGAGCGCGTCTGGTTCGTCAACGGCACGGCCTATGCCGGTAAATCCACTCTGGTAAAGGCCCTGGCAGAGAAATATGACGGGATCCTCTGCGGGGAGAATTATCACGATGCCCTCCTGCCGGAGCTGGACAGGGCGGAATTCCCCAGCCTGTGCTGGAGCCGGGATCTGGAGGACTGGCACGACTTCGTCCGCCGGACTCCGGAGGAATACGAGGCCTGGATCATCGGGGTGACGAAAGAGTGCGAGATCCTGGAGCTGCGGATCCTGGAGGAGCTGGTGAAGCAGGACAGGCCCGTCTTCGTGGATACGAATATCTCCCCGGAAACCCTGCGGCGGATTTCGGATGACCGCCATGTGCTGATTCTGCTGGCGGATCCGGAGCTCTCCGTCCGCCGCTTTTTTGAGCGGGAGGACCGGGAAAAGCAGTTCCTGTATCGCCTGCTCCTGGAGGAACCGGACCCGGAGGCGGCCCTGGCCAACTTCCGGGAATGTCTCAGCCGGGTCAACTCCCGGGCCAATTACGAACGCTTTCTCCGCTCCGGGTTCCCGGTGCTGCTCCGGGAGGAGCGCCGGACTCCTGCCCGGACCTTGGCCCTGGCGGAACAGATTTTTTCTCTGCAGGAGGCGGAAGCATGAAAAGAATCAAAGCCTTTTTCCGCCGGGAGCCGGTGCTGGTGATCGCCGCCCTGGCCGCGGCGGTGAGCTGCTGCTTCGTGCCCCCGGACCGGGAATATCCGGACTACTTCGATCTTCGCACCCTGGCTCTGCTGTACTGTCTCATGACCGTGGTGGCGGGGCTGAACCGGACGGGGCTGTTCTCCCGGCTGGCCGGATTCCTGTGCGCCCGGGCGGGGAGCGTGCGGCGCCTGGGGCTGGCCCTGGTGCTCCTGAGCTTCTTTTTCTCCATGCTCATCACCAACGACGTGGCCCTGATCACCTTCGTCCCCTTCGCAGCGGCGGTGCTGGTTCTGGCGAACCGTCCCGGGGATCTGAGCCGGGTGGTGGTGCTCCAGACCGTGGCCGCCAACCTGGGAAGCATGCTCACCCCTGTGGGAAACCCCCAGAACCTGTATCTCTATTCCCGGTACGGCTTCTCCATGGGACAGTTCCTGGGGATCACCTTCCCCCTCTGGGCCGTCTCCCTGGTCCTCTGCTCCGCCGCCTGCCTGCTGCTGCCCGATGCGCCTCTGGCGCGGAGCCCGGAGCAGGCCCCCGCAGCCGTAGGGAAAAGCGTGTGGCTCCATGCCGGTCTTTTTCTCCTGTGCCTGCTGACGGTGCTGCGCATTCTCCCCTGGCCCATCATGCTGGGGGGCGTGATCCTGGTCCTGCTTTTCGCGGACCGGAAGCTGCTGGGGCAGGCGGATTTCTTCCTGCTCCTCACCTTCGCGGCCTTCTTCGTCTTTTCCGGGAATCTGGCCCGCATCCCCGGGGTAAGCGAAGCCTTGAAAAAGCTGATGTCGGGACGGGAGTACCTTGTCTCTCTCCTCACCAGCCAGGTCATCAGCAACGTTCCCGCCGCCCTGCTCCTTTCCGGCTTCACGGAGGCGGGACGGGAGCTGGTGCTGGGGGTGGATATCGGCGGCCTGGGCACCCCCATTGCCAGCCTGGCCAGTCTCATCAGCCTGAAGCTCTACTCCCGGACGGAGGGAGCGAAATCCGGGCGATTCCTTCTGGAGTTTCTCCTGGTGAACCTGGTCCTGCTGGGATTGCTGACCCTGGCGAAAACCCTGCTGGGATAGGAGGCCCGTCATGTGCGGAAGATTTCTGTTTACCGCCGATGATCCGGACGAGCGGATCGCGGCCATTCTGGATATCCTGGAGCGCACCGCTCCGGGAAAATATACCCTGGGGGAGATCGGTCCCGGTCTGGCGGCTCCCGGGGTGATCGCCCGGGGGGAGCGGCTTTCCCCCATCCCGGCGGTCTTCGGCTTCACCGGCCGGGAGGCCGGAAAACTCCTGATCAACGCCCGGAGCGAGACCGCCGGGGAGAAGCCCACCTTCGCGGACGCTCTCCGCTCCCGGCGGATCGTCCTTCCCGCCAGCGCCTTTTTCGAATGGAACCGGGAAACCCGGGAGAAATACCGCTTCACCGTCCCCGGCCTCTCCTTTTTCTATCTGGGCGGCCTGTACCGCCGGGAAGGGGCGGATACCCGATTCGTCCTTCTCACCCGGGCAGCCAACGCCGATATGGCCCCGGTGCACCCCCGCATGCCGGTGATCCTGGGCCCGGAAGCGGTGCGCCCCTGGCTCACCCGGGAGGCGGACGCACGGGACCTCCTGGCCGGAGAGCCGCCCCGGTTGGCGGTGGAGCCGGCATCTTAGGAAAATACCCATGGGGGCTTGCGTTTGCCCTTCGTGGATAGTAAAATATATATTGGACTGTTATCCACGGTCCCATGGAGGATAGGACATTGGAATATATAAACGCCGCCGGACGGATTTACGATATTCAGGGCTACGCCGTGCACGATGGGCCGGGCATCCGTACCACCGTGTTCACCAAGGGTTGCCCGCTGAAATGTCTGTGGTGCCACAGCCCCGAATCCCAGGGCTTCGGCTTCGAGCTGGGCTGGCTTCCCCTGAAATGCCTGGGCATGGATCTTTGCGTGGAAGCCTGCGGGAAAGCCTGTCCCCGGGGCGCCATTACCCGGGGGGAACCCACGAAGCGCATGGGCACCGAGGAAATGGTGGAAAAGGCCGAGCTGGACCGGACGAAATGCGACGGCTGCTTGAAGTGCACGGAGGTCTGCTTCACCCAGGCCCTGTACTCCGCCGGGTGGGACACTACGGTGGACGAGGTCTACGACCGGCTCATGAAGGACGTCCCCTTCTTTGAAAACGGCGGCGGGGTCACCGTCTCCGGCGGGGAGGCCATGAGTCAGTTCGATTTCACCTTCAACCTGCTGAAACGGCTGAAGGACAGCGGCATCCATATCTGCCTGGATACCACCGGCTTTGCCCCGGGGGAAAAGTATCTGGAGATCCTCCCTTACGTGGATCTGTTCCTGTACGATATCAAGCATATGGATTCCAGGCGGCATAAGGCCCTCACGGGGGTCCCCAACGAGCTGATCCTGGAAAATGCCCGGCTTCTGGCGGAGCACAGAGGCAAGCTGCAGATCCGATATCCGGTCATCCCCAAGCTGAACGATACCCGGGAGAATATGGAGGCGACGGCGGATTTCTGCCTGAGCCTGGGGGACGCCGTCACCCTGGTGCAGCTCCTTCCCTACCATAAGTCCGGCCGGTCGAAGTACGAGCGCCTGGGCAGACCCTACCGGCTCACCAACGTGGAGCCGCCTCCGGAGAGCTTTATGGAGAAGGCGCTGGAGTTGTTCCAGGCGAAGGGATTGCCTGCCCAGATCCACTAGTTCGTTTGTGCACAATCGTTTCCTCGCCCGTTTATCCGCGCATCCGGCAAAGCCTCGCAGAGTTCGCGCCCGCAGGCGCGAATCGGTCAGGATCGTTTTTGAGCGGAATTTATTTCCGGGCAAAAACACCTCCCGCGAAGCGGACTGTGCGAGCGCCGCAGCGCGAGTGCGGGGAGCGAAGCGTAAACCTTCTCGATCCGGAGCCCAGCGGAGCGGGTCCGGATCGAAGCGAAGCATCGAAAGGAGCGTAACCATGGAGAACTTTGATTATCCCCTTTCCCCTCGCATCCAGGAGCTGAAGGAGAAGCGCAGACGCATCAACAAGGACATGCGCCTGGACTTCGAGCGCAACCGGATCATCACGGAGTACTACAAGACCCATATGAAGGAGTACCCCATCCTCAAGCGGGCGGGTTACCTGTACACCTGGCTCACCACCCGGGAGATCAACATCGATGACGACGATATCTTCCTGGGGGACAGCGGCCCTCACTGCCGCACCGTCCATTTCGACATCGAGCAGACCCCCAACGCCTGGATCACCGGCTGCTTCGGAGATACGGACGAGCGGTTCAGGGCTGCCTGGCAGGTCCCCGGCAGTGTCTGGGTCTCGGACGAGGACCGGGCATGGATCCTGGAGGCCGCCGAGTTCTGGAAGGATAACGACATTGCCGCCACCGCCATGGGGCTTTTCCCTGAGGACTTCGTTGCCCGCCGCCGCACCATGGGCCGGGGGATGAGCGGTACCTTCCCCGGCCACTTCTGCCCCGGCTATGAGCGGGCGGTCATGGTCTCCTTCGGGGAATGCCGCCGCATCGCCCAGGAGAAGCTGGAGGCCATCCGGCAGAACACCACGGCGGAAAACGTACGCAGCGAGCTCTTTTACCGGGCCTATATCAAGGTCTGCGACGGCATGATCCTCATGAGCAAGCGCTATGCGGAGGGCTGCCGGAAGAAGGCCGCCGAAACCGCCGACCCCGCCCGGAAGGCGGAGCTGCTGAAGATGGCGGACAGCTGCGACTGGATCGTGGAGCACCCCGCCCGCACCCTGTGGGAGGGCATCCAGGCCCTGTTCTTCTACCAGTACCTGCTGGTGGCGGACGGCGTGCACTGGGCGGACAGCCCCGGCCTCATCGACCGGTTCCTGGGCCCCCTGGCGGAGAAGGAGATCGCCGAGGGCACCCTCACCCGGGAGCAGGCTCAGGAGCTCTTCGACGCCTTCGTCCTGCATATCGGCGACCAGATCATCATGTTCCCCAAGCCCACCAACGACCGGCTGATCGAGGCCCATAAGAACGGCAAGTGCTTCTTCGACCTTCAGGGCGGAGCCCAGAATATCGCCGCGGGCAGCCTCATCACCATCGGCGGGCAGACGCCGGACGGCACCGCCGGGACCTACAATATCGCAACGGAAATGATCCTCCTGGGCTATTACCGCCTGCGGGTGGCGGAGCCCAGCCTGGCCCTGCGCATCAACCAGTACACCCCGGACCGCATCTGGGCCATTGCCATCGCCTGCAGCATCCGCTCCGGCGGCATCCCCCAGTTCAACAACGACGATAAGATCATCGAGGCCATGCTGAAGCGGGGCGTGCCCATCCAGGACGCCCGGCAGTACGCGGTGTTCGGCTGCGTGGAGCCCGCCATCAGCGGCAAGGAATGGTCCATGGCCGCCAACTGCGGCGCCTTCGGCGCCGGCGCGGGACCCACCAGCATCCTCCAGTACGTGATCCACGGGAACTATGACCCCATGTGGAAGCGGGAAGGGGAGCTGCCCTGCAAGAAGCTGTATGAGTACGAGAGCTTCGAGGAGCTGAAGGCGGAGTTCGAACGCCAGGCCAAGCATTATATCGACTCCATGGCCCGGATGTACCATTTCGCCGCCCTCACCTTCAACACCGAATGGCCCGTTCTCTCCGCCTCCATGATGACGGAAGGCTGCCTGGAGACCGGGCGGGACGTCACCTGGGGCGGCGCCACCTACAACGGCATGGGCAGCATGATCAACGCCGTGGCCACCATCGGCGACAGCCTCACGGTGATCAAGAAGCTCTGCTTCGACGATAAGATCGTCTCCACCCGGGAGCTGTACGAAGCCCTTCGGGACAACTGGGAGGGGGAAGGCCAGGAGCTCCTGCGCCAGCGCATCATCAACGCCCTGCCCCATTACGGAAACGACGACGATTATGCCGATGACCAGGTGGTCTGGTGGACGAACATGTGGGTGGATTACTACAACTCCCGCAGCGGCGTCAACGGCGGCACCAACAACTGCGGCGCCCTGGACCTGAACTGGGTCGGCGGCGGCAAGTTCCAGTGGGCCACCCCGGACGGCCGGAAGTCCGGCGATCCCTTGTCCATCTCCAGCGACCCGCGGCAGGACTGCATCAAGAACGGCCCTCTGTCCTACGTCAAGAGCGTGGCCAAGATGCCCTGGACCAAGCTGCGCTGCGGCGGCGCCATCAACTCCCGCTTCGATATGAACTCCGTGAAGGGGGACGACGCCTGGTGGAAGGTGAAGGACCT
>CAMVBX010000063.1 GCA_947165825.1 uncultured Clostridia bacterium
GCGCGCTTCGACGAAGTGCGGGGAGCGTAGTGCAAACCAAATCGACCGGGAGCCCGCATCTGCGGGCGCCCGTATTGCTTCGGTCCTGACCGGGATTCAGTTCACGCCGATGTGGGACGCGGCGGTATCCCCGTCGTAGATGGCGACGATATCGCTGCTGTTTACGTAGTACTCCCCCTTGGCGTTCCGCATGGTCTCCCAGTAGCCCCGGGGAGGCTCGTTCAGCCTGGCGCCCTCCCGCACCAGCAGCTCCCGCAGCTCTCTGCCGTCCACCTCCCGGGGAGCGATCCGGCGTTCCGCGGCCAGGGCCGCGGCGTGACCCGCCGCCTGCCCCATGCTCATGCTGGTGGCGATGACCCGGGTGGCCCCCAGGGCGTGGAATTCCGCGCTGTAGCACCGTCCGGCGGCCAGAAGGTTATCGATGCCCACGGGAACCAGGGACCGGTAGGGGATCTCCGCATAGTCCCGGGGATCCGTGCGCAGCTCCATTCCCTCCGGTGCGACGAAGGGGTGCATCATATGGTCGTTCTCATCCTGGGAGGGACGGGCAACGGCGGAACCCTGGGGGGCGGGGGCGTGGATATGCCGGATGGCGGTATGGAAGCCCGGGGTGGGCACGTGGGTATCGAACATCTCCGGCCAGAGGGCGATGCCGTCCTCGAACTTCCGCCCGGCGGCCAGGTCGATGTCCCGGAGGACGTATTCCCCGATGATGCGGCGGGAATCTCGGATGCCGTTCATGGGGGCCAGGTTTTCCAGCACCGCACGCTCAAAGCCGGGTACGTACTTCCGCAGGAAGTCCACAAAGACAAATACCTTCCGGTGCTGATCCACGATCTGTCGGGTCAGATCCTCCACGTCGTCGCAGCGGCAGTCAAAGGTATGGGTGGCGTCCAAAGTCACGTCCGTGCAGGTGAGGTCGGCGCCCCCGGGCACGGTATACACCAGGTTTCCGGGACTGAGGATCTCGTACAGGTCCCCCTTCTCCAGCGCTTCGAATTCCTTGGATACGATCAGATTCCGGTGCTTGCGCTGGTCCATGGTCTTTCGCCATTCCGCGTCCGCCTCCCGGAATTTTTTCTCGTTCACGTAGGCCAGCCGGAAGCCCATGGTGACGGACTGGCTCAGGCCCATGTATTCCGCGCTGCTGGTCTCCGTGGGGATCCCGGCGGCGAAGGCCAGGTCCGCGTCCCCGGTGCAGTCCACAAAGATCCTGCCCGTCACCTGCACCTTGCCGGATTTGCAGTAGACGATGACGGATTCGATCCGTCCGTCCCGCACCTCGCAGTCGCAGACGTGGGCGCCGTAAAGAATGCGGCAGCCGGAGGCCAGGAGCATCTGCTCCATCATCACCTTTCCCGCCTCCGGGTCGATGGAGGGCAGATGGGGCTTCATCATGGCATAGCCCTTCTTTTCCATCCGCTGCAGGAATTCCAGGGCGTAGCCGTCCACGTAGCCCGCCATGCCGGTGATGTATCCGTTGGTGTACAGCCCCCCCAGGGACTCCCGCCATTCCAGGACGATGACGCGCTTTCCGTCCCGGGCGGCCGCCAGACCCGCGCAGAAGCCCGCCGGTCCGCCGCCGCACACCACCACGTCCGCGTCGAAGCGTTTGCTCACATTCAGCATTTTTCCGTTCCTCCCCTGTTGTCGTTGGGACCATTGTACCTCTCCGGCAGACATTTGTACAGGGGCGGGAGACGGGAACGGTCGGATCCCCGTTCCGCAGGCGATTGTGGTGGATTTTGCGCCGGATCCATGGTATAATTCTATGGTTTGGGGAATGCCGGTTCCCGATCCCGTTCCGCGGGTAAGGGGAGAAAGACCGGGAGCCCGGAGATTCCCGGCAGGAACGAAACAGGAGGATTAAGACAATGCTGAATATCCGCAGGAACGCAGAAAACGGGAAAGCCCTGTTTGCCCTGGAGGGACGGCTGGATACCGTCACCGCGCCGGATCTGGAGCAGGCGCTGAAAGAGACCCTGGAAGGGGTGACGGAGCTGACGCTGGACATGGAGAAGCTGGAGTACATCTCCTCCGCAGGCCTCCGGGTACTGCTGGCTGCCCAGAAGAAGATGAACAAGCAGGGAAAAATGAAACTAATCCGCGTGGGGGAGACGATCCTGGAGATATTCGAGGTCACGGGCTTCAACGAGATTCTGACCGTCGAATAAACCCGCGTCCCCGGTCTGCGGTGTCCGGAAGGGGACCCGCCCTGCCGCGGAGGACCCCGAACAGAAGTCTTTGCTGGAGGGATATGCAAATGAAACGCAGAAGGTTCCTGTCCGTGTTGCTGGCCCTGTTGCTGGCCCTGTCCATGACCGCCCCCGCCCTGGCGGCGGAGGGGGAGGATAACCTGACCCGGGGGGAATTCCTTGCCGCCCTGTACGCCATGAGCGGCGCCGGGGACCCGGAGTCTGCGCAGGCGGATTTTGACGACATTTCCCCGGACAGCGATCTGGCCCCGGCGATCCGCTGGGCGGTGGACAGCGGCATCGTCAACGGGTACGGCAACGGAAAGTTCGGCCCCGGGGATCCCGTGACACGGGAGCAGATGGCCGCCATGCTTTACCGTACCGCCCGGATGCTGGGGCAGGGATTCACGGGCATGTGGATGTTCCCCCTGGATTATCCGGATGCCGCCGAACTCTCCGGCTGGGCGGAGGAGCCCATGCGCTGGGTTCTGGAGAGGGAGATCCTTGCCGGAACCGATAAAGGCCTGGAGCCGAAGACGCCGGTGGCAGCGGATCAGCTTGCATACACCCTGGAGCGCTGGCAGAAGGCCGTGCCCATGGGGATCGGGATCCGGCACGAGGAGGAGTTCGGCGGAGCCTATATCCTGCTCACCATCGAGGCCTTCAACGGCATGAACTTCACCTATGGGGACAGTCTGCGGATCGCGTTTTCCAACGGTTACGTGATGGAGGATATTCCCTATTACAACGGCTATTATACCGACAACGGGGAGCCTCTGCTGGTGGCGTATCCCGGCTATCCGTATATCAAGGCGGGCATCAACAACGGCGACGACCTGTTTGCCCTGGCCGGTCTCGGGGAGGAGGATACCGCCACGGTCTCCCTCCTGGAGCGGGGCAAATACGCGGAGATCCAGTATGCCCGGGATATCCATTATTCGGATAAGCGGGAGGATTACGAGACCGACGCGGAGTTCGCCAATTTCCGGCAGGTCCGGGCGGGGAACCTGCTGGAGGGGATCCTCTGCCGCAGCGCTTCCCCCTGCGATAATCAGCACAACCGGGCGACCTATGTGGACGCGCTGCTGGAGGAGGCGGGCGTGGCCTTCATCCTGAACCTCTCGGACAATGCGCAGAAGATCCGGAACTACCTGGAGGACCCGGATTTTGCCTGCCCCCATTTCCTCGCCCTGTACGAAGGCGGCAAGGTGGAGCCCATCGCCCTGAACATGAATTACAGCTCGGCGGAATTCCGGGCCAAGGTGGCGGCCGGCCTTTCCCGCATGGCGGAGGAGGAAGGACCGTATCTGGTGCACTGCACGGAGGGGAAGGACCGGACGGGCTTCGTATGCATGCTGCTGGAGGCCCTGTGCGGCGCGACCTTTGCGGAGATCACGGCGGATTATACCATCACCTACGATAACTATTACGGCATTACCGAGGAAACGGAAAAGACACGCTATGACGTGATCGTGAGCAGCGTACTCGAGCCCATGGTACGCAGCATCGCCGGGGCGGAGGACGCCGACGTCCGGACCGTGGATCTGGCGGCCTGCGCGGAGCAGTTCCTTCTGGACGGCGGGATGAGCCCGGAGCAGATCGCCCTGCTGAAGACCCGGCTCATGGGAGACTGAGAACGGTAAACGGGAGAGGAGAAAGAAAGGCATGGGAACCAGGCAGATCATAGTTCCGCTGTCCGGGCGGATCGACTCCGGCAACGCCGCGGCGACGGAGCGGCAGATCCTGGAACAGCTGGGGCCGGGGGAAGCAGTCTCCCCGGTTTTGGATGCGGAAAAGCTGGAGTATATCTCCAGCGCCGGCCTGCGGGTGATCCTGCATCTGAAAAAGCGGAACCCCGGGCTGCGGATCACGAACGTCAGCTCCCAGGTCTACGAGATCCTGGAGATGACCGGCTTCACGGAGATGATGCCGGTGGAGAAGGCCTGGAAGGTCGTCTCGGTGGAGGGCTGCGAGGTCATCGGCGAGGGTTTCAAGGGAAGGGTCTACCGAATCGACCGGGATACCGTGGTCAAGACGTATAAGAATGCCGATGCCCTGGAAGAGATCCGGCATGAGCGGGAGGTTGCTCGCCTGGCGCTGATTCTCGGCGTTCCCACGGCCATTTCCTACGACGTGGTCCGGGTGGGGGACAGCTACGGCTCCGTGTTCGAGCTGCTGAATGCCCGATCCTTTGCGAAGATCCTGGCGGAGGAGCCGGAGCGTATGGACTGGTGCGTGAAGGAATATGTGGACCTTCTGAAAAAGGTCCATAGCATCGTGGTGCCCCGGGGAAAGCTGCCGTCCGGCAAGGAACAGGCGCTCATCTTTGTCCGCCGGGTGAAGGAGTGCCTGCCCGAGGGGTATGGGGATAAGCTGGAGCGTATGGTGCAGGAGATCCCGGAGAGCGACCATATGATCCATGGGGATTACCATACGAAGAACATCGTCCTGTCCGGGGACGAGGTGCTGCTCATCGATATGGATACCCTGGCCGTGGGGGATCCCATCTTCGAGCTGGAGCAGATGTATAATTCCTACCTGGGCTTCTCCGCGTACAATCCCCAGATCGTGAAGGATTTTCAGGGCTTTGACCGGGAAACGGCGGAGGCGTTTTGGAAAAAGAGTCTGCGCGCCTACCTGAACACGGCGGATGAAGGGAAGGCGGAAGCGGCGGAGGAGAGGATCCGCTGCATTTCTTACGCGGATCTCATCGATTGGAAGCGCAGGTATTCCGATCTCGCCGACGAGGAGGACCGGGAGACGCTGGCGCTGTGGACCCGGGAGCTGATCCGGCTGCTGGACAAGGTGGATTCCCTGGATCTGCGTCCGTTTATGGAGGAACGCGCCGGGGGAGACGAGCTGGAGGTGGAGGCAAGCGGCGGGAACCTGGCGCGGGTGCAAGCCTTCGTGGAGGAATGCCTGAAAACCGCGGGCTGCTCTCTGAAAACGCAGATGCATATCGGCGTGGCGGTGGAGGAGATCTTCATGAATATCGCCGAGTATGCCTATGCGCCCGGGAAGGGCAGCGCCATTGTGCGGGTGGAGGTGAGCGGGTCCCCGGCGGCGGCGGTCATCACCTTTATCGACCGCGGCACGCCCTATGATCCTCTGGCCCGAACCGATCCGGATGTGTCCCTTCCTGCGGAGGAGCGGGAGATCGGCGGTCTTGGGGTTTTTATGACGAAGAAGCTCATGGACGACGTGGCCTACGAATACCGGGATGGGCAGAATATCCTGACGCTGAAAAAGCAGCTTTGAGCGGGGAGGCATATGGAGCGTAAAGGCATTGACCTGCATATGCATACGGCTGTATCCGATGGGACGGACAGCCCGGAGGAGCTTCTCCTTCGGGTAAAGGAGGCCGGGATCGGACTCTTTTCTGTGACGGATCACGATGCGATCAAGTGCAGCCGGATCATTCCGGCGCTGCTGCAGCCGGGGGATCCCCGCTTTCTCTCCGGAGTGGAATTCTCCTGCAAGGATGCGCTGGGGAAGTATCATATCCTGGGCTACGGTTACGATCCGGAAGCGCCGTCCATCCGGGAGCTGGTGGCGTACGGCCACCGGCTGCGCATGAAAAAGGTCATGGCCAGACTGGATTTTCTGAAAACGGAATTCGGCTTCACCTTTCCCCGGGAGGAGATCGACGATCTGCTGGCGCAGGACAACCCCGGCAAGCCCCATATCGGAAATCTCATGGTCAGGTATGGCTATGCCCCGACCAAGGACGCCGCCATCAAAGACTATCTCAATCGGATGCGGTTTCCCGGCGAATATGTTCGTCCGGAGGAGGCCGTCCGGGGCGTGCTGGAAAGCGGCGGGATCCCCGTCCTGGCCCATCCCGCCTATGGGGACGGGGACCAGCTGATCCTGGGAGAGGAGCTGGAGGAACGGGTCAGACGGCTGATGGACTTCGGGCTGCAGGGTATGGAATGCTTCTATTCCGGCTTCCCGGCCCGGCTGCGGAAGGAGATGCTGGCCCTGGCTGAGCGCTGCCGGCTGTACGTCACCTGCGGCAGCGACTATCACGGGAGCAACAAGCTGGTGGAGCTGGGGGATACCGGACTGGCCGGGGAAGGGGAAGCCCCGGAGGGACTCCGGCGCTTTCTGGCGGCGGCGGAGCGCCGCATATATCCGGCGATGGATCCCGGAGGAAGCGAAATATGAAAAAGAAGCTGTTTTCCGAGGTCCCGGAGCTCCGGGGAAGCACGCTGCTCCTTCGGGGACTGACTCAGGCGGACGCGGGGGGCCTGCGGGAGCAGGTGTGCAGCGACCGGGTATACCGGTATCTGCCCACCTTTCTCTTTGAGCGGAAGTATCCGGACGTGTCGGAGGTCATCCGCCGGCTCTATGACGAGGGCTTTGCGGAGTCCATCATTCTGGGCGTCTTTCGGGACGGCGCCTTCTGCGGTCTGGCGGAGATGTACGGCTTCAAGGCCCCGATCCATAAGGTCAGCGTGGGTTACCGCCTGCTGGAACGCTGCTGGGGCCGGGGAATCGCCAGCGAAGCCCTGGGCATGATGATCGACTATCTCTGCGGAGAAACGGATATCGAGATCATCACCGCCAGCACCATGGTGGAAAACCGGGCCTCTGCCAGGGTCCTGACCAAAAACGGCTTTTCCCTGGTGGTCCGCGGCGCGGAGGAGGACTGGGGATATCCGCAGCCCACAGCGGCGGATAAATGGATCCGGTGATTCGAAAGAGAAGTGGAGGTTTCAAGGATGAAAAGAATACGGAGAATCGTGGTTTTGCTGCTGGCTCTGACCCTGCTGCTGCCGGTTTTCGCCGCCGCCGGGGAAGACGCTGACGGACCGGACTATGGCGATGGGGACAGCTGGGCCTATTTCGCCCTGGGGGAAGATACGGGCGTGGACGTTTTTCTCATCTGCCCTACGGTGGATACCCGAAGCGAGACAAACTCCTTCGATCTCAATGAGAAGCTGAAGGGGAGATTCGTGAACGCCCTGGACATGGAGAAGGGTATCTACCGGGAGGCGGGACGGATGTATTCCCCCTATTACCGGCAGATGTCCATGAATGCCTACAAGCTCCCGGAGGCGGAGCGGGCGGAGGCCCTGAAGGTGGCTTTCGGGGATGTTTCCGCCGCCTTCCACTGGTACCTGGAGCATGAGAACGGCGGACGGGGCATCGTCCTGGCCGGTTTCTCCCAGGGGGCGCAGATGTGCCTGGAGCTCCTGAAAACCTACTACGGCGGAGACGCTCCGGAGGCGGTCTCCCTGCGGGAAAACCTGGTGGCGGTTTACGCCATCGGCTGGTCGGTGACGGAGGAAATGGCGGCGGCCTATCCCCAGATCGTTCCGGCGAAGGGGGAGACGGATACCGGCTCGGTGATCTGCTTCGACTGCGAGGACGGCAGTCTGACGGATACCCTGGTGATCCCTGCCGGGACGAAGGCCCTGTCCATCAACCCCCTGAACTGGAGGACGGACGGCACCCCGGCGGACAGATCCCGGAATACCGGCGCGGTGATGGCCACCGGAGCCGATCCGATCCCCGCCCTTTGCGGGGCGTATATCGGTCCCCGGGGCGAGCTGGTGGTCACGGACGTGAGCCCGGCAGACTATCCCCCGGCCATCGATATTTTCCCGGAGGGGGCATATCATGTTTACGATTACCTGTTCTTCTTCACCAATCTGAAGGAGAACGTGGCCGCCCGCGTCAACGCCTGGCGCACCGGCCTGCCCTTCGGGGATGTCCCGGCGGGGGCCTGGTACACGGAGGGCGTGAAATATGCCTGTGCAGGCGGCCTCATGAACGGCACCGGCGCCGGGCGCTTTAGCCCCGATCTGGCGCTGACCCGGGCCCAGCTGGTGACGATCCTCTGGCGGCAGGCGGGACAGCCGGTGGTCAACGGGATCCTGCCCTATACGGATGTTGAGCCGGAAAGCTGGTACGCCGAAGCCGTGCGCTGGGCCGCGTCAGACCGGATCACGGATCGCCTGACCGGCGCCTTCGGCCCCGATGACGTGCTGAGCCGGGAGGAAGCGGCGCTGCTCCTCTGGAACACGGCGAAGTACCTGGGGGCGGACGTGAGCGTAGGGGAAGATACGAATATCCTCAGCTTTGAAGATGCTTTCGATATCACCGAGGGTCATGCCGCCGCCCTGCAGTGGGCGGTGGGCGCCGGGGTCATGGAGGGTACCGGCGGCGGGAAGCTGAGTCCCCGGGGGCAGCTGACCCGGGCCCAGACGGCGGTCCTGCTGCAGCGCTTCGCGGCGGCGCTGAAGGCCGGCTCCCCGCTCTCCCTCTGGACGGAGGGATCCGCGGCCGCCGGAGCGCTGACCGCGTATCTGGAGGCGGTCACGGAGGAAAACGGCCCGGATTACATCCCGGTGGACGACCGCATTGCCGTCTTTGATCTGGACGGGACCCTCTTCTGCGAAACGGATCCCAACTACTTCGACTATACGCTGCTCAAGTACCGGGTGCTGGAGGATCCGGACTATAAGGACAGAGCCTCGGACTTTGAGCGGGAGGTGGCGGAAAAGATCCGGGAGCAGAACGAGACCGGCAAGTCCTTCCCCGGCCTGGAAGTGGATCACGGCAAGGCCGTGGCCTCCGCCTTCGCGGGGATGACTGTCGGGGAATTCAACGCCTATATCCAGGAATTCAAGAAGCAGCCCATGCCCAGCTATACCGGCATGACCCGGGGGGAGGGCTGGTATCTCCCCATGCTGCAGGTGGTGGAGCTCCTGCAGGAGAACGGCTTCACGGTTTACGTGGTCAGCGGTACCGACCGGCTCATCGTCCGGGGCATCGCAGACGGTTCCCCGCTGCATATCCCCAACCGTCAGATCATCGGCTCCGATGAGACCATCGTCTCCTCAAACCAGGGGGATGCGGACGGACTGAACTATGTGTTTTCCGAGGGAGACGAGCTGATCCTGGGGGGCGACTTCCTCATCAAGAACCTGAAGATGAACAAGGTCTCCGTCATCATGCAGGAGATCGGCCAGCAGCCGGTGCTCTCCTTCGGCAACAGCACCGGGGACAGCAGCATGGCGGAATTCGTCACCAGCGGGAACCCCTACCGGAGCCTGGCCTTTATGCTTTGCTGCGACGATACGGAGCGGGAGAACGGCAGCGTATCCAAGGCGGAGAAAATGTTTGCCCTCTGCGAGGAGTTCGACTGGGTGCCTGTCTCCATGAAGAACGACTGGACCACCATCTATGGGGAGAACGTGACCTATCATCCGGCGGCTGACGCCGCTGCCTGATACGGAGTCGGGGCATACGGGAGGATCACCACCCGGGATTTACGGAGAAGAGCATGAAATACAAAGGAACGCTTCTTGTCGTTGAAGATTGCGGCCACGCTCTGCAGTTTTACCGTGACATGTTTGGACTTCAGCTTCTGCAGGATAACGACGGCAATATGGAATTGACAGGAGGCTTGTACCTGCAGGAAGCGAAATATTGGGAGAAATTTATCGGTGAGAGCATAACGCCGAGAAGCAATCGTACAGAACTGTATTTTGAAGAGGCTGAGATAGAAGCTTTCGTTGAGAAGCTTCAAAGGCTGTATCCGAAAACGGAGTTTGTAAACCGACTGATGACACACAGCTGGGGGCAGCGAGTCGTCCGGTTTTATGATCCGGACGGGAATCTGATCGAAGTCGGGACGCCGGTGTAATGGCGAATGGGATCACCGGTATCCGCATGGCCTGCAGCATGGCTCTGCTGTTCTGCCCCGCGTTTTCCCCTTTTGTACCTGATCGCCGGGGTCAGCGATCTGATGGAAGGAGTCGCTCACCTTTTCGAGCAGAATGGCTTTATCAGAATGTCCGAGGAAAAAGACGGATTTCATCCGCAAGCGGACAGCAGAAGCCCGCATGAAATATGGCGGCAGATACGCACCGGTTCCCGTTTGTCGGGATACGATTACGGAATAAGACCATGACCTGGCCGGAGGCTGAATTGCGATCAGCCCCCGGCTTTTTCATGCCATCTCCTGTTCCGGCTCTTCGCGCAGAGGGATGGAAGCTGACAGGATCAGGGCAGATGTGGATGCTCTGACGGCGTTTTCCGCCGCTTTCGTCCGGAGCTCCGGATCTCCGTGATCCGCTCATGAGCCGCCTTCTTTTTTGAGGATCGCCACACAGGATGCAAAACCTGTGCTATACTGGGTATGGGTCGGGAGGCGAAGACCTCGACGATCGGTTTGTCGGGCGAACGGATGGTTTGCGGTGAGGTTTCAGAAAAATGGGATCAATGACACGGGAACAGGCAAGACGGTTCATCCTCAGTAAACAGGGATTGCTGGGGAAATATCGTTTCATCGGAAAATCGGGAGCGTACCGGTATATCCGCCAGGCAGGCTGTATTCAGTATGATCCCGTGGATGTATGCGGCAAAAACGCCGAACTGACCCTTCAATCCCGCGTGCGGGGATTCACGAAGAAAATGCTTGCGGATCTTCTGTATCAAGATCGCCTGCTGGTTGATTATCCCGACAAGGAGCTGTCTATCTGGCCGAGTGAAGACTGGCCGTTCTTTTCGCCTTATCGTGACAGGAGCAAAACGCACGGTGCGGGTTTTCCCTGTATGCCGGAGCTGGAAGAACAAGCTGTTGCTTACATCCGCGAGAACGGTCCGGTGAGCAGGGATACGCTGCCGATCCGGGGAAACGTGTTATGGCATTCCTCCATGCATTGGAGCGGAAACTGGCACGGAACATCACCGGCAGCCCGATCGGTCCTGGAACAGCTATACACGGACGGCGTTTTGCTGATCCATCACAAAAGCGGTTCGCGAAAGTTTTATGACCTCGCGGACAAATACTTCAGTCGGGATCTCCTGGATGCCCCGAATCCCTGCTCCGATGAGACCTCGTTCCTTGAGTGGCGGATCAGGCGGCGGATCGGCGGGGTCGGCCTGCTGTGGAACAGGCGATCGGATGCGTTTCTTGGGATCGAGATGACGACCGATCAGAGGGACGCGGCGTTTGAAAAGCTGGAAGCAGAGGGAGCGATCCGGAAAACAGCGGTGGAAGGAATCCGCATTCCCCTGTATTTTCTGACAGAGGATCTGCCCTTGGTAGAAGCTGTTTTATCCGATGCCGTTGACCTCAGCCGGCGTCTTGAGTTTCTTGCACCGCTGGATCCGATGCTGTGGGACAGAAAACTGGTCGAGGCGATCTGGGATTATCGGTATTCCTGGGAGATCTATACGCCTGCCGAAAAAAGAAAGTTCGGATATTATGTCCTGCCGATGCTTTATGGGGAAAAGCTGGCAGGCCGGATCGAAGCGGCCGCAGACAGGAAAACACAAACGCTTGTCATAAAGAACATCTGGTATGAATCGGGGGTCCGCCAGACAAAAAAACTGAATGCGGCTGTTGAAGCTGCCATCGGGCGTCTGGCCAAGTTTAACGACTGCAGCCGGATCGCGAAATCATGCGGGATCGAGACGAATTCGGATCGGTAAGGCCAAAAATGAAATGGCACTTGGCACGGAAGGAGCGGATGAAAGATGCTGATGGCTATCCTTTCCATTATCGTAAGTATTGCGTATTTTATCGTTCTGAATATGAACATCTACACGGACCGGGCAATGATGCCGACCGGGGAGGTTCGGGAATGGCATCGCAGCCCGATCGCCAGGCTGAATATTGCGGATCAGTCCTTCCTGATCTATCTGCAGATCGTTTTTGCCGCTGTCAGTGTGATCACCAGTGTTCTGCTTCTGTTCGGAGTTCGCAGCAGCATCGTCAGAACGATACAGTTGGTTGGCACGATCGGATCCACCATCGTGTTTATCATCATCATGATCGTCACCTCTGGTTCGCATACTCGTTATGCCTGAGGCGGACCATGACAAATCCCGTTTGTCGGGATCCGATCACGGAATGAGACCAATCACTGATTTTGCAGGGAAATCGGTGATCTTTTGGTCCGAGTGACTGGATTCGAACCGAGCAGCCCCGCCGGGGCGGAGCTGCCGGGGCGGCGGGATCAGACGGCGCTTCGCGCCTGACGGCCGCTGGTTCGAATCCTCCATTACAAATGCAAAAGACCGTCGGGGAAGTATCCCCAACGGTCTTTTGGTCCGAGTGACTGGATTCGAACCAGCGGCCTCTTGAACCCCATTCAAGC
>CAMVBX010000064.1 GCA_947165825.1 uncultured Clostridia bacterium
ATATCTCCCCCCGCTGCCGGGAGGTCCTGGAGGCGGCGGACTTTATCGCCGCGGAGGATACCCGGGTCACGGTGAAGCTGCTGAACTACCTGGAGCTGCATAAGCCCCTGGTGAGCTACTATGCCCATAATTCCCGGGGCAGCGGGGAACGGATCCTGGAGCGTCTCCGGGCGGGGGAGACCTGTGCCCTGGTGACGGACGCGGGCATGCCCGCCATCAGCGACCCGGGGGAGGATCTGGTCCGCCTCTGCGCCGAAGCCGGGGTGGAGGTCCGGGCGGTGCCAGGCCCCTGCTGTCCGGTCTGCCCACCCAGCGGTTTACCTTCGAGGGTTTCCTTTCCGTTACCCGAAAAAACCGCCTGGAGCATCTGGATATGCTGCGGGAGGAAAAGCGGACCATGATCTTCTATGAGGCGCCGCATAAGCTGGTGAGCACCCTGGAGGACTTCTGCGCCTGCTTCGGTGAGGATCGGCCCGTTGCCCTCTGCCGTGAACTCACCAAGCTCCATGAGGAGGTCGTCCGCACCACCCTGGGGGAGGCTTTGGCCCGGTACCGGACGGAGCAGCCCAGGGGGGAATTTGCCCTGGTGGTGGCAGGTGCGCCGGAGGTTTTGGACGAGCCGGATGAGGCTGTCGCGCTGGAGCGGGTCCGCGCTCTGCAGGAAGCGGGGGCATCCCTGCGGGATGCGGTGCGCCAGGCTGCCCAGGAGACCGGGATGAACAAAAACGCCCTGTACAGGCTGGCGACGCAGATCAGGGAGGAATAACCAAAAAAGTCCGGGGCGCTGCCATGCAGCGCCCCGGGTCATCTTTCCGGACTTATTCCGTTTTGTCCCGCCTGCTGAGGATCCGGCAGCCCAGGAGGGCCAGGAGCCAGAAGAACAGCACGCAGCCTGCGAACACCGCCAGCGAAGCGGGCAGCAGGGACAGGATCGATCCGCCCATCGCCTCCAGGCCGTTCACGAGGCGCCTCCGCTCTCCCAAAGCGCGGGAGCAGACTCCTTGACCAGGCCCTTCAGCAGACTGGCGGGGAAGCGGTTCAGCACCTTCCCGAGAAACTCCCGGATGGCGTTGTTGTACCCGCTCACGTCGATGACGCGCTGGGCTTCGTCCATGGCGGTCTGGAATTCTCCCAGAGCGGCATGGGCTTTCCCCTCCGTCAGCGGCTCCAGAGCCTCCCGGCAGGCGGCGAAGTTTTTGCTCAGGGTCTCGTTCAGGTCGAACATCCGGCCCAGGTCATAGTTGCCGGAATTCAGCATTTCCCGCAGCTCGTTGTGGGTGCTGCGCAGGGCAGAGTATTCTTCGTATACCTGGTCGTACTTGGCGGCGATGTTCTGCAGGCCGTCCGCCGCCTGGAGCCTGGCTTTCAACTCTTCCGAGATCCCCGGCTGGCCGCCGGTCCCCTTGTCGAACAGGGCGGCGGCATCCGCGATCTTCTTGCCCAGCGTGCTTTCCACGACCCCGCGCAGAATAAGGAAGAGAACGAGAAGCGCGACGATGACGGCCAGAATCTTGATGATGGTCTTCCTGATCATCCCGGGTATCCTCCGTTATTTGCTGAGATCCAGCAGCTTCTGCCGCAGCTCGCCTTCGATGCGGGTGAGCTCCACTTCGGCTTCCCGCCGCCGGGCAGCGCCGTCCACCTGGATCTGGCGGACCTCCTCCAGAGTGGAGATGAGGTTTTCGTTGGTCTGCTTCAGGGTTTCCAGTTCCACGATCCCCCGCTCGGACTCCTTGGCAATGTCCACACTGCCGGTTTTGAGCATCTCGGAATTCTTTTTCAGCAGCTCGTTGGTCAGGTCCGTGACCTCCCGCTGGGCCTTCATGGCCTGCTCGGAATGGCTCATGCCCAGGGCCAGGACCATCTGGCTCTTCCAAAGGGGAATGGTGTTCACGATGGAGGTCTGGATCTTTTCCACCATAAGGGTATCGTTGTTCTGGATCATGCGGATCTGGGGGGACATCTGAATGGAGATCATCCGGGTGAGCTCCAGGTCGTGGATCTTCTTCTCGAAGCGGTTGCACATGCTGGCATAGTCATTGGCCGCCTGGGCGTCCTCCGGCAGACCGGAAGCCTCCGCCTTGGCCAGGAGCTCCTTGAGCTTGCCTTCCCGGCACTCGTTCAGCTTCTGCTTGCCGGCGATGATGTACATGCTCAGCTCCTTGAAATACGCCTGGTTCAGCTCATACATCTTATCCAGCATGGCGACGTCCTTCAGTAGCACCACCTGGTGCTGCTCCAGCTGCTCGGTGATCTTGTTGACGCTCACCTCGGCCTTGTCATACTGGGCCTTCATTTCTTCGATCTGGGTGCTTGCCCTGCGGAAAAGGCCCTTCAGCCCCTTCTTTTCCTCCGGGTCGAAGTTGATGGTCTTCAGCTGCACCACCAGGCCAGTGAGCATATCGCCCACTTCGCCCATGTCCTTGGTGCGCACGCTGTTCAGCGCAGCGCCGGAAAACTCGGAAATGTTCTTCTGGGCGCCCGCGCCATACTGGAGAACGGTGTTGGTGTCCTCAATATTGATCTTCTTGGAAAAGTCCTCCACAGCCTTCCGCTCCGCCTCGGAGAGAGATTCCATGGAGAAAACGGGGGCCTCGACTTTCTTTTCCGCGGAGCTGATGAGCTCGGCGGGCTTGGGGGCCTCGGCGGTAGGGTCCAGGGTAAGGGTGGGCTTGTACTCGAAATCCATATATCCTCTTCCTTTCGTGAAAATCCTTATCTGTCTCCGGGCGACGGCCCGGCGCTTATTCGGGAATGTGGAAATCCGGCGCGGAGAGTCCCTCCGCCCGGAGCTTTGTTTCCAGCACACCGATCTCCAGGTCCAGATCCGTGGCGTCGTTGGCAAAGAGACCGTCGTACTGGGAACGGCCGGAGGCGATGAGCTCGTCCAGCAGCGTCTCCAGACGGCTCCGGTCGCCCTGGGCCCGGTCGTACTCATGGAGCACACGGATGGCGGTGGGCAGATAGTACCGCAGGAAGCGGCGGATCAGGGGAAGGTCTGCCGGGTCCGTCCGCACGTCCTCCACGATCCGGTCCGTCAGGCTCAGCAGCTCCATGATGCGTCCCCGGATGCTCTCCTCCGGGAGGCGGGCATAGAGCTTGCCCAATTCCCCCAGGGCCAGCCGTCCTTCCTCCAGGACTTCCTTCTGCTGGGGGGTGAGGGCGGCGTCCGCCTCCCGGGCCAGCCGTTCCTTTTCCTGCCGGGCAGCGGCGGCGGCATCCGCAGCATGCAGCTCGGCGGCCTTGCGGTCCGCCTTGCGCTTCTGCAGAAACCAGGTGCCCCGAAAGGCCAGAATGCTCCCGGCGGTGGGCAGGGCGAGGAGCCAGGCATTGGAGAAGGGGAGACCCAGAATGGCCCACAGGGCCCAGACCAGCCCTGCGGCTGCCAGGGAACCGATGAGTCTGGGGATCGGAATACGTTTCTTCTCCAAATGTGCTTCCTCCATTATCGTTCATTCCAACCATGTATTTTATCACGTTTTCCTTCCCTGTCAATCTCCGCGCCCGGGGCAGGGAACATACGGAATCCCCTCGCATTCGCCGGAGAAATATGGTATACTCTATTTATTGGACAGAAAGCGCAGCGGAAGGAAGGAGCGTACTTCAATGATGGAGAAAAGGCCGCCTCTGGCTGTTGAGCCTTTGGATCGGGAATGGGGCGTGGGCGTCAGCGGATTGACGGAGGAACCCTCTCCCTTTCCCCGGGTGAACCGGCTGCTGTACCGGGCAAATCACCTGGAATCCACTGCGGACGATCAGCGGGCGCTGATCGTGACGGAGTGTTATACGAAATATGCGGCCTGTTCGCCGGAGCTCCGCTGGGCGCTGACCCTGCGGGAACTGTATGAGCGGGTGGATATCCATATCTGGCCGGAGGAACTGATCGTGGGCGAGCTGGCGGCAAAGCCCTGCAGCGCTCCCCTTTATCCGGAATTCAGCGTTGACTGGCTGGCGGATGAGTTCCTTTATCGGCCCATGGAGGACCGGCGGAACGACCGGTACGTGATCTCCGACCAGGTGAAGCGTACGGTGTTCGACGTTCTCCAGCCCTTCTGGAAGGGGAAAACCGTGTCCGAGGCCATCATCGCCTCCTATACGGAGAAGGAGAAGCAGGGCAATCACCTGGGAAAAGGCGTGGTGCTGGACGGGCTCTTCGTCTATGCCGGAGTCGGCCATGTGTGCGCGGATTATGAAAAACTCCTCCGGGTGGGGTGGAAGGGCCTGCGCCGGGAGGTGCGGGAACACCTGGACGCCCTGGATACCTCCCGGGCGGAGGATGCCCGGAAGCGGGATTTCTACCTGGCGGAGGACGCGGCCCTGGACGGGGCAAGCACCTATTTCCGGCGGTACGGGGAGTTGGCGGAAAGCATGGCGGCGGCGGAGCGGGACCCGGTGCGCAGGAAGGAACTGGAACGCATCGCCTCCAACTGTCTCTGGGTATCCGAGGAACCGCCCCGGGATTTCTGGGAAGCGATCCAGCTCTGGCACCTGGCCACCAATATGATCATCATCGAAAGCAACGGCCACAGCGTCACCTACGGCCGTTTCGATCAGATCTTCCGTCCCTTCTATGAGCGGGACGTGGCTTCGGGCACCCTCACCCGGGAACAGATGCAGGAGCTGATCGAGCTCAGCTTCATCAAGATGCACGAGCTCCGGAAGATCCGGGATACCAGTGCCATCATTTTCTCCAGCGGCACCATCATGGGCGGCACGGCCCTGGACGTGGGGGGCATCGACGCAGAGGGCAACGACGCGGTGAACGACCTGAGCTACATGGTCCTGGACGCCCATGCCCATACCCGCATCCCCAATCCCTGGATGGGCGTGCGGCTGAACGAGAAGAATCCCCGCGCCTTCTGGGAAAAGACCTTCAACGTCATCCGCATCGGCACCGGGGAACCCAAAATCTTCAACGACGATATGATGATCCGGGCGCTGACGAATTACGGCAAGCCCCTGAAAGAGGCCCGCAATTACGTGGGCGTGGGCTGCGTGGAGCCCTGCGTTCCCGGAAAGACCTACGGCATGCACGATTCCGGGTCCTTCAACCTGGCCAAGGTCCTGCAGCTGGCCATCAACGGGGGAAGGTGCATCGACTGCAGCGAAGCCTGTCCCTACCACGCCTCCTGCACCGGCCTGGGACCGGACACGGGTAGCCTGGCCACGGCAAAGAGCTTCGACGACGTGGTCGCCTCCTTCAAGGCCCAGATGAAATACTGGTGCGATCTCATGCTCAGCTGCATCAATAAAATGGATCTGGCCCAGCAGCGGCTGAAACCCCTGCCCTATCTCTCCCTGCTGATGGACGATTGTATCGCCCGGGGGGTGGACATCACCGCAGGCGGAGCGAGGTACAACCACAGCGGCCCCCAGGCCGTCGGCCTGGGCACCACGGCGGACAGTCTCAGTGCCATCAAGCAGCTGGTGTTTGAGGAAAAGCGAGTCACCGGTGCGGAGCTGCTGGCGGCGTTGAAAGCGGACTGGGCGGGATACGAGACCCTGTATGCCTATGTAAACGGCCCACAGGTCCACCATTACGGCAACGATGACCCCTTTGCCGATGAGCTGGCCAAGCTGGTGATCGGGGAATACTGTGCGAATGTGGAGCACCGGCCGACGCCTCACGGCGGGGAGTATATGCCCGGGGTATTCAGCGTGACCAACAACGTGATGCATGGCAGCGTGGACGCCGCCACGCCGGACGGGAGACGGGCTTATGAGCCGGTGTCGGACTGCATGGGGCCCGTACATACCCGCTTCGGCAGTCACGATATCAGCGGACCCACGGCGGTGGCCAACAGCGTGGCGAAAATGGACCAGAGCCGCATCGGCAACGGCATCATCCTGAACTGGAAATTCTCCCCCGGCACCGTGGCGGGGGACGAAGGCCGGGAAAAGCTCATGGACCTGATGAAGATCTACTTTGAGAACGGCGGTATGCAGAGCCAGTTTTCCATCGTGGGAAAGGAGACCCTGCAGGCAGCCCAGCGGAAACCGGAGGATTACCAGGGCCTGCTGGTGCGCATCGCCGGATACAGCGCCTATTTCGTGGAGCTGAGCGAAGGACTGCAGAACGATCTGATCGGCAGAACGGAATTCTGAAAAGGAGAAGTGGCATGGTGGAGATCATCAAGACCGGCGTGAAGGACGATATCGGGTTTCCCGTGCTGAAAAAGGTGGGGGAGCCGGAGCCGGTGACCCTTCCGGACGAGGATCCGGCGAAGGTCCGGGAGCGGTACGAGCCCGCCCGTTTTGCCCTGGAGGCTGCCTCCGGGGGAAAGAACACCCTGATCTTTGACGATCTGGGCCGTCCCTCCGTCATGGTGCGCATTCCCATGTTCCTGTGGTCGGACGTGCTGGAGGGCGCACCCAAGGAACCCTGCTCCGCCTTCGTCGTCGGCGGAAAGGTGCTGGACTGCATCTATATCAGCAAGTATATGAACGTCATCGAATACGGCCGGGGCTACAGCCTTCCCGGCCGGGACCCGGCCCACACCCTGACCATCGACGAGGCCAGGGCCGCCTGCGCCGCCAAGGGAAAGGGCTGGCATCTCCTCACCAACGCGGAGTGGTGCGCCCTCATGCACTGGAGCGTGAAAAACGGCACGGTACCCCGGGGCAACGCCTCCTTCGGCGGGGATCCGGACCGCCCCTGGGACCGGGGCGTCCTGTCTGTTCAGCGCCGGGGCAGGGGACTGGAGGAGGAGATGCGGACGCTCACGGGTACCGGACCGGACCGGTGGAACCATGACGGGGGACCGTGGGGCGTATCCGATCTGGCGGGGAACGCCTGGGACTGGGTCTCCGGCTTCCGTACGATGGACGGGGAACTCCAGTTCATCCCGGGTAACGACAGCGCCATGAACGTGGACGAGAGCCCGGAGAGTCCCCTGTGGCGGGCTGTGCTTCCGGACGGAAGCTTTGCCGCGCCCGGCACCCCCGGCACGCTGAAGTACGACGGGGTCCTGCCCGGAACCGATTCTCCGGAAGACGTGGGGGTGCGGGGAGGCTACCGGCTGAACACCCGGCTGGAATACCCCAACTATACCGGGAAGGAAACGGATACCGCCCACCGGGCCTATGGCTGGTGCTTTTTCAAAACGCTTGCCCCGGCGGAGGGGGTGGAGGTCCCCGCACTGCTCCATCGCCTGGGCGCCATGCCCATGCCCGAGGGACGTCAGGATTCCAGCGTCTTCTTCCTGCGGAATTACGGGGAGCGGGTGGCCGCCCGGGGAGGCAGCTGGTTCGACGGGGCTTTCGGCGGGATCTGGGAGCTGTATCTGCGGGAGACCCGGGCCTTCATTTACCCGGATATCGGCTTCCGGGCCGCCTGGGCGGAGCTGTGATCCCCCAAAAACCGGATAGGACCCGTCGGGCTCCGGCATAATGTTTTCCTTGCATACCGACCGGAATTGTTGTTATATATACAAATGTATATCCGCGAGGGGCGAACGGAATCCGCTCCGATGCCGGGACCATGCCTGGCAGGCATGGCCCCTATATGAAGGGCGGGACCCGACGCCGTCTCACCCGTACCCTAACCTATGCCCGCCGCCGGAGAGCCGTTCCGGCCCGGGAGATCTGGGAGAAGTATTATGGTTAAGATCGCACCATCCGTTCTTTCTGCAGATTTTGCCCGCCTGGGGTCCGAGGTGGACAGCGTCCGCTCCGGCGGGGCGGACTGGCTCCATTTCGACGTAATGGACGGGCTTTTCGTACCCAACCTCTCCGTGGGCGTTCCGGTGCTGAAATCCCTGCGGAAGTATACGGATATGTTCCTGGATGTGCACCTGATGATCGACCGGCCGGGCCGGTATGTTTCCGCCTTCAGCGAGGCGGGGGCGGATCTGATCTGCATCCACCTGGAGGCGGATACGGCGGAGAATATCCATGCCGCCCTGAAGGAGATCCGGCGCCTGGGGAAGAAGGCGGGACTGGCGCTGAAGCCCGCGACCCCCTGGGATGCCGCCCTGCCCTTCCTGGAGGAAGCGGATATGATCCTGGTGATGACCGTGGAGCCCGGCTTCGGCGGCCAGAAATTCATGGCGGACATGCTGCCCAAGCTGAGCAAACTGCGGGACTGCGCGGAGGGCCTGGGGATCCCCTGCCTCCTGGAGGTGGACGGGGGGATCAATCCCATGACCGCTGCCCTGGCTGCCGCCGCGGGAGCGGACGTTCTGGTGGCGGGAAGCGACGTCTTCGGTGCGCCGGATCGGGGAGCCCGGATCCGTGAGCTCCGGGGGAAGAAGGAATGAGCCTTTACCCCGCGCCCTTTGAACGCCTTGTGGATCAGCTGAGCAAGCTTCCGGGGGTGGGAAGCAAATCCGCTCAGCGCATGGCCTTTTATTTTCTCCGCCTCTCCGACCAGGAGGCGGAGGCCTTCGCGGATGCCATTACCGAGGCAAAGCGTCGGGTGCACCGCTGTGAAAAATGCCAGAACCTGACGGACCAGGAGGTATGTCCCATCTGCGCTTCTCCCAAGCGGGACAAGCGCGTCATCTGTGTGGTTTCGGAGCCCCGGGACGTGATCGCCCTGGAGCGGAGCCGGGAGTACAACGGTCTGTACCATGTGCTCCATGGGGTCATCTCTCCGCTGCGGCATATGGGGCCGGAGGACATCACCGCCAAGGAACTGCTGGCCCGTCTGGACGGGACGGTGGAGGAGGTCATCATGGCTACCAATCCGGATACGGAGGGTGAGGCTACGGCCATGTACCTGTCCCGGCTCATCAAGCCCCTGGGGATCAAGGTCACCCGAATTGCCTACGGGATCCCGGTGGGGAGCAATCTGGAGTTTGCGGACGATGCGACCCTTTTCCGCGCCCTGGAGGGGCGTCGGGAAATCTGAGCCGTTTAGAATCGGAAAGAAACGGCGAAACTGCATATGGACTGCACCGGCGGGCGGAAGACCCGTCCGGATCATATAACCGGAGGGACAGGCTGCATTTCGCTTGTCCCAGGGTACATATGGGTTAATTTAAGGAGGAACGCAAAACGGAAAAACTGAAGATCATTTCTCTTGGCGGCCTGAACGAGGTCGGCAAGAATCTCACCGTATACGAATACGGAAACGACATCATGGTGGTGGACTGCGGCCTGGGCTTCCCGGACGGGGATATGTACGGGGTGGACGTGGTCATCCCGGATGTGACCTACCTGGCGAAAAACGCGGACAAGGTCCGGGGGATCGTGCTCACCCACGGGCATGAGGACCATATCGGCGCACTGCCCTACGTGCTGAAGGATATTTCCGCGCCCATCTACGCCACTCCCCTGACGCTGGCCCTGGTGAAGCTGAAGCTGGAGGAGCACCGGCTCCTGGATATCGCGGATCTGCGGGAGTTCAAAGCGGGGGACCGCTTCTCCGTGGGCTGCTTTGAGGTGGAGGCGGTGCACGTGAACCACTCCATCGCCTGCGCTGTGGCCCTGGCTATCCGCACCCCGGTGGGCATGGTCGTCCACACCGGAGATTTCAAGATCGATACCACCCCCGTGGGCTGTCCCATGACGGACCTGACCCGTTTCGGGGAGCTGGGGCGGGAGGGGGTCCTGGCTCTGCTCAGCGACTCCACCAACGCCGAGCGGAAGGGCTTTTCCCCTTCGGAGCGCACCGTGGGCGCGGCGCTGGACGGGCTGTTTGACGGCTGCCCCAAGCGCATGATCGTCACGACCTTTGCCTCCAATGTTTACCGGGTGCAGCAGGTCATCGCCCTGGCGGCGAAGCACGGACGGAAGGTGGCCATCACCGGCCGAAGCATGGAGAATATGGTGGCTGCATCCGTGGAGCTGGGCTATATCCAGCTGCCCCCGGATACCCTGGTGGAGATCGGCCGCATCAAGAACTATCCCAAGGAGCAGCAGCTCATTCTGACCACCGGAAGCCAGGGGGAGAGCATGTCCGCCCTGCACCGTATGGCTTTCGGCGGGCATAAGCAGGTGGAGATCAGCTCCGGAGACCGGGTGATCCTCTCCTCCTCCACGGTTCCGGGGAATGAGAAAAGCGTCAGCGCCATCGTGAACGAGCTTTTCCGCAAGGGCGCGGAGGTGATGTACCGGGACGTCTGCTCCGGGCTGCACGTCTCCGGCCATGCCTGCCAGGAGGAGCAGAAAATGATCCTGGCCCTGGTGAAGCCCCGGTATTTTATCCCCGTGCACGGGGAACAGCGGCATCTCCGCAGTCACGCCCGGCTGGCGCAGGAGGTGGGGATGGAGAGCAAGAACATCCTGATTTCGGATATCGGCCGGGTCATCGAGCTGGGGAAGAAGTCCGCCCATATGGGCGGCACCGTCCAGGCGGGGCGGGTCCTGGTGGACGGCGCCGGAATCGGGGACGTGGGGAGCGTGGTGCTCCGGGACCGGCAGCATCTGGCGGAGGACGGGATGATCGTGGTGGCCATGAGCCTGAGCCGGGAGGACAACAGCCTGATCTCCGGCCCGGACGTGATCACCCGGGGCTTTGTGTACGTGAAGGAGTCCGAGGCTCTGATCGACGAGATGCGCATGCAGGTGGTGGATACGCTGGACGCCTGCATGAATAATGACATCACCAACTGGACCGCCATCAAGTCCTCCATCAAGACCTCCCTGTCCTCTTACCTGCAGAAGAAAACAAAACGCAGCCCCATGATCCTTCCGGTGATCATGGAGAACTGAGGGCGCGTCATGAACATCCAGATTTACGGAAAGAACAAATGCTTCGATACCAAAAAGGCGGAGCGGTGGTTCAAGGAGCGGCGGATCAAGTACCAGTATGTCGATTTGCCCCGGTACGGCCTGGGCCGGCGGGAACTGGAGAGCGTCCGGACCGCCGTGGGCGCGGAAAACCTGCTGGATGAGAAGGCGAAGGGGGCCGAGCTGGTGAAGTATCTCGCCCGGCCCGAGGACCGGCTGGAGAAGCTGCTGGAGCAGCCGGAGCTCCTGCGCACCCCCATCGTCCGGAACGGGAAAAAGGCCACCGTGGGCTATGTGCCGGAGGTCTGGGAGACCTGGGAATAGCTTCGCTTCGACCCGAAGCACGCTTCGGGTCGAGTAAGGCTTGCATCGCCGCTTCGCGCCTCGGTCGTACGCTTCGACACTTGCGGCGATAGAAGTATTTTTGCCCAGAAATGAATTCCGGGCAAAAATGTTCCCATCTCATTCGCGCCTACGGGCGCGAACTCTGCGAGGCTTAAGTTGGCTTAAACGATACGGTGATGCATTGAGGAGGAAAGCTCATGCGCAAAGACAAGGTGAATTATTATCTGGATATCGCGGACAGCGTCCGCAGCCGTTCCACCTGCATGAGACGGCAGTATGGGGCCATCATCGTGGCCAGCGATGAGATCGTGGCCACGGGATACAACGGCGCTCCCCGGGGACGGAAGAACTGCGATGAGTTGGGGATCTGCGTCCGTCAGGAGCTGAATATCCCCTCCGGGGAGCGGTACGAGCTGTGCCGCAGCGTACATGCGGAGGCCAATGCCATCATTTCCGCCTCCCGAAAGGAGACCATCGGCAGCACCCTGTACCTGACGGGCCGGGACGCCGCCACGGGGGAGTATCTCTCCGGGACCACGCCCTGCAGCATGTGCCGCAGGCTCATCATCAACGCGGGGATCAAAAACGTGGTCTGCCGCACCTCCGAAACGGAGTACACGGATACGCCGGTGCAGGAGTGGATCGACAACGACGACACCATCTCGAAATAGAAGAACCGAGAATAATCGAGCGGGGCGGCTTCCGGAGAAGCCGCCCCGCTCAGCTTGTCGACAAAGTCTTGTCGCCCCGCTGAAGCAAGTTTTTCGAACAGGAA
>CAMVBX010000065.1 GCA_947165825.1 uncultured Clostridia bacterium
CACCGGCCTCATCGGCTTCCGGTATTTCGGGAATTCGCTGGAAAACAACGAGCTGGTCTTCATCCAGCTTGTACGCAGCCTCTTCCCCGCTCTGATTTCCGGCATCCTGCTCTCCGCCATTCTGGCGGCCTCCATGAGCACGGCGGACTCCCAGCTTCTGGCCTCCGCCTCAGCCTTTGCCAGCGACGTGTATCAGCCGGTGTTCCGGAAGGGGCAGGCGAAGGACAAGGAAATGCTCCTGGTTGGCCGAATCGTCGTGGTGATCATCACCATCGTCGCCCTGCTGATCGCCCTGCTGGATAAGAAGGGCTCCATCATGAGTCTGGTCTCCAATGCCTGGGGAATTTTCGGCGCGGCCTTCGGTCCGGCCATCATCCTCTCCCTCTACTGGCGGCGGTTCAACTTCCCCGGCGCCATCGCCTCTATCGCAGGCGGCGCGGTCCTGGACCTGGTCTGGCTCTATGCCGTCAAACCCGCCGTGGGGCTCTATGAACTGCTTCCCGCTTTCATTTTCAGCTTACTGATCGGCGTCGTGGTAACCCTCCTCACCAAGGCGCCGGATGCGCAGGTCACGGAATTGTTCGATAAGGCCAAAGCCGGCCACGACCTGTAAGCGCATTTTGTTACAGCACAGGGGAGAGCGCACCGCGCTCTCCCCTGTGTATTTCTTTCCCGTTATTCATTTGCTTTCTTTCCCGGCCAAAGCTGTACCAGCAGGACGGCGGAGAAAACCAATGCACAGCCAAGCAGTTCCCGGGCGGATAACTTTTCGTGCAGGATCAGCCACCCGGAAAGGACGGCAAATACGGATTCCATACTCATGATCAGGCTTGCCACCGTGGGCTTCAGGTGCTTCTGGCCCACGATCTGCATGGTATAAGCCACCCCGCAGGAGAGAAGGCCCGCATAGAGGAGCGGGATAATCCCCCTGCCCAGGTCAGGCAGCCTGGGCGTTTCCAGCGCAAAGGCCGGTACCATGCTCAGCAAACCGCAGACCGCAAACTGGATACAGCTCATGCGTACGCCGTCCGACTTCAGGACAAAGTGATCCACCAGCAGGATGTGCACGGTATAGCACAGGGCGCTGAGGAAAACCAGCAGATCACCCCGCTGGAACCGAAAGCTTCCCGCCGACATACAGAGGAAATAGAGCCCGATGAAGGCCAGAACCACTGCGGGCCAAGTGATCCCGGCGCACCGCTTGCCCAGAAGCAAACCGGCCACCGGCACCAGAACGATATAGAACGTCGTGATAAATCCTGCCTTGCCCGCGTCGGTATCCACCAGGCCGAGCTGCTGCAGATTGGTGGCAAAGAAAAGGCATATGCCGCAGAGCAGCCCGCTCAACAGGGTACTGCGCGGATCCGCTTCCGTCTTTTTCGGAAGGACCAGGGAGACAAGTCCCAGGGCCGCTGCGCCGATACAGCATCGTACCGCATTGAAGGTATAAGGCCCGTTGAATTCCATTCCCTTCCGCTGAGCCACGAAAGCCGAGCCCCAGATGACCGCCGCCAGAATCAGGGCCAGGGAACCGAGCCAGGGTTTTTGCTTCATCTGTTTTTCAGTTCTTCCACCGCTGCGGCGATCTCCGGTCTCGCTTCCGCCATGAGCTCTTCCCATTCGCCCACATAGTCGAAGGTGATTTCCTCCCCGGAGCGGATCCGGCGCAGGTACCCGTCCAGCATGGGGAAATCCCGTTCATAGCAATGGAAGCTGTTGGCCCGATGCGTATAGGTGCCCAGCTCCACCCCCAGCTCCTTCGCCAGACGCTGTTGGAGAAGGATCAGGGCAAAGGCGTTCATGAAGGTGGCCTTGCAGGCATCGTTGGAACGGAACAGCACGTCGCAGTCCAGTTTTCCGTTCCGGATGAAATACTGCAGATGCTGCAGGCAGGCAGGGTTCTCGTTCCCCTCGGCGCTGTCATGCACCCAGTCCCGCACGTCCACCACCGCCCGCCGGGATTCGGGATTCCTGCGCAGCTCGCGCAGGATAAAGGGCAGCTGAGGCGCCATGCGGGAATGGTAGGTATACGCCCAGTTTCCCTTTTCGATCTCAAAATCCAGGATGCCGTCCAGCATCTCCTGGCGGTACTGCTCCAGCTCCCGATAGCCGCCGATGAAGAGCTTGGAGATCATCGGCTCTCCCAGAGGCTCCCGCACCCACAGGGTCATGCTCAGTTCCCGTTGGGTGGTATGGTAATCCGGGCAGGGGGAGATTTCTCCCTCCTCCCGCAGAAGCTCCAGGGCCTTGTGATATGCCTCGGGCAAGGTCCGTCCGACCGCAAGTGCCTCTCTCATCTTCCCCGACCTGCTTCCAGTCTGGCCTTGATCTCCTGCAGGAAATCGGCGGTATTCAGGGCACGCACGTCCGGGTCGCCGCAGAGGGCGGCCAGATCCTTTGTCATGGCGCCCGCTTCGATGATATCCAGGCAGGCCTTCTCCAATCCGGCGGCAAAGCCGGAAAGCGCTGCGTTCCCGTCCAGTTCGCCCCGGCGGCGCAAAGCTCCGGTCCAGGCAAAGATGGTGGCGATGGGATTCGTACTGGTCTTTTCTCCCTGCTGCCAGCGGCGGTAATGCCGGGTGACGGTGCCATGGGCAGCCTCATACTCATAATACCCATGGGGGGAAACCAGCACGCTGGTCATCATCGCCAGGGAACCGAAGGCGGTGGAGATCATATCGCTCATCACATCGCCGTCATAGTTCTTTGTCGCCCAGATAAAGCCCCCTTCGGAGCGGATCACCCGGGCTACCGCGTCGTCGATCAGGGTATAGAAATAGGTGATCCCCGCCTTCCGGAAATCCTCGGCAAACTCCGCGTCGAAGACCCGCTGAAAAATCTCCCGGAAGCTGCCGTCATAGATTTTGGATATGGTATCCTTGGCGGAAAACCAGAGGTCCTGCTTCTCCTGCAGGGCAAAGGTGAAGCAGCTCCGGGCAAACGCTTCGATGGAATCCGCCCGGTTGTGCATGGCCTGGAGCACGCCGGGGCCTTTGAAAGCATACACCTCCTGGCGTTTCTCCCCGGATTCTCCCCGAAAGACCAGCTCGGCGGTACCGGGCCCGGGAACCTGAAGCTCCACGGCCTTGTACACGTCCCCGTAGGCATGCCGGGCGATGGTGATGGGCTTTTTCCAGCCCCGTACGTAGGGCTTGATGCGGCTGGTGAGGATGGGGGTACGGAACACCGTCCCATCCAGCTCCGCACGGATGGTGGCATTGGGGCTCTTCCAAAGCTGCTTCAGCCCGTATTCCTCCATGCGCTGGGCATTGGGGGTGATGGTGGCGCACTTGACGCCCACCTGCAGACGCTTGATGGCTCTGGCTGCCTCCAGGGTGACCGTATCATCCGTCCGGTCCCGGTTGGGCAGGCCCAGATCATAATACTCCGTTTCCAGGTCCACGTAGGGCAGCAGCAGAGTCTCTTTGATTTCCTTCCAGAGGATCCGGGTCATCTCGTCCCCGTCCATCTCCACGATGGGTTTCATGGTGATCTTCATTCGGTCTTTCCCTCCCCTCTGCATTTATACCAGTTCATCAGGCAGCCGGCCAGGAGGATATCCCGCTCCTCCTCCGTCAGCCCGGGCAGGTTCAGGGTGATCTCCCGGACCTTGCCGCCGGAGAGCACCCTGGCCGGTATCTTCTCCCGCAGTTCCAGAAGGCTCCGGCGCAGATCGGGCACATACAGGAAGTCCCCATCGGCATAAGGGAATTCCACTCCTTCCTCCAGGACGAAGGGCAGCATACCCCAGTTGATGCAGTTGGAACGGTACCGCTTGGTGGCAAAGGCATAGCAGATATTGGCACAGCCCCCCAGGATCCGCTGGCAGGAGGCTGCCTGCTCCCGGGCGGAGCCGTCCCCCGGTCGGTTGGCAAAAATCACGGAACCGAAGCGGGCGGAATCCGCATCCTCCCGGGTAAGCCCGAAGGCCTTCAGCGCATCGGCCCAGTCCCCCGTCAATCCGCCTTCAGCCCGGGCCTGCTCTGCGTCCCGGCAGGCCTTGCTCCGGCCCACATAACCCGGATCCCGCCGGGAAAGGGCAAACTCCGCCAGCTTGAGCGGATTGGAGCGATAAGAGGAAGTCTCCCCGGAAGGAATCAGCTCGTCCGTGGTGGTGACCGCATCCCGCAGCACGCTGCAGAGACGCATCACCAGGCTGTCCCCGCAATCCGGGATCTCCGGCCAGGGAACGATATTGGGGCCGAAGCGCAGCTCCGCGGCCGGATCCCCCTTGCCGTAGCCGGAATACACCCGCTTCCCGTAGGGACGGGAATCGAAACGCCGCTGCACCTGGGCAGGTTCGTCGTAATCCAGATCTGCGGCGGATGCGAGGTATCCGCCGTTTGCCGCGGTGGCGGCAATGCTCCGGGCGTCCATCAGCAGCACGGCCGCAGCCTGTCCGTCCCCGGGCTTGCTCCCTTCCCGGTTGGGGAAATTCCGGGTGGTATGGCGGATGGAAAGGCCGTCGCAGACCGGCACGTCTCCCGCGCCGAAGCAGGGGCCGCAGAAGCAGGGTTTGACGATCACGCCGTTTTCCAGCAATGCCTGCTCCACTCCGTTTTCCGCCAGCTCCAGCGCTACCGGCAGGCTGGGCGGATAGACGGACAGGGAGAAGGCCCCGCTGCCGATGCTGCCCCGCTCCAGGATCGCCGCCGCCTCCGCCAGGTTATCATACATACCCCCGGCGCAGCCTGCAATCACCCCTTGATCGATATACAGTCTGCCGTTCTTCACCTTGTCCGTCAGGCGGATTTCCCGGCCCAGCTGGACCTTTGCACGCTCCTCCACGGCCCGGAGGTAATCCCCGGGCTCCGCCATCAGTTCCCGCAGGGTGACTGCCTCGGAGGGATGGAAGGGCAGCGCAGCCATAGGCTCCAGCCGATCCAGCTCCAATCGGATGAGACTGTCATAATACGCCCCCTCCGCCGGCGACATACGCCGGTATTCCTCCGGCCGTCCGTGGATGGAGTAGTATTCCTCCACTTTCCCGTCCGTCTCCCAGACGGAGCTGAGCGCCGCGGTCTCCGTGGTCATCACGTCGATGCCGATGCGGAAATCCATGGGCAGCTCCCGGATCCCCGGGCCGGCAAATTCCAGGATCTTGTTCTTCACAAAGCCATTGGCGTATACGGCGCCGCACAGGGCGATCGCCGCATCATGCGGCCCCACTCCGTGACCGGGCTTTCCGGTCACCCACACCAGCACCGTTTCCGGCGGATTGAGATCGTAAGGGTCTCCCAGCAGCTGTTTCACCAGCTCCGGGCCGCCCTCGCCGAAGCCCATGGTTCCCAGGGCGCCGTAACGGGTATGGCTGTCCGATCCCAGGATCATCTTCCCGCAGCCTGCCAGCTGCTCCCGGGCATACTGGTGGATCACCGCCATATTGGGGGGGACGAAAATGCCCCCGAAGCGCTTCGCCGCGGAAAGTCCGAAAGCATGGTCGTCCGCATTGATGGTGCCGCCCACGGCACAAAGGCTGTTATGGCAGTTGGTCATGGCATAGGGCACCGGGAAAGACTTCAGGCCGCTGGCCATGGCGGTCTGGATGATGCCCACATAGGTGATATCGTGGCTGATGAGGCTGTCGAAGCGCAGATGAAGGAGGGCATCTCCCCTGTCCCGATGGTGGCTGCGCAGGATCGCCCCGCTCATGGTCCCCTCCCGGGCAGAAGCCGAAACCGTCTCCCCCGGAGCCGCCGGTCTCGGTCCGGCTGCCGTATAGAAAACGCCTTGTTTTTCCAGTTTGATCATCGGCGGTACGCACCTTTCCGCATAAATATTGATTAGTATATCATAATACCCGCCATCGCAGGAAGTTTCAAGGGCATTTTCCTTTCAATTTGCACCCATTTTTTCTGTTCCTGCAAAAATACACAGTCTTCTCCCTGGAAACATCCGTTATATTTGCCGAATTTGCATGAATCCTCAGTTTTTCTTGCATTTGCTCTTGCAATTTACTGTGAAGATGTGTATAATCCAGACTATTATCCCGAAGGAGGTCTTCCCATGGAATCCAATGATGTATTCAGCACCATGGATGTCAGCCCGCTTTACCGCCAGGTACGGGAGGAATACCAGATCAGTGACAGCTATTTCCGCAACCAGAACGTGAAACGAGGTCTGCGAAATTTTGACGGTACCGCCGTCATCGCAGGCATCACCAAGATCGGCAGCGTTCAGGGTTATGTGATCCAGGACGGCGTGCGGAATCCCATTCCCGGCAAACTGTATTACCGCGGCATCTCGGTTGAAGATATCGTGGAAGCCCACAGGAAGGAGAACACCTTCGGTTTTGAGGAAGTATCCTATCTGCTGCTGATGGGAAGACTGCCCAACGCATCGGAGCTGAATCTGTTTGAGAGCATCCTGGCCAAGGTGCGCCCGCTGCCCAAGGGGTTTTTCGAGGATATGATCCTCCGGAACACCAGCCCGGACATCATGAACATGCTGGGGCGGAGCGTGCTGGCCCTGTACGCCTACGATGAGAATCCGGATGAGACGACGCCGGAGAATATGCTGCGCCAGTCCATCGAGCTCATTGCGCGTTTCCCCTCCATCGTGGCCAATGCCTACATGGCACGGCGGCATATGTTCGACGGAAAATCCATGTACATCCACAACCCCAAAGAGGCGCTCACCCTTTCGGAAAACTTCCTCCGTCTGGTACGGAAGGATAAAAGCTATACGGATGAGGAGGCCAAGCTTCTGGACCTGCTCCTGATCCTTCATGCGGAACATGGCGGCGGCAACAACTCCGCATTCATCTGCCGCGCCCTCTCCTCCAGCGGAACGGATACCTACAGCGCCATTGCCGGAGCCGTCGGCTCGCTGAAGGGCCCGCTCCACGGCGGCGCCAACCGGAAGGTCACGGAAATGTTCCAGGATATCAAGGCCCATGTGAAGAACCCGGAGGACGACGACGAGGTCAGAGGTTATCTGACCAAGATCCTGAAAAAGGAAGCCGGGGACGGCAGCGGCAAGATCTACGGCCTCGGCCATGCGGTTTACACCCTCTCCGATCCCCGTGCCGTACTGCTTCGGAAGTTTGCGAGGCAGATGGCTGAGCAGAAGGAACGGCAGGAGGATTTCCGTCTCCTGGAACAGATCGAGACCCAGGGGATCGACCTGATCATGACCAGCAAACAGCACGAAATGCCCATGTGCGCCAACGTGGATCTGTACTCCGGCCTGGTGTACAGTATGCTGGGCATTCCGGAAGTCCTGTTCACTCCGCTCTTCGCCTGCGCAAGGATCGCCGGATGGTGCGCCCACCGGATCGAGGAGGTCATGACCGGGAAACGGCTGATCCGCCCCGGTTACCAGGCAGCCATCCGTCCCCGGGAATACGTTCCCATCGACCAGCGCTGACCAATACATCAACGCCCCTGACGGGTTTTCCGTCAGGGGCGTTTCAGCGTGTCGACAAAGTCTTGTCGCCCCGCTGAAGCAAGTTTTTCGAACAGGAAATACGGTAGAAATTGTTCGAAAAACTTCTGATTGAACGCGAAAGACACCCCTCCTGGGTTTCTTTCGCGCTATCTTCCTTCCCGGTATCGTTCCATTTTCGGGTTTGTCTACAGTCTGCAACGCCCCTGACGGGTTTTCCGTCAGGGGCGTTTTTTCCTATGTTTTTATGCGTTCATGGCGGCATAGAAGCCTTCCCGCACGGCGGAGGTGATGTTTCCCTGCCGGTTGTTGCAGTCTCCGACGCAGACGATCTCCCCGCACACGTCCTTCAGCTTCTCCTCCAATCCGGTCCTGGGCCGGACCCCCAGAGACAGGGCGACCGTATCACAGGGCAGGAAAACCTCCCGATCCTCTTCATCCACAGCGGTCAGCCCCGCCGGAGAGACGGAGACCAGCCGATGCTTCTCCAGGAACTTTACGCCTTCCCCAAGGGCCAGGCGCTGGGCGGTGTTCACCGCCTTCTCTCTTCCCCGGATCTCCGCCAGGGTGAGCATATCCAGGACGGTGACCTCATGCCCCTCCCGGACCAGGGAAACGGCGGTCTCCGTTCCGGTGAGGCCTGCGCCCACAATAACTACCCGCTTGCCGGGCTTCACCGTCCCCAGGTCGATATCCTGCGCCAGGCAGACGTTGCTTCCCTCGATGCCGGGCACCTTGGGGATGATGGGTTCGCTGCCTACCGCCAGGATAACCAGGTCCGGCTTTTCCGCCCGTACCCGCTCCGGTGTGGCTTCGGTGCCCAGCCGCAGGTCGATGTTGGGATCCCGAAGGGTCATGCGAACGGACCAGTCCCCATACCGGCGGACGTCCCCCTTCAAGGGGTTGGCTCCCGCCGTATGCAGGCTGCCGCCCAGGTTCGCCTCTCGCTCGAACAGCACAGGCTTCAGGCCCCGCTGGGACAGTCGCCGCGCTGCTTCCATCCCCGCGCAGCCGCCGCCGATGACGACGACTTTCTTTCCCGGGTCCGCCGACGGGATCTCGTCGAACAGCGGCTGTCTGCCCTGAACCGCGTTCACCGAGCAGCGCAGAGGTGTCGGACAGCCATGGGGATCGCCGCCGGTGCAGTTGTTGCAGCGCAGGCAGGGGCGGATCTCGTCCACTCGGCCTGCCTTGGCTTTTATGAGCATCTCCGGATCCGCAAGGAAGGAACGGATCATGGCGACCATATCGCACTCTCCCTCACTGATGGCCTTCTCTGCGGAGAGCATGTCATGACTGCCGACGCTCACAACGGGGATCTTCAGTCCAGCCGCCTTGAACTGTTTGGCCAGATACAGGTTGGTGGCCCGGGGCATGTAGGTGTGCTGGATGGTGGAGCCCATGGTGCGGGGATCGTACATGCTCCCGGCGCTGATATGGACGAGATCGATCTGGTCCTGAATGGCCTTGGCAAAGGCAATCGCCTCCTCCACATGTACGCCTTCGGGATACAGCTCATCACCGCTCATGCGCACCTCGATGGCCATATTCCTGCCGATGCGCTCCCGCACCGCGGCGATCATTTCTTTGGCAAAGCGGCAGCGGTTCTCGAAGGTCTGGCAGCCGTATTCATCCGTCCGTTTGTTCACATGGGGAGAATAGAAGGAGGCGGCGGTGTGCCCATGGCCGAAATGGAGCATGACCATATCGAAGCCCGCCTTCCTGCACCGTTCCGCCGCATCCGCAAAGGCACGGATAATGCCCTGAACCTCCTCATGGCTGAACTCCGCCGGAAGCCGCTCATCCCGCAGGTTCAGTTCGATGGAAGCCACCGCGCCCCAGCGATGAATGGCGTCCGTCACATTGACCAGGCCGTGGACCACGAAGCGATCTGCCAGATTGATGGCATAGTGGTTCGTATCCGCATAGGCCTGGGTCACCGCACTGTCCCCCACCGTGACGATGCCCGCGCCGTACTTGGCAAACTGGGCGGTGTAGTCCACAAATTCCGGGGTGGCCAGACCGTCCCGGGAACAGAGCATGGGTTCCGCCGGAGAAACCTCGATACGGTTTCTGACTCGCAGGGGCCCTACCTGGATCGGCTGGAATACCGCTTTCAAACCTTCCATGACGTTATCTCTCCTATCCTCAGATTCATTGTCGTTTTTGCCGCTTATCCCGGTTTTCCGGGGAAAACTTCCGGAGAATTCGCCAAGATTTCTTCAAAATTAAGTTGCAATTCTGTTTATTTTATGTTACATTGCAGTTGTAAGGTAGTATTCTTTGTTTTCCCTCTGCAAAAAGCTCTGCGGCTGCCGCCTCCGTCGTTGGGAGCCGCCGGAGGACAGGCACCGCGAGCCTGACTCTTTCTCTTTTCTGAACCAAGGCCCTCCGGCTTCTTGCCGGGGGGTCTTGGTTTATCCCTCCCGAAACTCCAGGCGGATCCTTCCCATCTCCACATAATCCTGGAAGCGGCTGGTCAGGATCACCCGCTTCCATTCCTCCGGAGTCCCCCGATACCGTATGGTCACGTCTTTCTTGAAACAGCCGTTCTGCATGGGACTTTTCCCATCCAGAAACAGATCGTAAAAATCATAAAACATCTTCTGCATGGTCCGGGGCAGCTCCAGGGTTTCCAGCCCGCTGCAGCCGAAAAAGGCATAGGTGAATACCTCCCGGACGCCATTGGAAACGATGATGTGCTTCAGCGGCAGCATCCGCCGGAAGGACTCCTCATACCGCTCCGGGGTAAACCCATCCCCGGTACAGAAGAATTCGTTCCAGATCCCATAGATCGGCATTCCCTCCGCAAGGCCGGGAAGCACAAGCCTCTCCGGGACCGGTCCGGTAAAACCCGGGTCGTTATGGAAAACGTACCCGCCGCCATCCGGGTTGCCGCCCAGATAGATATCGTAATTATGTTCCGGCGTATAGGGCATAAAGGCGCGCATGCCTCGATGTTCCATTTCCTCCCGGGACACATTCCAGCCCAGGAGCACTTCACCCCCGCAAACCGGACAGGTTTCGCTTCCCGGCGGGATGACCGCCTGGCATCGGATGCATACCGGACGGTATTCCGCTCCGCAGGAGGGGCAGACATCCCCGCGCAGCGCTGTTCCGCAATGCTCACAGATCAAGTTTTTTCTTCCTCCTGTTTCCGGCGGGATTGTGCGTCCCTTGACGTACCGCCCCGTGCCGGGTAAGATGAAGTATCCGACGGCGGTCCTGAACCGGGTCTTCCCGCTGCGTCCCCACCAGGGGACATGCAGCATATCCGGCGATCGCCTGACATTCTGAAAGGAAGGTCTGCAATGAAGGTTTTGTTTATCGGCAACAGCCACACATTCTTCAACGATATGCCCCATACCTTTGCCTGTCTTTGGGAAGCGGGCACAGGGGAGAAGATCGCGCCGGTGATGCTCTGCCACCCCGGCATGGGATTCGACTATCATATGAAGGAATATTTTGAAAGCCGCTTCAACCTGCTGTACGGCGGCTTCGATTACTGCATCCTGCAGCAGAAGGCGCATCCCTTTGCCGGGACGCCCGAAGACCTGAATGCGGGAAAGCGGCTGGCTGAGCTGGCCAAGGCGGGGAACGCAACGCCTGTCTTCGCCCTCACCTGGGCGGAAAAGGCCTTTCCGGAGCACCAGTCACAGATGAATGCTTTTCATGAACAGCTCTGCCGGGAAACCGGGGCTCTGCTCAGCCCCGTGGGCCGGATCTGGCAGGATCTGCTCCGGCAGGACCCGGACTTCCCCCTGTACTGGCAGGATGGCGAGCATGCCTCCGTTTACGGGGATTATCTGATCGCCTGCACCCATTACCGCCTGCTCAGCGGCAGGAGCTGCGCCGGACTTCCCGCTCTGGGCTGCGATTTTTCAGACCCGGAACGGAAAGCCATCCGGGAGGATCCCGGCACGGTGCTGCGTTCTCTGGACCCGGACCTCTGTGCCGCCATACGGACGGCTGTAGACCGTGCCTTTGCAAACTGATTTCGTATCCAATATACCATGTTCCGGCTGATCCCGCAACCGGCGCAGGAGAAAAGCGTTGCATTCGGCCGGGCTTTCCCGTAAAATAAAGTTCAGTATACGACAGGAGTTGATCGAATGGAACCGATTACTTTTCCCGATTTTATGAATGAAGAAAACATGCGGAAAATGAGCCGTCAGGAGCTGGTGAACCTCTATCTCATGGTCGGCCAGGCCATGATGCCCTCCGGCGCCGATCTGCCCGACCCGCTGACC
>CAMVBX010000066.1 GCA_947165825.1 uncultured Clostridia bacterium
TTGCGGCCCGTGAAGCCTCCATCTACACCGGCATCACCATCGCGGAATACTTCCGGGACATGGGGTATGACGTGGCGGTCATCGCGGACTCCACCTCCCGCTGGGCCGAAGCCCTGCGTGAGATGTCCGGCCGTCTGGAGGAAATGCCCGGCGAGGAGGGCTACCCTGCCTACCTGGCCTCCCGTCTGGCCCAGTTCTATGAACGCGCAGGCTGCGTACAGTGCCTCTCCAGCGAAGTGCGCCGGGGCAGTCTCACCGCCATCGGGGCCGTCTCCCCTCCCGGCGGCGATACCTCCGAGCCCGTCAGCCAGGCCACCCTGCGCATCGTGAAGGTGTTCTGGGGCCTGGATTCCGGTCTGGCTCACGCCCGGCATTTCCCGGCCATCAACTGGCTGAACAGCTATTCCCTGTATATGGACAATCTCCGGGGCTGGTTCGAGAAGAACCTGGGCCGGAGCTTCCTGGAAAACCGGGCGAAGGCCGTAGCCATCCTCCAGCAGGAGAGCGAGCTCCAGGAGATCGTCAAGCTGGTGGGACAGGATTCCCTCTCCCCCGCAGACCGGCTCACCATGGAGACCGCGAAGATGATCCGGGAGGACTATCTCCAGCAGAACGCCTTCGTGGACATCGACAACTACTCTTCCTACGACCGCCAGTCCATGCTTCTGGACATCATCCTCCAGTACGACGCCCAGTGCCGCCGGGCCATCGCCGGCGGGGCGGACCTGGGGAAGCTGATCTCCATTGAGGTCCGGGACCGGATCGGCCGCGCCAAGTCCGTACCGGCAGAGGAATACCCCACCGCCTACGCCGCCATCGCGGCGGACATGGCAGATCAGATCAAGGAGGCGGCGCAGCATGATTAAGGAATACCGCACCATACGCGAGATCTCCGGCCCTCTGATGGTGGTCAAGAACGTGGAGGGCGTCACCTACGACGAGCTGGCGGAGATCGAGCTCCCCAACGGGGAGACCCGCCGCTGCAAGGTGCTGGAGGTAGACGGAGACCGTGCCGTCGTCCAGCTCTTTGAGAGCTCCACCGGCATCAATCTGGCAGAGAGCAAGGTCCGTTTCCTGGGCCACGGCATGCAGCTTGGCGTCAGCCCGGATATGCTGGGCCGGGTCTTCGACGGCATGGGCCGTCCCATCGACGGAGGGCCCGAGATCCTGGCGGAGGAATACCTGGACATCAACGGTCTCCCCATGAACCCCGCCGCCCGGGACTACCCCTCCGAGTTTATCCAGACCGGCATTTCCGCCATTGACGGACTGAACACCCTGGTCCGCGGCCAGAAGCTGCCCATCTTCTCCGGTTCCGGTCTGCCCCATGCCAGCCTGGCCGCCCAGATCGCCCGGCAGGCCAAGGTGCTGGGCTCCGGGGAACAGTTCGCCGTGGTCTTTGCCGCCATCGGCATCACCTTTGAGGAATCGGAGTATTTCGTGAACGAGTTCCGGCGTACCGGCGCCCTGGATCGCACCGTGCTCTTCTCCAACCTGGCCAACGACCCTGCGGTGGAACGCATCAGCACCCCCCGTATGGCCCTGACCGCGGCGGAGTACCTGGCCTTCCAGCAGGATATGCACGTGCTGGTCATCCTCACGGATATCACCAACTATGCCGAAGCCCTCCGGGAGGTCTCCGCCGCCCGGAAGGAGGTCCCCGGCCGCCGGGGCTATCCCGGCTACCTGTATACGGACTTCGCCTCCATCTACGAGCGGGCGGGCCGCCGGAAGGGCAAGAAGGGGAGCATCACCATGATCCCCATCCTCACCATGCCCGAGGACGATATCACCCACCCCATCCCGGACCTGACGGGCTACATCACCGAGGGACAGATCATCCTCTCCCGTGACCTGTATCTGAAAAATATCCTGCCCCCCATCGATGTGCTCCCCAGTCTGAGCCGTCTGAAGGACAAGGGCATCGGCGAGGGCAAGACCCGGGAAGACCACTCCGGCACCATGAACCAGCTCTTCGCCGCCTACAGCGCGGGCAAGGACGCCAGCGAGCTCATGACCATCCTGGGCGAGGCCGCCCTTTCCGATACGGATAAGCTCTACGCTAAGTTTGCCGATGCCTTTGAGAAGGAATACGTGGGCCAGGGCCAGAGCACCGACCGGAGCATCGAGGACACCCTGGATATCGGCTGGAAGCTCCTGTCCATCCTGCCCAAGAGCGAGCTGAAGCGCATCAAGCTGGAATACATCGATAAGTATCTGCCCAAGCAGGAGGGTTAAGGCATGGCCATTTCGTCGGATATCAAGCCGACCCGCATGGAGCTGAAGCGGACCAAGAACCGGCTCCAGACCGCTGTCCGGGGGCACAAGCTGCTGAAGGATAAGCGGGATGAGCTCATGCGTCAGTTCATGCTGGTGGTCCGGGAAAACAAGGCCCTCCGTCAGCGGGTGGAGGCCGGACTGGAGGAGGCCATGGGCGCCATGGCCAAGGCATCCTCCCTCATGAGTCCCGAGATCCTGGAGCAGAGCCTCCTGTTCCCCAAGCAGGGGGTGGAGGTGGACCTGACCCGGAAGAACGTCATGAGCGTGTATATCCCCCAGTACTCCTTCCGTACCCGCACCGGCGCCGCTGCGGATATCTATCCCTACGGCTACGCCCAGACCTCCGGCGAGCTGGACGAGGCCATCGACCGGCTGAGCCAGGTATTCCAGGATATGCTGGAGCTGGCCAGGGCGGAGAAGAGCATGCAGCTCATGGCCGCGGAGATCGAGCGCACCCGGCGGCGGGTAAACGCCCTGGAGTACGTCATGATCCCCCAGATGCAGGAGACCATCCGGTATATCACCATGAAGCTGGAGGAAAACGAACGCAGCACCACCACCCGTCTCATGAAGGTGAAGGACCAGCTGCTGAAGGAAGCCCACGACTTCGATTACTGAACCTGAATCCCACAGTTGCCGCAGCCCGGGCGGGCTGCGGCGTTTTTTATCCGGCGCAGGGGGGCGGTTCCTTCCGCAGGGCCGTTCCCTTTTTGGCATTGCCATAAACTTGAAAGCAGAGTTCCCCTCTGCTATAATCTCACCGCAATTACTGTCTGAGTGCCCGCGGGGCCGTACCCCGAGGGATAATAGGGAACCGGGTGAAAATCCCGGACGAACCGGTCACTGTAAACGGATAGTCCCGAGCATGATGCCATTGCCGCAGGGTGAGAAGGCGCTCACGGATGCTATGCCGCAAGTCAGGAAACCTGCTCAGGCGGAATGATGAGTATCCTCCGGAGAAAAGTAGCTCATCTGAAATAGCGTCTTCGCATACGCGGGCAGGACTGCCGCCGTATGCGCGGATCTGTCCGCATCCGTTTCCGCGGGCTTTTCCGCAGCGTGGTTTCGATGATGCCGTTTTCCGTTCCGGTCGGAAAACGGTTTTTCTTTTGGAGGAAGGGGCAAAAATCTCAGAACAAGAAAGAAGGCAGCAAAATGAAGAAAACCCTTGCCCTGATCCTGGCCCTGCTGATGCTCGCCGCCCTCATGGGCTGCGCCCAGCAGACACCTGCTCCCACCCAGGCCCCGGCCACCCAGGCTCCCGCTACCCAGGCCCCGGCTACCCAGGATCCGGCTACCCAGGCTCCCGCCACGGCCCAGCCTACTCCGGAACCCACGTCTGAGCCCACGCCCGAGCCCGTTCCCGACCACTACCCCGTGACCATCAGCACCTACAATTACGCCAAGGAGCCCATTGAGGTCACCTTTGAGAAGTGCCCCGAGAAGGTGGTCTGCACCAACCAGACCCAGACCGAGCTGATGCTCTACTTCGGCCTGGATGAATACATCGCCGGCACCGCCTACCTGGACGGCACCATCCGGGAGGACCTGCAGGCCCAGTATGACGCCCTGAAGGCCGCAGGCAAGGAGCTCACCGTCAAAGGCTATCCCTCCAAAGAGATCGTCCTCGCCCTGGAGCCCGACTTTATCTTCGGCTGGCGCAGCGCCTTCGCGGAAAACCAGCTGGGAGACGTTTCCGAATGGCACGACATGGGCGTAGGCACCATGATCCTCCGCTGCTCCAACAACACCGCTCCCACCCGGGATCTGGAAACCTGTCTGCAGGATATCGCGGATATCGGCAAGATCTTCAACATTGAGGATAAGACCGACGTCTATATCAACGAAGCCCACGCCCTGATGGACCGGATCGCCCAAAAGGCGGCCAGCGTGGAGAAGCCCTATACCGCCATCATCATCGAGCCCTTCGGCGGCACCTTCTACTGCTGGGGCTCCAACACCCTCACCGGCGCCCTGGTGGTGGCCGCAGGGGCGGAGTATGCCCTGCCCGACGGCGGCGACCTCTCCCTGGAAGACATCATCAATCTGAACCCCGACGTGATCATCGTGGACTACATGGACGACGAGAACCTGACCCCCGAGGAAAGCAAGGCCAACGCCATCGCCACCATCATGAACGAGCCCGCCCTGGCGGAGGTCACCGCTGTTGCCAACGGCAAGGTCATGGCCATCAACCTCACGGACGTGTACGGCGGCGGCATCCGCATGGTGCCCTCCGTAGAGACCATGTTCGATTTCATGTACGGAGACGACTATGCCCCCGTTCACTACCCCGTGACCATCAGCACCTACAACTACGCCAAGGAGCCCGTTGAGGTCACCTTTGAAAAGTGCCCGGAGAAAGTGATCTGCACCAACCAGACCCAGACCGAGCTGATGCTCTACTTCGGGCTGGATGAGTACATCGCCGGCACCGCCTACCTGGACGGCACCATCCGGGAGGATCTGCAGGCCCAGTACGACGCCCTGAAGGCCGCGGGCAAGGAGCTCACGGTAAAGGGCTATCCCTCCAAGGAGGTCGTTCTTTCCCTGGAGCCGGACTTCATCTTCGGCTGGCGCAGCGCCTTCGCCGAGGATCAGCTGGGCGATGTTTCCGAATGGCACGATATGGGCGTGGGGACCATGATCCTCCGCTGCTCCAACAATACCGCTCCCACCCGGGATCTGGAGACCTGCCTGCAGGACATCGCGGACATCGGCAAGATCTTCAATATTGAAGAAAAGACCGGTGCGTATATCTACAAGGCCCATGCCCTGCTGGACCGGATCGCCAAAAAGGTGGAGAGCGTGGAAACTCCTTACACCGCCATCATCATCGAGCCCTTCGGCGGCACCTTCTACTGCTGGGGCGCCAACACCCTCACCGGTTCTCTGGTGGTGGCCGCGGGAGCGGAGTACGCCCTGCCCGACGGCGGCGACCTCTCCCTGGAGGACATCATCAATCTGAACCCCGACGTGATCATCGTGGACTATATGGATGACGAGAACCTGACTCCCGAGGAATCCCAGGCCAACGCCATCGCCTCCATTATGGACGAGGCTGCTCTGGCGGAAGTCTCTGCCGTAGCCAACGGCAGGGTCATGGCCATCAACCTCACGGATGTGTACGGCGGCGGCATCCGCATGGTGCCCTCCGTGGAGACCATGTTCAACTTCATGTACGGGGATTGATCCCCGGAAACCGGGGCAGCCGGACGATGTCCGTCTGCCCCATTCTTTGAAGGGAGCGCTACCTTGAAAAAGCGGCTGAATCCGAGACACGCCATGCTGGGCGGTGCGATCCTGGTCTTTATCGCGGCCTTTATCCTTTCCATCCTCATCGCCGTCACCATCGGGGCGGTGAAGGTCTCCCTCTCCGACGTCTACCGGATCGTCCTGTATCAGCTCACGCACATCCGCATCGGGGAGGAGAAGTTTCTAACCTCCGGCACCATGTATGAGATCGTCTGGAATCTGCGGATGCCCCGGGTCCTGATGGGCGCCCTTATCGGCGTGCTCCTTTCCACCTGCGGCGTAGTGATGCAGGCCACGGTGCAGAACCCCCTGGCGGATCCCTATATCCTGGGTATCTCCTCCGGTGCCTCCCTGGGCGCGACCTTTTCCATCATGATCGGCGCCTCGGCAGTATTTACCGGGGCGCTGGCCACCATGGGCACCGCCTTCTGGGCCTTTTTCGGTGCCCTGGGGGCCATGGCCCTGGTAATGCTCCTGGCCCATATGGGGGGTGGCAGACTCACCTCCGCCAAGCTGGTCCTGGCGGGCTGCGTGGTGGGGAGCCTGTGCGGCGCCTTTACCAATATGATGGTCTACGTGGGCAAGGACGCGGAGAACATGAAGACTGTCACCTACTGGCTCCTGGGCAGCATGGTCTCCGCCCGGTGGCCCAGGCTCCTGCTCCCCGGCATCGTTACGGCGGTGGGTCTGCTGTTCTTCCTCACCCAGCTGCGGACCCTGAACACCCTCCTGCTGGGAGACGAGGCAGCCATCACCCTGGGGGTCGATCTGAGCAAGCGGCGGCGGATCTACATGATCCTCACCTCCCTGCTCTCCGCCATTGCGGTCTGCACCTGCGGCATCGTAGGCTTCGTAGGGCTGATGATCCCCCATATCGTCCGGGGCTTCGCAGGCTCCGACCATCGGTTCCTCCTGCCCCTGGCCGCCCTATCCGGCGGGATCTTCCTGGTCTGGGCGGATGTGGTGGCCCGGATCCTGATCCCCAACACGGAGATCCCCCTGGGGGTCATCACCTCCGCCATCGGCGCCCCCATTTTCGTGTACATGATGGTGCGGAGATCCTACGGATTCGGAGGGAAAGACTGATGGAGCTGGAAACCAAAGAGGTATCCGTCACCCTCTCCCGAAAGGAGATCGTGAAGCAGGCGTCCCTGCAGGTGCGGGACAACGCCTTTGTGGGGCTCCTGGGCCCCAACGGCAGCGGGAAGACCACGCTGCTGAAAAGCATCTACCGGGTGCTGAAGCCCTCCGGGGGCGTGATCCGGATCGACGGCGCGGATATCCGCACCATGAGCCATCGGGAGACGGCGAAGCGCATGGGGGTGGTGAGCCAGTTCAACGCGCTGAGCTTCGATTTCACCGTAGAGGAAATGGTGCTCATGGGCCGGGCTCCCCATAAGCGGGCCTTCGACCGGGACACGGAGGAGGATTACCGCATCGCCGAGGATGCCCTGCGTCGGGTGGACATGCTGGATTTCCGGGACCGGAGCTTTCAGACCCTCTCCGGCGGGGAGAAGCAGCGCATCATCCTGGCCCGGGCCCTGGCCCAGCAGGTGGAGATGCTCATCCTGGACGAGCCCACGAACCATTTGGACATCAAGTACCAGATCCAGATCATGGACGTGGTGAAATCCATGGGGGTGGGGGTCCTGGCGGCGCTCCACGATCTGAATCTCACCCTCATGTACTGCACCTACGTGTACGTTCTGAAGGACGGGCGCATCATCGCCCACGGCCCCACGGAGGAGGTCATCACGGAGCAGCTCATCCGGGATGTCTATGAAGTGGACTGCGCCGTCGCCCGCCATCCCGTCAGCGGAAAGCTCAGCGTCACATTCTTTTCCACACTGTAAAGGAGGTTCTGTGATGAAGATCGCCATGCTCAACTGCCTGGACGCGAACCGGGTCTGCGCGGCGGCCGGCTGTCTCCGGGCATTCAATACCAGGAGCCGGCATTTTGCGGAATACGGGGATACTCCCCTGGAGCTCACGGCCATGGCCCGGTGCAACGGCTGCGGCCAGGGAATAGACGAGGGGTTCCGGGAGAAGCTGGACCGGATCGTCTCCGAGGGAACGGAGGTCTGCCATCTGGGAGTCTGCACCCGGCATGGGGAGGACAAAAAGGAATGCCCCACCATTACGGAGGCCGCCGCCTATCTGGAGGCCAAGGGCGTCCGCATCGTCCGGGGCACCCACTGAGGGCCGGGAGATCCCCGACTGATTGACAAATCCCCCGCTTCCATGCCATAATGAGCCAGGGCTGTGAGAGGCCTTGGCTCTCTTTATTTCCAGCCCGTCCGGCGCACGGCATCATCGGGTGCGGTGCGCTCAGTTTCTCTTTTGAGGTAAAGGTCATGCCCAGACGCAAACGCAGGGGACACCCCCTTCTCGCTCTGTTTCTCGTTCTGCTGATCCTGCTGATCCTGGCCTTGCCCTGGCTCTATCTCCAGTTTTCCGCCTTCCCCTGGGACGACTACAGGACCCTGGCGGCGGAGAACCGTTACCCCTTCGACTTTGCCGACTTCACCGAGGATGGCGAGCTGACGCTGCGCCTGGACAAGGCGGACCTGTATTCCCTGCTGCTGGAATACTATCCTCCGGAGGAGCTCCTGTCCGCATACGCCCCTGCGGGCCTGGTAAAGCCGGTGCTGGAGGAGCTGGGCTTCTCCCTGGAGCCGGAGGAGGCCCGGGTAAGCATACGTCTGCAGGCCCTGGGTTTCCTGCATCTGCCCATTCAGCTGCGGTGCAGCCTGGCGGAGGAGGGGGACGGGCTGCGGATCACTCCGGAGACGGTGTACGTCGGTCCGCTGCTGCACGTTTCCGCGGAAACCCTCGCCCGTCGGCTGGAGCAGCCATACTTGGTGCAGTCCTATCTTCTCAGTCCCGGGGAATACGGCGCGGCGGGCGTCACCCTGCGGGCGGGAAAGGACGAGGTCCTGCTGCATCTGCCGGTTCCTCCCATGCTGCCGGATCTGCTGGACCTGAGCGTGATGCGCATCGCCCGGGGCCTGGCCCTGTACGGGGCAGCGGAGCTTCCTCCCGCCGCGGAGGCGGCTCTGGGTCCCGGCTTCACGGAGGCGTTTCGGGACGCCATTGAGGACGGCAGCGCCCGAGAGCTCCTCACCTCCTACCTGGCGGTGGGCGAAGAAGGGGTGACCCAGGCGCTGGAGGAATACACGGCGGGCACCCCGGAGGGTTATCTCCCGGATCCCGGAGAGGTGTCGGCCCAGCGGAGCGCGGCGCTGGAGCAGCTGGCCGCGGGACAGCGGAAATATGAGACGGCGCTGGAGACCCTGCGAGACCTGCTCCGGAACGGGAAGCTGGTCCCGGTGCCCGGCGGTTTTCAGCGGGACGGTCGGCCTCTTTCCCTGTCCGATCTGGGCTGGACCGGCGAGGAGCCGGGCGCCTGGCGGCCCGTCTATCTCTGCAGCGATCGATCCGCGCACCCCGTGAAGGGGATCTCCCTTCCCGACGCGGCCCCGGAGGCTCTGCCGGAAGAGGGGGTCTCCAAGGCGGACCTGGGGCTGATCATGACCTTCCCCCATGGGGAGGAGATCCTGCTGTACCGCACCGCCGGGAACGAGCTGGCGGTGATCCAGCTTCCGGAGAATGTCTTCCGGACGCTGTTGGATTCCCAGCGCACCCCCACCCTGCTGACGGACGAATTCCCCCAGCAGGAGCGCTGGCTCCTGACCCCCGCTCCGGCAGAGGACCTGATGCCGGTATACTACCTGCTGGAGGGCTGAATCGACCGTTCTGAAAGGAGATGCACGGACAGGCATGGAATTCCGGAAAATCTTCGATACGATCCCCGAACAGTTCGACCGGTTCAGACCGCGATACAGCCCGGAATTATTCCGGTCCCTGATCGGATATGCGGAGCTCGGGCCGGAGAAAACCGTTCTGGAGATCGGCCCGGGAACGGGGCAGGCCACGGATCCGATCCTGGAAACGGGGTGCGATTATCATGCCGTCGAGCTCGGGGAGCACCTTTTTGCCAAGATGAAGGAAAAATACGGGCGGTTCCCCAATTTCCACATCGTGAACGATGATTTCATTACCCATGATTTCGGTGACCGCAGGTTCGACCTGATCTATTCGGCGGCGACGATCCAGTGGATCCCGGAGGAGATCGCATATTCCAAGACCTTCGCCCTGCTGAAGCCCGGGGGCGTGCTGGCCATGATGCTGACCAGGGGAGATTACAAAACGCCGAATGAGAAGCTCTACGCCGAGATCCAGAAGGTTTACGACCGGTATTTTCATCCGGAAACGCCCTATACCCACGGCGGCTTCCGGTATGACCGCGCCGGGGACTATGGCTACGCGGATCTTGAGAGACGCGATTTTCCCGGGAGACGCGAGATGGATCCGGACGAATACGTCTCCTATTGCGGGACCCATTGCGACCATCTCGTGATCCCGGAGCCGTACAGAACGCCGTTCTTTGCCGGGCTCCGAAACGCAGTTGCGGAAAACGGGGGAAAAGTGGTGTTCGAAGACACCCATGTTCTCTATCTCGCCAAAAAGCCGTTCGTCCCCGGAACGCCGCAGGGTGCCCGAAGCCCGGCGTAAACTGCGGTCGTGACCCCCGCTTTTCCTTGCATAGCCGGGGGATCCGGTATATAATGATAAGACAGACTGTCCCTGCCGGGACCGGGGAGGAAATGGAACATGGTAAAGGCCTTTGTGATCGATCTGTCCAAGTGCAGCGGCTGCTACAACTGCCAGCTGGCCTGCAAGGATGAGCATGTGGGGAACGATTGGCGGCCCTACGCCGCTCCCCAGCCCCGGATCGGCCAATTCTGGATCCGGGTAGCGGAGCAGGTAGAGGGCACTCTGCCCAAGGTGAAGATCCATTATATCCCCCGGCTCTGCAATCACTGCCGCTCCGGGGAATGCATGAAGGTCTGTCCCGCTGACGCCATCCGGCGGCGGGAGGACGGGCTGGTGCTCATTGATCCCGAAACCTGCACCGGCTGCGGGGCCTGCCGGGATGCCTGTCCCTATGGGGCGATCTATATGAACGCCGAGCTGGGCATCGCCCAGAAGTGCACCGGCTGCGCCCATCTGCTGGACCACGGGGCAAAGCTGCCCCGGTGCGTGGAGGCCTGTCCCACGGAGGCTATCCGCTTCGGGGAGGAGGAAGACCTGGCGGACGAACTTCTGGGCGCGGAGGTGCTGCAGCCCGAGACCGGCTGCATGCCCCGGGTGTACTACCGCAACATCCCCGGCCGGTTCATCGGCGGCATCCTGTACGATCCGGAGGAGAAGGAAGTCATCATCGGCGCCCGCTGCCTCCTCACCAACGGCGGCAAGACCTGGGAAGCGGTCAGCGACGAATTCGGGGATTTCTGGTTCCGGGATCTGCCCATGGGCATATACGACCTGGTTATCCACGCTCCCGGCCGGGAGTACAGGCGTTTCGACCGCATCCGGCTGGAGAAATCCGTGAACCTGGGAGATATCCCTCTGCTTCCCGGAAAGGAAGAATAACCCCCTTGTGCTTTCTGGGAAAGTATTGTACAATGTATGCTATACACCAAATTGATATAGGCAGAAAAATAGGCAAAACGAACATAAGGAAAGGATGATTACCATGGGCTCCAGGTACACGCACGTATTCTCACCCATCCGCATCCGGGGGATCGACTTCAAGAACCGCATCACCCTGGCTCCCCCGTCTCCCAACCTCGCCAGCTCCGATGGCCTCGTCACCCATGACTTTGTGGACTGGTTCCGGATGTTTGCCCGGGGCGGCGTCTGCACCCTGTACGTGGGCAACTGCTCCATCGACATCAACGAGTGCAAGGACGAGGCGTTCCAGCTGAATCTGGCCAACCCCAACGGCGTTCTCCCCATGACCTGGTACGCGGACATGTGCAAGCAGTACGCCTGCCATGCCTCCTTCGAGATCAACCACAACGGCGAGAACACCCGGTATGAGACCGTGGGCCACTGGCCCTACTCCTCCTCCGCCCGCATCTCCGATAACGAGCGCCGGGCTGCCGAGATGAACCACCGCGAGCCTCATCCCTGCATCGAAATGAGCATCGACAAGATCCATGAGACCGTTGAGAAGTACG
>CAMVBX010000067.1 GCA_947165825.1 uncultured Clostridia bacterium
CCTGTTCGAAAAACTTGCTTCAGCGGGGCGACAAGACTTTGTCGACACGCTGAGCTGCGCGGGCATTGCGCCCGCGCAGCTTTGCATCTATTCAGGATTTTCGCCCCGCCAGGGAGCAGGTGAGCCAGAGCAGGAAGGGGTCGGCACCGAAATGCCGTTCCAGGATCTCCTCCGCTTCCCGGGTGGAGGACAGAAGCAGATCCTCCGACGCCTTTCGCCCCAGACAGGCCGCCAGCGTGGATTTCCCGTTCCGGTCATCGGAGCCGATGGGCTTGCCCAGCTCCTGTTCCGTACTGTCCAGATCCAGAAGATCGTCCCGCAGCTGGAAGCTCAGGCCCAGAGCGTCCCCGTAGCTCCCCGCGGCGGAGAGCTTGTCCTCAGGGGCGGAGGCGGCGCAGCACCCGATCTGACAGGCGGCCCGGAACAGGGCGCCGGTTTTTCGGATATACATCTCCCGGATCTCCCCCTCGTTCAGCCTTCGATCCTCTCCGGTCAGATCCAGGTACTGACCGCCGCAGATCCCGGCGATCCCCGCCGCCTCAGCCAGAAGGGCGGCGGAAGCGGCCCTGGCCCGGTCTGTCAGCCCGGAGCAGGAAAGAACGGCACGGAAAGCCTCCGCCTGGAGGGCGTCCCCCGCCAGGAGCGCCTGCCATTCTCCGAAGACCTTGTGATTCGTGGGTTTTCCCCGGCGGAGATCGTCGTTGTCCATACAGGGGAGGTCATCGTGGATCAGGGAATAGGTATGAAGCATCTCCAGCCCGCAGGCTGCGTCCAGCGCCGCTTCCGGATTTCCGCCGCAGACCCGGCAGAATTCCAGGACGAGAATGGGGCGCAGGCGCTTGCCGCCCGCAAGGAGACTGTAGCGCATGGCCTCGGTCAGGCCGGAAACCGCCGGAAGGATCGTTTCCAGCCGGGCTTCCACCCGATCACGGAGCGTCCGGAGGCGCAGCTCATTCTCCCGCATCCGCAAACTCCGTTTCCACAGGCTCCCCATCCGCTCCCTTGGACAGGCGCACCACCTGCTTCTCCGCCGTATCCAGCATCTCCTGGCAGCGGGCGGCCAGACCCGTGCCTTCCGCAAACAGCTTCATGGCGTCCTCCAGGGGGGCGTCGCCCTTTTCCAGCAGCCGGACGATCTGCTCCAGCCGCTGCATGGACTGTTCGAAGCTCAGCTTATTCTCTTCCATTCGTCTCATCCTTTCCTTCCTGCTCCAGGACCGTACAGGGGACGATTCCGTCGGACAGCCGCAGAAGCAGACGATCTCCGGGAACGACCTCCATCCGGCTGCGTACCAGTCTGCCGTTTTCCAGGCTGGCGATGGCATAGCCCCGGGCCAGGACCTTCAATGGGCTCATGGCGTCCAGCGCTGCCGCTCGGGCGGATAAAGCCCCTCTGCGGCGGGTGATCAGCCCCTGGGCAGAGGCGCCCAGCCGCTCCGTCAGATGGTCCAGGGCGATGCGCCGTTCGTCCAGATAGACGCCGGGATCCTGGAGGACCCGGCGCTCCCGCAGCCGCCGGAGGTGCAGCTTTTCCGCCTCCAGACGGGCGGTCATGGCGGCGGCAAGGCGCTTGTCCATCGCCGTAATCATCTCCGTCAGCTTCGTCCGGTCCGGAACCGCGATCTCCGCCGCGTTGGAGGGTGTGGCGGCCCGGACGTCCGCCACGAAATCCGCAATGGTATAGTCCGGCTCATGGCCCACGGCGGAGATCACCGGGATCTCCGAGGCGTAGATGGCCCGGGCGACCCGCTCGTCGTTGAATGCCCAGAGGTCTTCGATGGAGCCGCCGCCCCGGCCGGCGATGATCACGTCCGCCAGGTGATGCCGGTTGGCAAAGCGGATGGCGGAAACGATCTCCGGCGGCGCCTCCGTCCCCTGCACCCGGACCGGGAGGATCATGAGCTTCGCCAGGGGATAACGGGCTGTGGCGACCCGGATGATATCCCGCACCGCGGCGCCGGTGCCGGAGGTGACCACGGCGATCCGTCGGGGGAAGGGGGGGAGGGGACGCTTCCGGGAGCGATCAAACAGACCCTCCGCCTGGAGCCGGGCTTTCAGCTGCTCGAAGGCGATGTGCAGGTCGCCCACCCCGTCCGGGCTCAGCTCCGCCGCATAAAGCTGGATCGCGCCGTCTGCGGGATACAGGGAGATGCGCCCCAGCACGATGACCTTCATGCCGTTTTCCGGCCGGAAACGAAGCCGCGACGCCTCCCGGCGGAACATCACCGCCTTCAGCGTCGCATCTCCATCCTTCAAGGTGAAATAGTGATGGCCCGAGGAGGCCGGCCGGTAATTGGAGATCTCACCCCGGACGTAGATGGGGTTCAGGCGCGCATCCTGCTCCAGCAGCTCCCGAAGAATGCCGGTGACCTCCCCGACGGAATAGACTTTTCCGCTCATTCGATCTTTTCCTCCCGGATAAAGGAGGCCAGGATACCGTTGACAAAGGAAGCGGCGGCGCTGTCCTCATACAGCTTGGTGAGGTTTACCGCCTCGTTTGCCGCCGCCTTATAGGGGACCTCCGGCAGATAGAGGATCTCGTACATGGCAACGCGGAGAATGGCGGCGCATACCCGGGAAATCCGCTCAAATTTCCAGTTCTTCGCGTACTTTTCGATATATCCGTCCAGCTCCGGTCCATGCTCCGCAACGCCTGCGGCCACCCGGCGGATATATTCCTCCTGTTTGGGATCGGGATACTCGGCGTAAGCCTCGTCCTCTTCCCCCAGGGATGCAAAATGCTCCTGCTCCAGGAGAAGATCCAGCTGCTCCTCCTCCGGGAGGGTATTCATCACCGATGCATAGGACAGGTGCACGGCGATCTCTCTTGCGGTTGTTCTTTTCATATTCTCTCCGCCTTTGCAGAACAGGAAAAGGCCGCGCTCCCCGGTGCTGACCGGATGAGCGCCGCCCCGTTTCCCTTATGCCTGTTTGCTTTTCTCGAAGGCAACGCCGCCCACATGGACGTTGACGGCCTTCACCGGGATGCCGGTCATATCCTCGACGGATTTCCGGATGGCCTCCTGGATAGCCTGGGAGACCTGGAGCACGGAATAGTTGTACTTGACGGAGATGAATACGTCGATGGTGACGCAGTTCTCTCCCGGAAGCACGTTCACGCCCCGGGCGGCGCTCTTTTTGCCGATGAGTTCCGCCAGATCCTTGCTCAGGGGATTGGAGATGGTGCCGAAGCCTTCCACTTCCCGCATGGCCTCCAGGGCGATGATGCTGATCACATCCTCGGAGATGTTGACGCTGCCGTCCTCTCCCGTCTTGCTGATATACTCTTTGCCTTCCGCCATGATGCCCTCCTGTCGCAACGGGTCAGACCCTTGCCTGCATAATCCAGTACAGTATAGCACAGGAGCGGGGAAAAAGAAAGCTATTTCACCCCGATAATTTTGACCTGGTCCGTATGCAGATCCGTCTCCTGGAGTACGATATCCGTGATCCGGCTCACGGCGCTGTCTCCCAGGCCTTCCGCCGGCGCGGGCACGGCGACGATCACCGAGTCTGCGCTGAGAAATACGATGCAGTCCTGAAACCCCTTGGCGGTGATGAGGGCTTCGATCTCCGCCTCGGATACCGTGTATCCCGCCATGGCGGTGATCGCCCCCAGAGCTTCATCCACCGCCTCCTGGGAGGCGCTTTCGGTTTCCGCCGCCTCGCGAAGGGTGGAAATGGCGCTGTCCCGGGCCTTTTGCCGGTTGAGGCGTGCGGAGGTGAAATAGTCCGCCACCTCCATGCCCGGGTTGGAAGCCGCGGGGGCGGGGGCTGCCGCAGCCGGCGCCGCCGGAGCCTCGTACCAAAGCCCGTCTCCCGCATCGGCCAGGACGGCGGCTGCGCCGCCCGTATGTCCGTCGGAATTTCCCTCCAGCTCCGCCTCCTGCCGGTTATAAGCCCAGTTCAGATAAACTGCGGCGCAGACGAACAGGATGACCGCAATGATGATCGCGTTTCTTCTGAAAATCTTCATGTCTCCCTCCATCCCGCCCGATGGGGCGGCTGCTTAGATTTCCGGTCCGGACCTATGCTCCCCGAACCACGGTGATCCGGTCGGCGCCCAGCCCCGTCAGGGCGGATACCGCCTGGGTTATCTCCAGTTTCAGGGTGCTGCCGTCCCCCTGGACGATGACCAGGGCGCCCCGGTACCGGGGGTAGGCATACTGTACCGTGAGGGCCTCGTCCTGGTCCCGGGCCACCTCGCTTCTGGACTGTACCCGGCTGTCTCCGCCGCTGCTCTGGCGGCTGTCCTCCGTATTCCTGGCAAACTCCCGCTGCGGACCCGTATCCAGGGTCAGGACCACGGTCACCTGACCGGCCCCGGTGATCCGGCTCAGCGCCTTGGCGATCCGGGCTTCCTCCGCCTCCAGGGTAAAGGAAGGCTCTGCGGCGGCTGCCTCTCCGGTCTTTCCCCCTCCCCGGGGAAGAAGCAGTAGCAGTATCCCCAGGACCAGGGCCCCCAGGAGAAGCCCCTTTTTCCCCACCAGAGCCCGGAGAAAGCTGCCGGTATCAGTTTTCATCCCGGTTATCCACATGCCAGATCTGCCTCCGGGGCGGGATCCCCAACTGACCTTCCAGGACCTCTCCCAGCGCCTGCTGCCCGGCTGCCCCCTCATCCAGCCAGATTTCCGCGCTCCAGGGATAGGGGACCTCCTCTCCGGCGGCCAGGGTGACCCTGGCTTCGGCCGCCCGGATCCCCAGGCTGGCTGCCTGATCCAATATATATGCCTCCGTCCGCTTTTGTATGATGCTTCCCAGCAGACGGAGGGACCCCGCCTCTCCCTTTGCGCTGAGATCCACGCCCAGGAGTCGCTGGCGGCTCAGCTCCTCCGCGTAGGCGCCGTAATTCAGACGTCCCAGGGGAGACAGCAGCACCGCCAGGAGCAGCAGGGCGCAGACCAGGCGCAGGACCTTACCGGTCCGTCCGCCCGCGCCCAGGGTGAGCACCGCCCCGGTAAACAATCCAGCCGCTGCCAGCGCGCGCACCCAGCTTTCCAGTTCTTCGGTCATCCGCTCCACACTCCCATCATGGCGAAAATCGAGAAAAACAGCATGAATCCGCAGGCGCCCAGGCAGGCCAGCAGCAGTCCGAGGGTGTCCGCGCAGCGCCGGGCCAGGGCAGAGAGCCGTCCGGGAACCAGGGCTGAGGTGAGGACGGAAGCTGCCCGGTAGATCAGGAACCCCGCCCCGGCCCGGAGGAAGGGGGGCAGCAGAAGGCCCAGGATCGCCGTGATCCCGTATGCGCCCAGCGCGGATCGGATGGCGCCTGCCGCGGCCAGAACGGCGCCTGCGGCGTCCGCCGCAATGCCGCCCACCACGGGAATCGCGGCGCCAACCGCGGTCTTTACGGATTTCACCACCGCCGCGTCGGCGGTGCCCGCAGTGAGGGAGGTCAGGTTGATATACAGGATGAAAGCCAGCATCAGAACCGTAAGCAGGGTGCCCACCAGCCAGCGGAGAAAATTCACCCCTGCGGTCACGGCCGCGCTGCCGGAGGCTGCCTCCACCGCCGAAGCTGCAAAGTACAGCCGGATCACCGGTACGCAAAGCAGATTCAAACCGTTGAGCAGGACGTTCAGGAACAAGGCCGCAGCGGCATATTTCGCCCCGGCTGAGACCGCCTGTCCCGCCGCGGCGGCGGAGGCGGTAAGCACAGGCAGGAGCACGTTGCCGAAATCCAGGGCCTGGGTAAGGGCGGAAACCCCCTGCTGGATCAGGCTCTCCTGCCTTCCCGCCAGCAGGAGGGTGACGGCGGCGGTTCCCGCAAGGTTCAGCGCACTGAGCTGGGTCTCCGTCAGGGAAAAGACGCTGTCCACCCCGGCGCAGCACAGGAGAATGAGCAGCACCCCCGCCGCCTCCCGTGCGGCCTCCCGCACCAGCTCTCCCGCGGGGATGCGGGTCAGCAGATCCGGCAGGGCGGAGGAGAGATCCAGGTCCTCCAGACTGCCCGGGTCGGCTTCCCCCAGGGCGGAAGCGGCATTCTCCACCGCTTCTGTGCCCAGAACCTCTTCCAGCGTCTCCCGCTCCCCCTCGCCATGCACCGGGACAGCCAGCAAAAGGGCAAACAGAAGCAGGAACGGCAGCCGCCTCATGATCCCGGCGCCAGCAGGGAAGCTGCCAGCCGGACCAGGGGAAGGGCCGCATACAGGGCGGCGGCCGCGGCGCAGGTCTCCAGGGCGGATGCGGCGGCGGACTGCCCCGCGTCCCGGCAGAGCTCCGCGGAGCTGCGGCCCACCACCGTGATCCCCAGGCTTTTCAGCACGGGAAAGGTCAGAGCCGTTCCGATCCCCGCCTCCCGGCAGAGCTCCCCAAAGGTATCCCGCAGCTCCCGAAAAAAGCCCAGGGCAAGGGTGAGCACGACCGCCGCCGCGGCAAGCCCCAGGAGAAGGGCCTGCGCAGGCTCCGCTTTCTGCAGCAGCAGCCCCAGCAGGGCGGCGGTGATGCCCAGGGCCGCCGCTTTCCATATCAGCTCCACGGTCAGAAACCGAAGAGGGTACGCACCAGGTCGAAGAGCGCGCTGATCTCCCGCACCAGCAGCAGGAGCACCGTGATCAACCCTGCGATGGTCACCATCAGCGCCTGTTCATCCCGGCCGGAGCGGGTGAGGAGCAGATTCAGCACCGTGACGATGATCCCCACCGCCGCGATCTTAAAAATCAGGTCAATATCCATGGCGTATCCTCACAGCAGCAGAATGGCCAGCGTGATCCCGGCGCCGGCGCCCAGGGCCGCGCTGAGCCGGTTTTTCCGGGCTTTCTCCTTTTCCTCCAGATCCCGGAACAAAGCCAGCCTCTGGCGGGTCCGCTCCACAGCGGCACATTGCGTCTCCGGGTCATAACGCCCCAGCACGGCCCCCAGGGCGGACAGGGCCTTCGCCTCCTCCGGCCGGAGGCAGAGGGCGTCTGTTTCCCGAACCCCCTGTTCCCAGGCCTCCTGGAAGGGGAGCCGCTTTTTCTCCGTCAGCCAGATCACCTGGGAGACGAACTCCGCAGCCGGCTGTTCTGCCCGGAACCGCAGACTTCCCAGCAGGTCCGGCAGGGGAGGGAGAAGATCCTCCAGCTCCGCCTTCAGCTGGTCCAGGACCGCCAACAGGCTCCCCAGGGACCGGAGCCGCTGATTGGACCGGCCTACCGTCACCAGTCCGAGCAGGGTACAGCAGCTGACCACCAATGCCGCGCCCAGGGCCTTCACCATGGGATTCTCACCTCCTGATACGTCCGTCTGCCCGCTTCCCGGCGGATCAGCAGCCCCTGCCGGAACACCCGACGGGGAAAACGCTTGCGGGCGAGCTCCTCCTGCGAAGCGCAGTGGAGGGTGGCCCAGACCGATACGCCGCTGTCCGCCGCCCGGTACACCGCCTCTTCCTCGGCGGCCCCCAGCTCGTCCATGGCGATCACCTGGGGGGACATGGAGCGAAGAAGCATCTCCACCCCCTCCGCCTTGGGACAGCCTTCCAGCACGTCCGTGTTCCGTCCCACGTCGAACTGGGGGATCCCGCCCGCCAGGGCGGCCAGCTCGCCCCGCTCGTCCACCAGGCAGACGCGCGTGCCCCGGTCGGAGACCAGCCGCACCAGGTCCCGGAGAAAGGTGGTTTTACCGCCTCCCGGGGGAGAAAGGATGAGAAGGGACTTGTCCCACAGGCGTTCTGCCAGCTCCGGCGGTACGCAGGAAACCTGCCGGGGAATGCGGATGCACAGGGAGGAGAGCTGGCGGAAGCCTCTGGGCTCCCCATCCTTAAGGACCACCGCGCCGCAGACGCCGATGCGGAAGCCTCCCGGAGCGGTGAGGTAACCCCGGCGCAGGCTCTCCTGCACCGCATGGAGACTGGAGCGGGAAGCCCGTTCCAGCACGTATTCCAGATCCTCCCGGGCGACTGTGCCCCGAAGCGGTACGATCCCCGTATCCAACACGGCCCGGAGCCCCCGTCCGCAATACAGACGGAGCTCCTCCGCTCCCGCCCGAAGGGCCGGTTCCAGGAACAAAAGTTCTCTCTGCAGCCGCTCCGGCAGCAGAGTCACGGCTTCATCAAAGCGTTTTGTATCCATGCCTGTCTGTTCCTTTCCTTGGTTTCTGTATACCATATGCGAAGGGGAGACGGGAAATGCGCCTGTCCCTTTCTCCGTACCGGAAAAGAAAAACGGGTTGGAGGAAAAGTGAGAAAAGGGGCTTGCATTTCCGGAAGAACCGTGCTATGATACACAAGCTGTTAAGCACAAGCGCCATTAGCTCAGCTGGATAGAGCGTCTGGCTACGGACCAGAAGGCCGGGGGTTCGAATCCCTCATGGCGTGCCAAATCCCCATCGTTTCCTATCTGGATTCGGTGGGGATTTTGCTTTCTAGATATAACTATTCGATTTTTGCGGCCTGTCAGAATTCAACTCTTATTCAACCAGGCCGAGTTTCAGGCTTTTTCGGGAAGAGATCCGCGAGTATGTCCGCGTTCCTCTGGTCCGCTTCCTCCATACCTGTTCTACTACCGCCTCTTTGAACAGCAGTTCGCTGTCCCGCTCCAAAGCGACGACATGGTCGGTGTCCATGCGCGTGATGAAGATCTGTCGAACGGATGCCGGATCGATATCCAGCCAGTCCATCTTTTCTTTCAGACGCCCGTAATTGTATCCCCCGTCGGACAGAACGCCCGGAAGGAATGAAATTGGTTTCAACTCTGCACCCTTTCCTCCCTGCAATAATCATTGCCTCACGGGCAGCTGATAGAGGCCAGCATTGTCTAACCTTTGCTTGCTTATCATCCGTTCATGCAATTTAACAAGATGGCAAGCGAAAAATCTGAATTGCAGGGTTTATTCGGTGCAGCAAAGCATGTTTTCCCCTTGACAGGAAAAAAACCGGCTGCTATAATCACGGTTAGCATTTGCTAACCTTTCTGGGCGAAGTGTTTGGGGTTTTGCCTGCTGATTCTGTGCTGACATAATGCTTCTGACAAGAGCGAAAGGCTTGATACCGTGTCAAGCCTTTTCTTTGAAGCAGCGGTTAGCTGATGCTAACCGCTGCGGCGCGGTCGCCGTCCGCAACATGAGGCTGGCTGGGATCGCATTGAAAAAAACAGGTCTCCAGCTTGATAAAGCAAAAAAACATAAGAGTTGTTCAAAAAGGAGTGCAGACATGAAGGAACTTGGCGTATACGAACAGCTGACGCAGCTGGCCTATCTCCCTACCTACTTCAGGCTCCTGCGGGGCGCGTTGGAGCTGAATGTGTTTTCCCATCTGACCGTCCCGGTAACGGCAGAGCACCTGGCCCGGGACATGGGCTGGCATGAGTCCAATACCCGGATGCTGCTGGACGCTCTTTTTTCCCTGGGATTCGTGAAGAAGAAGGCCGACGGCTACGTCAATTCCCCTGAGACGGGGCGGTATCTCGTGGTCTCCAGCGAGGATTACGCGGGTGGTTTCCTGACGACGTACATTCAGGAGGGACTGGTTCCCCTGGATGTGGCGAAGCTGGTGCGAGAGGGGCCGGACCCCGCCAATAGGAAACAAATGGACCAGACGCTGGATTTCACCCGCTTCGGGGACGCCTTCCGGGCGGCGCAGCGGGGCTGCCGTCAACAGGAGGTGCTGAGGATCATACGCTCCCTGCCGGAGCATGAACGGCTCCAAAACGTGCTGGATATCGGCTGCAATGCGGGCCTGCTGGGGCTTGCGGTGATCGCAGATCTGCCGGAGAGGAGGGGCGTACTTTTCGATAAACCGCCCCTATGTCCGGTGATCGAGGGTTCTATCGCGCAGATGGGCCTGCAGGATCGGGTCCGCGTGCAGGGCGGGGATTTCCTTGCGGACGACCTGGGCGGAGGCTACGACCTGATCCTGGCGGTTTCCGTCATGCTCTTTGCCAAAGGGAATCTTGGACCGTTCCTGAAAAAGTTGTATGACGCCCTGGAGCCCGGCGGCGTCACAGTCAGCATCGGGGAGGGGATCAGCCCGGATTTTTCCGGTCCCTGGGACATGATCATGGGGTATCTTCCCTATTGGCTCCAGGGGATGGACCTGGCCTTGCGAAAGGGCGAGATCGAAACGGCGGCGAAGGAAGCGGGCTTCCGGGAGGCAGAGACGAGGACGGTGCTCCTCTGCTCCGGGACCCAGAATATCGTGATTCTGCGAAAGTAGAGCCGGATAAGGAATACATGAGGAGGCGGCTATGTCTGAAGACATTCTGGTGCGAAACAGTTCTCCAACCCTGGCTGGGATCAAAACCGGCAGTCTGTTTTCCTGCCCCTTTGTCTCAACACGGCAGATGCGGATGTGCGTGGGTGAATGGAACCGATCCCTATCCGGGAAAGGGATACGGGTGGTGAGCCTGCGCTACTCCGAAGGCCGAAGTCTGGTCTACGTCTTCCGGCCCCGGCTGCTGGCCAGAGACCTCGCGGAGCCGGAAGCGGCCGCTTTGCTGAAGCAGCGCGGGTATGACGCAGCGATGCCCCGCGCGTGCTTATCGCGGCTGAAACGCAGGATAAACGCGGGAAATGGGTTCCCCCATGAGATCGGTCTCTTTCTGGGGTATCCCCCGGCAGACGTGGACGGGTTCATCCGGGACAGCCGGGGATATCAGTATTCCGGCATCTGGAAGGTTTACGGAAACGTTGCCAAAACCAAGGCGCTTTTTGCACAATACAAGGAATGTACCCAGGCTTTATGCGAAAAGCTGAACAGCGGCTGCCCCATCACAGAGCTTGCGGCAGCCGAGGAATAAAAATGAAACATAACGAAAGGAAGGAAATCAAGATGAGAAAAATCGCAGTCGTGTACTGGAGCGGGACCGGAAACACGGAGATCATGGCAAACTGCATAGCGGAAGGCGCACAAAAAGCCGGAGCGGAGACGGAGGTTTTCTCCGCAGAGGCCTTCCAGGCTTCCTTGATCGAGGATTTCGATGCCATCGCCTTCGGCTGCCCCGCCATGGGTGCTGAGGAATTGGAGGACAGCGTATTCCAGCCTATGTTCGACGCCTGCCGTCCAGCCTTGAAGGGCAAACGAATCGCCCTTTTCGGTTCCTACGACTGGGGTGACGGAGACTGGCTCCGCAGTTGGGAGGAAAGCTGCCGCACGGACGGCGCAGAGATCGCCGCCGATAGCCTGAAGTGCAACCTCACCCCCGACGACGCTGGCCGGGAAGCCTGCCGTGCGCTGGGGGCCGCTCTCGCCTGATGCCGCGCAAAGGGAGATCCGATGCTGCCCCTTCGCTGCGAAATGCCTTTCCTTCAGATTTTCCTTTGACTCAGGCGCGGAAGCATCTGCACCGGAACAAGCTTTTTGCGCGGCTGCGGTTTGACTCGCATTTTGACCCACGACAGGAAATGAGCCGAAGGAGTCAGAAGCGAAGTCCCGGTAAGCCGTCGAAAAGGCGGAACAAACGGGACGGAAATGGCCGAATAACGGAACGATACCGGGAAGGAAGAAAGTGTGAAAGGAACCCAGGAGGGATTTCTTTCGCGTTCAATCCTCAGTTTTTCGAACCATTCTGCTGTTCCTTATCTTCGTTCGAAAAACTGGCCTCAGACTGTAGACAAAGTACCAAAGCCTCGCAGAGTTCGCGCCCGCAGGCGCGAA
>CAMVBX010000068.1 GCA_947165825.1 uncultured Clostridia bacterium
TGGCCTTCTGCGATATCTTTGGCCGGCAGCGCAACGTGGCCATCATGGCCGGGGAGCTGCCCCGGGCCTTTGCCCATGGCATCGCCTTCGACGCCTCCGCCGTGGCGGGCTTTGAGATGGCCGTGCGGTCGGACCTGTTCCTGCGGCCGGATGCCGCCACCCTGAAGGAACTGCCCTGGCGGCCTCAGCACGGGCGGGTGGCCCACATGTTTTGCGACGTCGTCCATCCGGGCGGGGCGCCCTGCGCTTCCGATCTCCGCACCCTCCTTCGCCGCACGACGGAGGAGGCCGCGAAGGAGGGATACGAATTTCGCTTCGGCACGGAAATGGAATTCTATCTCTTCAAGCTGGATGAGCGGGGAGAACCCACCAAAGAGCCCTTTGACCGGGCAGGCTATATGGAGGTCGCCCCCGAGGACCGGGGGGAGAACGTCCGCCGGGAAATCTGCCTGACTCTGGAGCGCATGGGCATCTATCCCGAGAGCTCCCATCATGAGAGCGGCCCGGGCCAGAACGAGATCGACTTCCGCTATGCCGACCCGGTAACGGCGGCGGACAACGCCATCATGTTCCGCAGCGTAGTCAAGGCCATCGCCGCCCAGAACGGCCTTTGGGCGGATTTCTCCCCCCGACCTCTGCCGGAGCATGACGGCAGCGGCATGCACGTCAATCTTTCCGCCCAATATCGGGGGGAGGAGCTCTCCCCCCGGAAACTGATTCCCGGCCTGCTCCACCGCATCCGGGAGATGACTTTTTTCCTGAATCCGGAGGAGAGCTCCTATGGGCGTCTGGGCAGGGACAAGGCCCCGGCCTACGTTTCCTGGTCGGAGGAAAACCGCTCCCAGCTCCTGCGCCTGCCGGCGGCGGAGGGGGCATACCGGCGGCTGGAGCTGCGCAGCCCCGACAATGCCGCCAATCCCTACCTGGCTTTCACCCTCATTCTCCGAGCCTGCCTGGAGGGCATTGCGCTGGGCCTGCCTCTGCCGGAACCGGCGGAACTGGACCTTCTCCGGGCATCCGGCGGTGAGCAGGAGCGGTATGAGGCGCTGCCCGCCTCTCTTGCGGAGGCTGCCGCCCTGGCGGAGGGAAGCAGTTTTATCCGGCAGACTGTCCCGGCTCAGGTCCTGGCAAAATACGCCGAGGGCGTCCGCTGAGCAGAGAGAACGGGGCGTTTTCGCGGCGTTTATTCCGACAGCTGCGAAAATGGGCGGAGATGCGGCGTTCTGCCGTGGAGGGGGTGAAGCGTTACGGTTTTTCAGAGTGATACCTACAGCGTACTGCTGGTTTCCGCATCCGAAAAATTCAATACCGCCCTGCTTCCCCTGCTTCCGGTCACGGATTTCTGGCCTGTCGCCGCCGCCTCCAGCGCGGCGGAAGCCAGACGGCGGCTGGTGGACGCCTCCTTTGACCTGATTCTGATCAATTCTCCCTTGCCGGACGACGCGGGGCTGGACTTCGCCCAGGAGGCCTGTGCCGGTTCGGACGCGGGGGTGCTCCTCCTGGTGCGGGGCGACGTATATGAGGAGACGTATTACCAGCTGCTTCCCTCCGGGGTGATCGTCCTGCCCAAGCCCCTGAGCCGCCAGACCATCTCCCAGAGCCTGCGGATCCTCTGCGCAATCCGGGAACGGCTGCGCGGCGTGCGGCAGCACCAGGCAACGGTGGAGGAGAAGATTGAGGAACTGCGCCTGGTGAATCGCGCAAAGTGGCTTTTGATCGAGTGCCTGCACATGACGGAGCCGGATGCCCACCGCTACATCACCCGTCAGGCCATGGAGCAGCGCTGCACGAAGCGGGAGGTCGCGGAGAGCATTATCCGGACCTATCAGTGAAGCGCCGGGAAAACAGGCTTTTGAGGAAAACGAAACCTCCGCGATGATCACGCAATGGATCACGCGGAGGCTTTTTCTGCTTGTCTGCATAGGATGGGCATCCTTCCCTGCCGTGGGATGGAGGGGGCGCCGGGGCTCAGCTGAGACCGTCTGCTCCGGCGCCCGATTGCCCAAAAGAGATATCCCCATTCGTCCAACGGTATCTGGTGACCGAATAGGTCATGATGGTTGACATACCTGACGAATGGGGATATCGGAAAGATAGTATCACAGTCGGGGCCTCCGGGCAAGGGGTGCAGCGCGGAAAACAGGAGACGTCGGCCAGATCCTCCGTTCAGCTGAAACCCGTTTGATCCAATGGTGCCCGCCCGTCCCAATCCTCCGCGATCTTCGTGCGTATTGCAGCCATTTCCGTTCTTCCTCTTCGAAGGCGCTCCGGTCAGCAGATGGTTTCCTCTCCGGGAAAGATAGCAGAGTTTTTGCGCGGAGAAAGCCCCCGGGGGGGATGTTCACGCGGTCCGAACCGCTCTTTTTTCCCGTTTTTCCCGCAAAAATATCCCCCAGGGAGGCTTGCGGGGGTATTCCGGCTTTGCTAATTTGATGGGGATCAATTGTCGGGCCGGGCCTTTCATCGGGCTTGATCCGGGAAGAGCCGCCTGCCCGACGGGAAAGGAAAACACCATGAAAAAAGTACTCGCAATGCTCTTGATCACCGCTCTGCTGCTGGCCCTTTGCGCGGCCTGCGGCGGCACCGCAAAAGCCCCGTCCGCCCCGGCCACTGCCGCGCCGGTCCGGACTGACGCCCCGGGATCTGCCGCTCCTGCGGAAACTCCGGAGGCAGAGACGGCCTCCCCAGAGCCTGCGGCGGAATCCGACACCCGGATCATTACGGATATCCTTGGCCGGGAGGTGGAGATCCCCGCCGAGGTCCATACGGTAGCGGCGCTCTCCAGCGCGACCCGCACCATCACCTACGCCGGAGGTCTCAGCAAGGTGGTGGGCACCTCGGAAATGGAAAAGCGGGCGGATGTGGGTATGCCCTTTGCCTATGCCAACCGGGATTACTTCGCCGGCTGCACCGCCATCTCCTCCGGCGGCAGCGGCAACGCCTACTATGACGAGGCCATCATTGAGCTGGCTCCGGATATCATGATTTTCAACACCAACAACGTGGAGACCTGCGACGACTTCCAGCAGAAATACGGCATCCCGGTCGTCGCCATCTACGCGGACCGCTTCAACTCCCCGAATCTGACGAACTCCATCCGCCTGGTGGGGGAGGTGCTGGGCACCCAGGAGCATGCGGAGCGCGTCGCCTCGGCCATTGAAGGCTGGAACGCGGAACTGAATGCGCTGACCAAGGATATTCCCGACAGCGAAAAACCCAGCGTCTATCTGGGCGCCGTCAGTTTCTCCGGCGGCCATGGCTTCTGCGGCACCTATTGCAACTATGCGCCCCTGATGGCCATCAACGCGCTGAACCTCGCCGACGCCCTGGGAGAAAAGGGCGGCGTGGAGATCGGCATGGAGCAGGTCATCGAATGGGATCCGGATATCATCTTCCTCAACCCCGGCAATATGAATCTGGTGAACGAGGAATACGCCGCCGATCCCACTGCCATTGACAGCCTCCGGGCCGTGCAGGAGGGGAAAGTCTATGCCCAGGTGAATTTCAACTATTATTCCACCAACATGGAGCTGGCCATCGTGGACGCCTATTATGCCGGTACCGTGATTTTCCCCGAGGCCTTCAAGGACATCGATTTTGAAGTCAAAGCCGAGGAGATCTTCAATACCATGATCGGCATGGATTATCTGGATATCCTGGAGGAAAACGGCCTGGGGTTCGGCCCTGTGACCATCGGAGGCTGAGGCATGCCGAGACCGCCGATCCAGGGCGCAGAGCAATATCGCACGTTTATTCGGGGGAAAAAGCGGTTCCTGGCGGGTCTGCTTCTGATCACCGCCGCGGTTTTCATCCTGTCCGTCATGCTCGGCTCCTCCAACGTCCCGCTGGGAAAGGTGCTGGGAGTCCTGTTCGGACGTGCGGAGGGGAAGGAGACCGTGATCGTGCGGAATCTGCGGCTGCCCCGCTCGGCCACCGCCGTGGTGGTGGGCCTGGGACTGGGGATCATCGGCTGCGTCATGCAGGGCGTGCTCCATAACCCCCTGGCCTCCTCCGGTACCGTGGGCGTCTCCCAGGGCGCGGCCTTTGGCGCCGCCTTTGCCATTATCGTCCTGGGGGGCGGCAGTATGAGCTCCAATACGGCAGGGGCGACCCTCTCCGTCATCGACCCTTCGGTGGTGAGCACCTGCGCCTTTGTGGGCGCAATCTCCTGCACCGTGGTCATCGTGGCGCTCTCCCGCTTTCGCAGCAGCAGCCCCGGCACCCTGATCCTGGCAGGCGTGGCCCTGTCCAATCTCTTCAGCGCGGCTACCACCATCATGCAGTATTTTGCCGATGACGTGAAGGTGGCGGCGGTGGTCTACTGGACCTTCGGGAACCTGGGCAGCATCTTCTGGAAGGATATCCTGATCATGGGAGCGGCAGTGCTCCTGGCGCTGGTTTTCTTTTGGTTCAACAGCTGGAATTACAATGCCATCCAGAGCGGCGAGGACACCGCAAAGGGCCTGGGCGTCAACACCAAAAGGGTCACCATCGCCAGCATGGCGGTGAGCGCCGTGGCGGCTGCGGTCATCGTTTCCTTCGTGGGCATCATCAACTTTGTGGGCCTCATCGCGCCCCACCTTGTCCGCCGCTTCGTGGGCAGCGACTACCGTTATCTCATCCCGGCCTCGGGTCTGGCCGGGGCGTGTCTGCTCCTCCTCAGCGATACCTTTGCCCGCATCGCGGTGGCGCCCATCGTGCTGCCGGTAGGCGCCATCACCTCTGCCCTTGGCGCACCGCTGTTCCTTTGGATCGTGTTCAAAGGAGGGATCCGACGCAAATGATCAGAGCCGAACATATCCGATTCGCCTATCGGGGCATGGAGGCTGTGCTGAAGGACCTGAGCATGTCGGAAACCGCCGGGCACTGTCTCGCGCTTCTGGGCAACAACGGGGCGGGGAAAAGCACCTTTCTGAAATGCATCAATCGCATCCATTCTCAGCAGGGCGGCGTGATCACCCTGGAGGAAAAAGACGTGCGCTCGCTCTCCCGGGGGGAGCTGGCCCGAAACATGGCTTACGTGGAGCAGCATACCGGTACCAGCCGCCTCACGGTGTATGACACGGTCCTCCTGGGGAGAAAGCCGCACATGAAGCTGGGTCTCGGTCCGGAGGATTACCGCATCGCGGACGAGGCCATTGCCCGGCTGCATCTGGAGGATTTTCAGCTCCGGTATGTGGATGAGCTCTCCGGCGGAGAACTGCAGAAGGTGGTTTTGGCCCGGGCTTTGGCCCAGCAGCCCCGGGTGCTCCTGCTGGACGAGCCTACCGCCAGCCTGGATCTGTATAACCAACATGAGGTCATGCGGATCGTTTCGGAGATCGCCCGGGAGGACAACCTCCTGGTCATCGTGGTGATCCACGACCTGAATCTGGCGCTCCAGTATTGCGACCGGTTTATGCTCATTCACCGGGGCGGCACGTATCTGTACGGAGACAGCGCCATCCTCACGGAGGACAGCATCCGGGAGGTGTATGGGGTGAAGGCCGCGATCCTCACGGTGGGCAGCCGGCGCGTGGTGATCGTGGAAAACGAGCAGATGGAGCAGGGAGGCTGAGCACATGGATCTTTCTGAACTCAGACGCGTCTGGAAGACGCAGAATGCGGGGAACCGGGAGGCGGTGGCCTCCCTCTGGAACGGAATGGCGCCGAAATTCGGCCGGAAAGCGGGACTCCGCTTTGCGGATAACGCCTTTCTGCAGCTGATGGACCGCCGGGGTCTGCTCCGGCCGGAGGCCAGCGTGCTGGACGTGGGCTGCGGAACAGGGGCCTATCTCCTGGCGGCAGCGCCCAGGATCCGACGGGGAGTGGGCTGCGACATTGCGGAGGATATGCTCTCCATCGGAAGAGCCCAGGCTGAAGAGCGGGGGATACGCAACGCCGAATTCCGCTGCCTGGACTGGCGGACGGCAGACATTGACGCTTTGGGCTGGCGGGGAGCTTTCGACGTGGTTTTCGCCCATATGACCCCGGCAGTCTGCGATTACGAGACCCTGGACAAGTTGGTGCTCTGCGCCAGAGGGCACTGTCTCATGAAAAAGCCTGCCCGGAGGACGGACCGGGTGCTGGACGGAGGAATGGACGTACTGGGGCTGCGCCGCCGGGACCAGGGCTCCGACGAGTCCATGCAGTATATTTTCTGCTATCTGTGGAACAAGGGTTTCGAGCCCGCCTTCCACTATGAGCGCCACGGCTCCGAGTCCTTGGTGCGCGTGGAGGAAGCGGTGACGGAGGTCCTGCGCTGGGCAAGACTCCAGCGGGAGACGACCCCGGCAGACGAAGAAAAGCTCATGCAATACTTCACCGGCATCGCGGAAAGCGGCATGGTGCGGGAGCAGATGAACGCCACCACAGTCACCATTGACTGGGCGGTATGACGCAAGGGAGGATAATATGGATCAAAAAGAGCTTTGGAAAAAATGCGTGGCCTTTCACGGCCATGAATGCGGTGGCCTGACCATCGGCTACAAAGCCGCGCTGTATGCCATTGAGCTGCTGGGCCTGCGCTTTTCGGAGGACGAGCAGGTGGTCTGCATCGCGGAGAACGACGCCTGCGGCGTGGATGCGGTCCAGGTGATTCTGGGCTGCAGCATCGGCAAGGGCAATCTCCTTTTCCACATGACCGGGAAGCAGGCATTCTCCTTCTATGACCGGAGCAGCGGGAAGTCCGTCCGGCTGGTGCTGAAGCCGAAGCCGGAGGGCATGACCCGGGAACAATCCTTCGCCTATTACCAGAGCTGCGAGCCCCGGGATATGTTCCTGGTGAAGGAGACCAAGCTCCGCCTGCCGGAGAGCGCCCGCATCTTCGATTCCTACGTCTGCGAGTGCTGCGGCGAGACCGCCGGGGCCAACTGGATCCGCATCCAGGACGGGAAGAAGCTCTGCGTGGACTGCTATCCGGCCTATGACCGGTTTAAGGTCTGAGCAGAGTTTTAAGCGAGCAGCGTGCCCCCGGGAGACACCGTTTCTCCGGGGGTACAAGAATCGGAAATACCGCAGGCGCTGGTTACAGCCCCTGCGAACAAGGAGAAAAGAAACGATGCATGATCCCAAAGAGAATCAGGCGGAAAAAGCGCACACCCACGATCATGAACACAGCCACGACCACGGCCATCCCCATGAGCACCACCATGACAACGGCGAAGCAAAACCTCTGGACCAGCTTTATGCCCTCATCCGGTATATGAGCGGGCACAACGCGGACCACACCCGGGAGCTGGAGGCCCTGGCCGGGCAGCTGAAGGATGCAGGAAACCAGGAGGCCTATGCCCTTGCCATGGAAGCAGTGGGCTATTTTGACCAGGGCAACGCCGTGCTGGCCAGGGTGCTGGAAAAGCTGTCCTGATCCGGAAAACGCCCGCAGCAGGGAAAGCCGGCCGTCCATCCGGGAAAAACCGGGAAGGAAGTGGACGGGCCGATAGGTATGCTCCGGACGGCGAAGCCGACGGAAGAAAAAAGAGACCGACGAGCGAAATGAAGGATCCCCCGGGAGACTTCGCTGCGCTTGTGGGCCTCTTTCTTTTTGCCGGGGCCTTTATTCTGTTGTCAAAGTTATCTGGTATTTCGCCTATCTGCATCTTGTTTTTTACACTAGATTACGTATTGACTAATATCAAGTTTCTGGTATAATTGCATCAGGTCGCTTAGGCGCCCACAATATCTTGTGCTGATAATTTGGAGGTAACACCATGGTTTTCAACGCTATTGCCGAATTGATCGCCGACCGCAACGACTGCGACGTTTCCACCATCACCCCGGAGAGCCGTTTCGAGGATCTGGGCATCGATTCCCTGGATACGGTGGAGATGCTGATGGATCTGGAGGATAAGATCGGTTTTGAAGTGGAACTGGATCAGAAGGTGGAGACCGTGGGCGAGCTGGCGGCTTTCATCGAGTCCAAGATGGGCTGAGCAATGCTGCATACCGTACTGAACGATCTGCTGGGGATCGAATACCCCGTTTTCCAGGGCGGCATGGCCTGGATCGCCGACGGCAAGCTGGCGGCAGCGGTGAGCGAAGGGGGCGGCCTGGGCATCGTCGCCGCGGGGAACGCGCCTGCGGACTACGTCCGGGATCAGATCCGGATCGCCAAAAGCCTGACCGATAAGCCCTTTGGCCTGAACATCATGCTCATGAGTCCTTTCGCGTCCGAGATCGCAAAGCTGGCTGCCGAGGAAAAGGTCGCCGTGGTCACCACCGGAGCGGGAAATCCCGCCCAGTACATGGAGATGTGGCTTTCCGCAGGGATCAAGGTGATCCCTGTGGTCGCTTCCGTTGCCATGGCCAGGCTCATGACCCGCACCGGAGCCAGCGCCCTCATCGCCGAGGGCGGCGAGAGCGGCGGCCACGTGGGAGAGCTCACCACCATGGTGCTGGTGCCCCAGGTCTGCGACGCCACTTCTCTGCCGGTGATCGCGGCAGGGGGCATCGCCGATGGGAGAGGCATGGCTGCGGCCTTCCTGCTGGGAGCCTGCGGGGTGCAGATGGGCACCCGCTTCCTCTCCGCGGAGGAATGCTCCATCCACCCCACCTATAAAGAAAAGATTCTGAAAGCCAAGGATCTCTGCACCATGGTGACCGGAAAACGTACGGGCCATCCCGTGCGGGCTCTGCGCACCAATTTCCCCCGGGAATACCTGAAGGCCGAGTACGGCGGCGCCTCGGATGAGGAGCTGGATAAACTGGGAACCGGAGCTTTGCGCCTGGCGGTGCAGGAGGGGGATTTGGAGAAGGGGTGCTTCCTCTCCGGCCAGATTGCCGCCATGGTGAATCAGGTCCAGCCCGCAGCGGAAATCGTGCGGGAAGTCTGCGAGGGGGCGGAGCCCATCCTCAGAAGTGGGTCGAAATGGGTAAAATAGCTTTTGTTTTCTCCGGCCAGGGAGCCCAGGCTCCCGGCATGGGGTTGGATCTGTATGAACGCAGCCCGGCGGCGAAGCGCGTCTTCGACCGATGCGAGGCCATCCGTCCCGGCACCCTGGAGCAGTGCTTCCGGGGCGGCGAAGAAGAGCTGAAGCAGACCGTCAACACGCAGCCCTGCATGGTGGCCATGGAACTGGCAGCCCTGGCGGTTGCCCGGGAAGCCGGACTGGAGCCGGATATGACCGCCGGTTTTTCCCTGGGAGAACTGAGCGCCCTGAGCTGTGCCGGGGCCATGGAGGCGGAAACCGCCTTCCGGCTGGTTTGCCGTCGGGGTGAACTGATGCAGCAGGCCGCGGAAAAACTGCGGACCGGCATGGCCGCCGTGGTGAAGCTGACGAACGCGGAAGTGGAGAAGCTCTGCGCAGGTTTCCGGCAAGTCTGGCCCGTGAATTACAATTGCCCCGGGCAGGTGACGGTTTCCGGCGCGGAGGAAGAAATGGCCGATTTTGCCGCGGCGGTCAAGGCCGCAGGCGGCAGGGCCATTCCCCTGAAGGTGGCGGGAGCTTTCCATTCCCCCTTCATGGCGGAGGCGGGAAAGGCCTTTCAGACGGAGCTGAATGCCGCTCCGCTGCGCAGTCCCCGGATCCCCGTCTACGCAAACTTCACCGGGGAGCCTTATGGCGAGGACGTGGCCGCCACCCTGGGACAGCAGATGTCCAACCCTGTGCGCTGGGAGACCTCCGTCCGGGGGATGATCGCCGCCGGCGCGGACGTATTCGTCGAACTGGGACCGGGCAAGACCCTCTGCGGCCTCATCGGCAAGATCGATACCGCTGTCCGCTGCTTCCCCCTCTCGAATACCCAGGACCTGGAAGGACTGAGAAAGGAGCTCGGGCTATGCTGAACGGAAAAGTAGCCGTGATTACCGGAGCCTCCCGGGGGATCGGAGCCGCCATCGCGCAGAAGCTGGCTTCCCTGGGCGCTGACCTGGCCCTCATCTATGCCGGGAACCGGGAGATGGCCGAGACCGTAGCGGAAGGCTGCCGCGCTCTGGGCGTCCGGGCGGAGACCTACCGCTGCGACGTGGCCGACGGAGAGGCCGTCAAGGAGACCGTGGGCAGGATCAAGGCGGAGCTGGGAGGCGTACATCTCCTGGTGAACAACGCGGGCATCACCCGGGACGGATTGGTGGCCTCCATGAAGGACGAAGCCTTTGACGCGGTGCTGGACACCAACCTCAAAGGCGCTTTCCACATGATCCGCCACTGCAGCGGTCTGATGCTGCGGGCCAGATACGGACGGATCGTCAACATCAGCTCCGTAGCCGGGATTATGGGCAACCCGGGTCAGGCCAACTACGCCGCCTCCAAAGCGGGGCTCATCGGCCTGACGAAGACCGTCGCCAAGGAACTGGCTTCCCGGGGCATCACCGTGAACGCGGTGGCACCCGGGCTGATCGACACGGATATGACCCGTTCCCTGGGCCTGGCGGAGGATGCTTTGCGGGCGGCGATTCCCCTGGGCCGCGCGGGCAAGGCGGAGGAAGTGGCGGAGGCTGTGGCCTTCCTGCTACAGGCTGATTATATCACCGGCGTGGTCCTGCGGGTGGACGGCGGCATGGCGATGTGAGGAGAATATACGATGGATGAAGCGAATATCCGCAAGTATGCAAAGCTGATGCGGGAGCTGGAGCTGACAGGGCTGGAGATCACCGAGGGGGATACCGTAGTCCGCCTGGAACGGGGCGCCGTTCCGGCTGCCGCTCCTGTCCGGACGGTCCCTCTGCCGGAGACCCCGGCGAAAGAACCCGCAGGAGACGTGATCCGGTCCCCGATGGTGGGCGTCTTCTATGCGGCCCCGGCGGAGAACGCCGCCCCTTACGTGGCCGTGGGAGACCGGGTGAAGGCGGGGGATACCCTCTGCATCATCGAAGCCATGAAGCTGATGAATGAGATCACCGCCGAGAAGGACGGAGTCATCGCCGAAGTCTGCGCCGGAAACGGGCAGGTGGTGGAATACGGCACCGCCCTCTTCCGGATGGAGGGCTGAGATGGACCGGACCGAACTGATGAACATCCTTCCCCATCGGGAAGGAATGCTGCTGCTGGACGAGGCAGAAAAGGCGGGAGAGGAGGCCCGGGGCAGGCTGCGCATCCGGGGAGACGAGTGGTTCCTGCAGGGCCATTTTCCCGGAAATCCCGTGGTGCCCGGCGTGGTGCTCTGCGAGATCCTGGCCCAAAGCGTCTGCGTGCTGCTCTCCGGCGAGATGGAGCCGGGGAAAACCCCCATGTATACCGGTCTGGACAAGGTCCGCTTCAAAAACCCGGTGCGGCCGGGGGACCTTTTCGAGACCTGCTGCCGGGTCACCAAGGTCAAGAAGCCCTTCTACTTCGCCGAGGGGGAAGGGTACGCGGCGGGAAAGCTCTGCGTAAAGGCGGAGTTTTCCTTTGCCATTGTCTGAGCGGAAATCATCTGAAGCGGAGAAACGGATATGTTTTCAAAGATCCTGATCGCCAACCGGGGCGAGATCGCGGTGCGCATCATCCGGGCCTGCAAGGAGATGGGCATCGCCACGGTGGC
>CAMVBX010000069.1 GCA_947165825.1 uncultured Clostridia bacterium
TTCGCGCTATCTTCCTTCCCGTTTTCGTTCCATTTTCGGGTTTGTCTACAGTCTGTGCGGCTGCTGCCGGTGCAGCAGCCGCTTTCTCTCTTATCCGCGCAGCGGATCATGGCCTTATGATCCGCTTTTCCATTGTTCTTTTTCAGGAGGAGGGACAACATGAGCGATACGGGTTTGCAGCCGGGGAAACAACTCACCCTGGGACTCCTGGCCCATGTGGACGCCGGGAAAACCACCCTGGCGGAAGCCATCCTCTATACCACCGGCAAGCTGCGTCAGCCCGGCCGGGTGGACCGGGGAGACACGGCCATGGATACCCACGAGCTGGAGCGCAGCCGGGGCATCACCATCTTCCTCAGCCAGGCCATGTTCCGCCTGGGGAATTGGACCGTCAGTCTTCTGGACACCCCCGGCCATGTGGACTTTTCCAGTGAAACGGAACGGGTGCTCCAGGTACTGGACGGCGCCATCCTGGTCATCAGCGGGCTGGATGGCGTCCAGGCCCACACCCGCACCCTCTGGCGGCTTCTGGAGCACTATCGGGTACCGGTATATCTGTTCATTACCAAAATGGACTTCGCCCGGCGAAGCCGGGAGGACCTGCTGGCGGAGCTGCAGCGGGAGCTGAGTCCGGCCTGCCTGGAATACGGCTCCGCCGCCCTGAAGGAGCAGGTAGCCATGGGGAGCGAGGCGCTGCTGGAAGAATACCTGGAAACCGGGGCCCTGCCCGGGGAGGCCACAGCCCGAAGCGTTCAGACCCGGCAGGTTTTCCCCTGCTGGTTCGGTTCCGGGCTGAAGCTGGAGGGGGTCGAGGAATTCCTCCTGGGTATGGAGGAATGCTTTCTGCCCCGAACCTGGCCCGAAGCCTTCGGCGCCAGGGTATTCAAGATCAGCCACGATCCCCAGGGGAACCGCCTTACCTGGCTGAAGCTCACGGGCGGCATGCTGAAGGTAAAGGACAGCATCCGGGTCGGGGATACGTCGGAGAAGGTGGACCAGATCCGCCTGTATACCGGCAGCCGCTTCACCCCCACGGAAACCGTTTATCCGGGGGGGATCTGTGCCGTTACCGGTCTCAGCCGGACCCGGGAAGGGCAGGGGCTGGGCACCGAGCGTCTGGGCTCCGCACCCAGGCTGGAGCCGGTCATGCGGTATCGCATCCTTCTTCCGGAGGGGGAGGATCCGGTGACGATGCTCCGGAAGCTGCGGCAGCTGGAGGAAGAAGACCCTCAGCTCCGTCTGGAATACGACTCCGCCCTGGGGGAGATCGGCGTCAGCCTCATGGGCGAAGTGCAGGCAGAAATCCTGAAGAGTCTCATTGCCCGCCGCTTCGGGGTGGAGGTGTCCCTGGACCGGGGCCGCGTTCTGTACAAAGAAACCATTTCCGCCCCCGTGGAAGGGGTCGGGCACTACGAGCCCCTGCGGCACTATGCGGAGGTCCATCTGATCCTGGAGCCGCTGCCCCGGGGAAGCGGTCTGCAGTTTGCCTCCGTCTGCAGTGAGGACGCCCTGGACCGGAACTGGCAGCGGCTGATCCTCACCCATCTGGCGGAAAAGACCCATCTGGGGGTGCTCACCGGCTCCCCCATCACCGATATGCGCATCACCCTGGCCTCCGGCCGGGCTCACTTGAAACACACGGAGGGGGGCGACTTCCGCCAGGCCACGTATCGGGCGGTGCGGCAGGGGCTGATGCAGGCCCGGAGCGTGCTGCTGGAGCCCTGGTACGCATTCCGCCTTGAGCTGCCGCCGGAGCAGCTGGGCAGGGCCATCTACGATATCCGCGCCCGCCACGGCACCCTGGATTCCCCCGAAGACGCGGGGGACATGGTCCTTCTCCGGGGCCGCGCTCCCGTGACGGGCCTCAACGGCTATGCCGCCCAGGTGGCGGCCTATACCGGCGGACGCGGACGGCTCACCCTGGAGCAGGACGGCTACGACCTTTGCCCCGACCCGGAGAGCGCGGTCGCGGAGGCGGGATACGAGCCGGAGCGGGATCTGGAAAACAGTCCCGATTCCGTTTTCTGCGCCCACGGAGGCGGATTCCCCGTGAAGTGGGATAAGGTGAAGGATTACATGCACCTGGAGAGCTGTCTGAAAGCGCCCCGGCCTGTGACGCCCCGCCTGAACCGGCAGAACCTCCAGATCGACGAGAAAGAGCTGGAGGCCATCCTTCTCCGGGAATTCGGCCCCATCCGCCGACCCCAATACCGCCGCCCGCCTTCCGTCACGGCCGCAGAGGCGCAGCCGGCAGAGCCGGTGACGCCGAAAAAGCTCTGGTATATCATCGACGGGTACAACGTGATCTTCGCCTGGGAGGACCTGCGCGCTCTGGCGGAACGGGAGCTGGAGGACGCCCGGGAAAGGCTCATGCATCTTCTGGTGAACTTCTCCGCCTACACCCGGTATGAGGTGGTGCTGGTGTTCGACGGCTACCGGGTACCCCGGAACCGGGGAGAAAAGCTGGATTACCACGGGATCCGGGTGGTGTACACGGAGGAGAACGAGACCGGGGATGCCTACATCGAGCGCCTGGTTCATGAGATCGGCAGAAACGAGCAGGTACGGGTGGTCACCTCCGATGGGCTCATCCGCCTGGCGGCGGTGCGCACCGGCCTTCTCCGGCTCTCCGCCCAGGAATTCGAGGAGGAGGTCAGCCGGATCAGCCGGGAGCTGGGAGACCTGGTGAAAAAACAGACCGCCGCCCCCAGTCGGGTGGGGGAGGCGGCCAGAATCACGGCGCTGCAGCCGGATCAATCCGGGGAAAAGGAATAGTAGGCATTCACCAGGCTCCGGTATCCCAGGGCCTTCAGGTCCCCGTACCGGACGTTGAACCGGGCCTTGGTGTTTTTCCCGCTGAGAAGGCGGCGGAGACAGTCCTGGGCATAGCGGTCGATCTCCCGCAGGCTCTTTGTGGTATTGATGACGGAGAAGAACCAATAGCTCCAGGTGAGCTCGCTGTTTTCCGGACCCTCCAGCAGCTTCCGGTTGAAGACCCGGATGAAGGCTGCGGCGGCCCGTTCCCGCTCCGCTCCCGTCCGGTCCGCCCAGCGGGCCAGGGCGCGGACCTTTCTGCGCATTTTGCCCTTGAGCTTCCGCACCGTAGCCTCCGCGATATCCACCGTTTCCCCGCGGCAGAAAAAGCCCAGACAGGTCCAGCCCTCACCCGGCGCGGTGAGGGCTTCTTTTTCCGGATTCAGGGTCAGGCCGCGGGAATCCAGGAAAGCCCAGAGCCAGGCGGCATGCGTCTCCGCCTCCCCACGGTCGGGGGCAAAGAGGATCACGTCGTCGGAATAGCGGATATAGGGGATCCCCGCTTCTTCAAAATGCCGGTCCAGTTCCGTCAGATACAGGTTTGCGTAAAAGGCGGAGAGAGGGGTGCCCGCCATGATGCCCTTCTGCTCCCGCACCGCTCTTCCCCGCTCCATCGTCTCCGGCTCCTCCAGGAGTCGGCGGAGAAATGCCAGCAGGGCGGCATCCTCCCCCACCGTTTCTTCCACCATGGGCAGGAGCAGGGGCACGGGGATGGAATTGAAGTAATCATGGATATCCGCTTTATAGGCGTACTGACTCTCCAGACCCGGTATCCGGCGCAGAGCGCGGATGGCGTCCTTGGCGCTGCGGCCCGGGCGGAAGGAATAGAGGCAGGGGCTGAACCGGTCGTCATACCGCCGGAGAAGAAGCCAGGTCAGGAGTTTCAGCACCATATTCTCCGACGGGGGATAGGTATACACCACCCGCTTTTTCTCCGTTCCCAGCTTGGCAATGGACTTCTTCACCGGCAGGGGGAACGGCTCGCCTCGCCGGATGCCCTCGTAAACCGGGAGATACTCCTCCCGGTCGATGAACCGCCGCAGTTCCCCGGCAAAGGACTTGGGGCAGGCCAAGGAGCACTTATAGGCATAGAATCGTTCCCAGGTTTCCCTGTCGCCCAGTCTGTCCAGCAGGCTCTCCACAGCCGCACCTCCTTCAGCTCCGCCGCCCCTTCCGAAGGGACGGCGGGCATTTCTCCGCAGAAAAAAGCAGAAAGAGAAATCATTAAATCCGGGAAATTCCCGGATTACACCAGACCGTACGCGGGACCGGCTGCCTGCGAAGCCGGAGCAAGGGTCCCGCGCCTGATCCGCCGCAGGCGCATGGCGTTCTCTTTCTGCTTTTTATTCGGTTTTCAGCCCCGCAGCGCTTGCCGGGTACGCTGGGTCACATAGGAACGGGTGTTCCACCAGCCATGGTGGTTATAGTAGAATCGGAGATAGGGGACTCCCTGGGCGGCGCAGGCTTTTTTCACGCGCACGGTCTCGCTGCTCTCCGGAAGGATCTCCACCACCAGAGCCTTCCCCGTTCCGGACCAGAAGGTGAACAAAGCGCCGAGAATCCTCGGTTTCGGTCCGTAGGTGATGTTGTACTCCGGGAACTCCTCCTTGAACACATGGGCAAAGTATTCCAAGTAGGTGCCGGGATAGCTGAACTGGTTTTCCTCCGCCGGCATCACCGGTCCCCAGGACTGGCCTATGGGCGCGGTTCCCTGTGCGGACGGCTGGGGATACGTCGGCTGGTTCTGGACATTCCGGGCAGCGTTCTGGTTCTGCAGTGCGGCGTTCACCGCATCGTTCACGGCGTTTTTCACCGTCTGCTCCAGTTTTTTGTCCATACCCAGGAGTTTGGAAAGCAAACCCATGGTGATTCCTCCGTTCGATTATTTTTTCTCCATATCCATGGTGCGCTTGGCGTAGTAGGTGGGGTTCATGGAGACGGAAAAATGCAGAATGGGACGGCGCAGCTCCAGAATGGACAGGGGCAGATGCTTCATCCCCGCGGGCATGAAGATGATGGAGCTGCGGGTGAGGCGGTGGAGCTCGCCGTTGATGCCGATCTCGATGACGCCGCCCAGGTCGTACTTGTCGTTGGGATCGGAGCCCAGAAAGCCCACCAGCTCGTCGAAATCATGCACATGCTCCTCATGATAGGGCAGAGGCCGGAAATCCGGCGCATGGACGTACCAGGTGGTGTTCATCTGAAAGGCGCCGGGCACCATATGGCTGTCCATATACAGGAGCCGGTCGCCCCACTTTTTATAGACCTCATTGAAGGGGTTGCTGCCGGTGAACATGGAGGAAAGCTCCTGTACGATCTGACCGCCGTACTGCCCCTCGGTATTCATGACAAAGTTTTCGTTTTCCATCGCTGACCTTCCTTTCCCAGGCAGGTCCCGTTCGGGACCGAAAGCAGATATTTTACAATATTATATCCGTTCATCCCTGCGTTGGCAACAGGTCAGCGGGATTTTCCCGTTTTTTCAGCACGGCAGACTGCACCCCAATTTCCCCGGATTGACAAGGGGCCGAAAAACCGCTAAACTGAGTTTTCAGAAAACGGCAAAGAAGACAAGCCCGCGGGGAGGGATCACGGAATGTGGTGGAAGAAGAATAAATGGAAGGTTATCGTACCGGTGCTGGTGATCGTGGTTCTGGCCGCCGCCTTCTGGTTCGGCGGAGGCCCCGGAAACCGGGGCTGGAACGCGGGCGGCAAGGGCTCCCCTGCCCCTGCGACCGCAGCGCCCCAGACACCTGCTGTCTCCGCCCTGCCCTCGGCAGAACCGACGGAAACCCCGGCCCCGAAGGAAACGCCGGAAGAAAACGTCGTCACCATGTCCATCTCCTGCGCTGCCCTGCTGGACCACATGGACTGGCTGGACCCGGATAAGCGGGAACTCATTCCGGAGGACGGATGGATCCTGGAACCCGTCACCGTTCCCCTGGAGGAGGGGGACAGCGTATTCGACCTGCTGCGCCGGGTCACCCGGGAATACAAGATCCACATGGAGTATTCCCAGTCTCCGATGTACGGCTCCGCCTATATCGAGGGGATCTACAACCTGTATGAGCTGGACGCCGGCTCCGGCTCCGGCTGGATGTACAGCGTCAACGGCTGGTATCCCAACTACGGCTGCAGCGGCTATGCCCTGGAGCCCGGGGACGTGGTGGAGTGGCGCTTTACCTGCGAGACCGGGGAGGATATCGGCGGCGGGTATCAACCGGAGGGGGAAAGCTGATCCTTTGCCCGGTATAACGGAGAATCAGGGGCGGCCCGGATGGGCCGCCCCTCAGCGTGTCGACAAAGTCTTGTCGCCCCGCTGAAGCAAGTTTTTCGAACAGGAAATACGGTAGAAATTGTTCGAAAAACTTCTGATTGAACGCGAAAGACACCCCTCCTGGGTTTCTTTCGCGCTATCTTCCTTCCCGTTTTCGTTCCATTTTCGGGTTTGTCTACAGTCTGTCAGGGGCGGCCCGGATGGGCCGCCCCTGTGCATGTCTGTATTCTGTTTCCGGTCATTTCCGGGGCAGGTACTCCCGGGGATCCACGGAGACCCCGTCCACGGACATGGCGAAATGCAGATGGGTCACGTCTCCCCGTTCTGCCATGGCGGTGGTTCCGATGGCCCCCAACACGTCCCCGACGCTCACCTCATCCCCGGTCTGCACCGCAGGGGAGGCAGCCAGGTTGGCATACACGCTGCGGAGACCTCCGCCATGGTACAGGATGACGGTGGTCCCCAGACGCTCGTCCAGCGTGACCTCTTCCACCACCCCGTCCGCCGCCGCGCAGACCTTGGCCCCCAGGCCGCCGGAGATATCCAGCCCGTCATGGGTGCGCCAGTCCGCCATGGTCCGGTCGTACACCAGCCGATCCCAGGCATGGGCCCGTTCCACTTCTCCGTTCAGCGGCCAGAGGAAGACGCTGGCCATCACTTCCGCCGCGGGCTGGTCCGGCTCCTCCAGGGAGGGGAGTTCATTCCCTTTCTCCCCGGTGTTTTCCGAAGCCGGCGGAGCAGAGGGCTCCGTCCCGGTGAGCAGCGGCGGAACGGTCTCCCCCGCCCCGGGCGCCAGGGTGGGCAGCGGCGGCATGGTGATCCGCAGGGACATTCCCGGATCCTCGGAAACGGTCTGCACCGCCTTCCAGGTGCTGGAGAAGATCAGGGCCGTGAGGCCGATCATGGCAACGCAGAGGAAAAGTACCAGATAGAAGCCCTGTCTGCCCAGGAAGGCTCCCAGCCGCTTCCACAGGGGTTCCGCTCCATCCTGCCTGTTTTTACGCAAATTCATTCACCCCCAAATGTACCCGGCCTTGCGCCGGGACAAAAACTCCGCGGAGGGTCTCTCCGCGGAGTTCCTCTATGGGGGAGTATTGCCGTTTCCGGCAGGATTATACGCCTTTACCGGGCAAGATCCGGAAGATTGAAGAAAGCCTTGCGGCCGGGATACACGGCCATATCGTAAAGGCCCTCCTCGATGCGCAGGAGCTGGTTGTACTTGGCCACCCGATCCGTGCGGCTGGGGGCGCCGGTCTTGATCTGTCCGGCGTTCAGGCCCACCACCAGGTCCGCGATGGTGGTATCCTCCGTCTCGCCGCTGCGGTGGCTCACCACGGTGGTGTACCCGGCCCGGTTGGCCAGCTGCATGGTATCCAGGGTCTCGGTGAGGGTACCGATCTGGTTGACCTTGATGAGGACGCTGTTGCATACGCCCTTCTCGATGCCCATCTTCACCCGCTCCACGTTGGTGACGAACAGGTCGTCCCCCACCAGCTGGAGCTTCTTCCCCAGGGCGTCCGTCAGCAGCTTCCAGCCGTCCCAGTCGTCCTCCGCCATGCCGTCTTCAATGGAGATGATGGGATACTTTTCCGCGAAGGAGACGTACATATCCACCATTTCCTCCCGGCTCATGGCGATGCCCCGCTTGGGCAGATGGTACAGGCCGTCCTCCTTGCTGAACCAGTCGGACACCGCGCCGTCCATCGCCAGCAGGAAATCCTCGCCGGGGGTATAGCCAGCCCGGCTGATGGCCTCCACCAGCGCCGCAAGGGCATCCTCGTCGCTCTTCAGATCCGGGGGCGCGTAGCCTCCCTCGTCCCCCACGCTGGAGGTGCCCAGCACCTTGGAAAGAACGTGGAAAACCTCGCTGCACATCCGCAGGGCTTCCCGCCAGGTGGGGGCGCCCACGGGCATGATCATGAATTCCTGGATATCCACGGCGGAATTGGGGGCGTGGACGCCGCCGTTCAGCACATTCATCATGGGCACGGGCAGGGTCTTGGCGTTCACCCCGCCGATATACTGGTACAGGGGCAGGCCCAGGGCTTCGCTGGCCGCCCGGGCGCAGGCCAAGGAGACGCTCAGCAGAGCGTTGGCCCCCAGGCGGGATTTATTCGGGGTCCCGTCCAGCTCCCGCAGCAGATGGTCCACCAGGGGCTGCTCCAGGGCGTTTACCCCGGTGAGGAGGTCGGCGATCTCGGTATTCACCGCCTCCACCGCGTTCAGGACCCCCTTGCCCAGGTACCGGGATTTATCCCCGTCCCGCAGCTCGCAGGCCTCGTATACGCCGGTGGATGCCCCGGAGGGTACGGCCGCCCGGCCGACGGTCCCGTCCGCCAGAGTGACTTCCGCCTCCACGGTGGGGTTGCCCCGGCTGTCCAATATCTCCCGACCGATGATATCGGTGATCTCCAAAAATGCGCTCATGTCCCGTTCCTCCTCTTATTCTTTCGTGATCCGGTCAACGGCGGTCTCCAGCCGGTCCGCCGCCGCGATGATCCGGGAAAACTTCTCCGGGTCCAGGGAGGCTCCCCCCACCAGACCTCCGTCCACATCCGGCTGCCGCAGCAGCGCCTCCGCATTCTCCGCGTTCATGGAGCCGCCGTAGAGCACGGGAACCGCCCGGGCAGCCCGGGCGCCGTACAGCTGCCGCAGAACCGACCGGATCAGGGCGCACATCTCCTGCGCCTGCTCTGGGGAGGCCGTACGCCCGGTGCCGATGGCCCAGATGGGCTCGTAGGCGATGACGGTGCGCCGGAGCAGCTCCTCCGACAGGCCGTTCAGGGCGGCCTTCACCTGCATGGCCACCAGCTCCCCCTGGATCCCCAGCTCCCGCTGCTCCAGGGTCTCCCCCACGCAGAGGATGGGTGTCATGCCCTCCCCGTGGACGGCGATGAGCTTCCGGTTCACCGCGGCATCCGTTTCCCCGTGATACTGCCGCCGCTCGCTGTGGCCCACGATGACGTATTTCACTCCCGCGTCCCGCAGCTGGGCTGCGGAGACCTCACCGGTCCTGGCTCCCTTGGGCTCCTCGCTCACGTCCTGGGCCCCCACGGCGATATGGGAACCCCGGAAGGCCTTCACCGCGGCGGGGATCAGGACGAAGGGCACGCACACCAGCACCTCCCGCCGAGGCCGGCGCTCCGCCAGCTCCCGAAGCCGCTGGGCATAGGGTTTTACGTCCCCGCTCAGCAGGTTCATCTTCCAGTTTCCCGCCAGGACAGCCCGACGATACCGGGTATTCATGCTTCCTCCTTATCCGGCAGGCAGGCGATACCCGGCAGTTCCTTCCCCTCCAGGAATTCCAGAGAGGCGCCGCCGCCGGTGGAGATATGGGTCATCTGATCCGCCAGGCCCAGCCGCTGCACGGCGGCGACGCTGTCGCCCCCGCCCACGATGGTGACGCCGGGGCATTTGGCCATGGCCTTGGCGATGGCCTCCGTTCCGCCGGCGAAGCCTTCCATCTCAAACACGCCCATAGGGCCGTTCCAGACCACGGTGCCTGCCTTTTCGATCTCAGCGGCAAAGAGGGCCCGGGTCTTCTCCCCGATATCCGCGCTCTCCCGATCCTCCGGGACGGCGTTGGCCGGGCAGGTGATATACTCCGCATTGGGCGCGATTTCCTTCACCGCCATGGTATCCACGTTCAGCAGGAGCTTGACGCCCCTGGCCTCCGCCTTGGCGATCATATCCTTCACATAGGGAAGCTTTTCCTGATCCAGCATGCATTTGCCGATCTCGCCGCCCAGGGCCTTATGGAAGGTATACGCCATGCCGCCGCCGATGAGAAGGGTATCCGCTTTATCCAGCAGATGGTCGATGACCCCCAGCTTGTCCGCCACCTTGCCGCCGCCCAGGACGGCCACCAGGGGCCGCTGGGGCCGGTCGATGGCCTCGCCCAGGGCCTTCAGCTCCGCCTCGATGAGGAAGCCGCAGCAGGAGGGCAGATACGCCGCCACCCCCGCGGTGGAGGCATGGGCCCGGTGAACGGTGCCGAAGGCATCGGAAACGAAAACGTCTGCCAGACCCGCCAGGGCTTTGGCAAAGTCCGGGTCATTCTTTTCCTCCTCCGGATGGAAGCGGAGGTTTTCCAGCAGCAGACACTCCCCCGGCTTCAGGGCTTCGGCCATGGCCTGCACCTGAGGACCGACGCAGTCCGGCGCCAGGGGGACCGGCTGATTCAGCAGGGCGGAAAGCCGCTCCGCCACAGGGGCAAGCGTCAGCTCCGGCTTCACCTGGCCCTTTGGGCGGCCCAGGTGGGAACAGAGAATCAGGGAAGCTCCCCGATCCAGGATATAGCCGATGGTGGGGAGGGCGGCCCGGATGCGGGTATCATCCTGGATGCGCCCCTCCTTCATGGGCACGTTGAAATCGCAGCGCAGGAGGACGCGCTTGCCCTCCAGATTCGTATCCCGTACGGACCGTTTGGCGTACTGCATGGCAGAAACTCCTCTCGATTTTATCTTGGTGCGCTCAGCCCCGCAGACCGGCAAAATTCCGCTGGCGCAGGGCCTCATAGCACAGGATCGCAACACTGTTGCCCAGGTTCATACTCCGGGCTTCGTCCACCATGGGGATGCGCAGGCACCGGTCGGCATACCGCTCCCGGAGCCATTCCGGGAGACCGGCCGTCTCCTTGCCGAAGAGGAGCCAACACTCCTCCTCGAACCGGGCATCCGTATACCGCCGCGCCCCTTTGGTGGTGGCAAGCCACAGGGGCTTGTCCCCGTGCTCCTCCAGAAAGACCTGGATGGAATCATACACCCGCAGATCCAGGAGATACCAGTAATCCAGCCCGGCCCGTTTCACCGCCTTGTCCGATATATCGAAGCCCAGCGGGCGGACCAGGTGGAGCCTGGCCCCGGTAACGGCGCAGGTGCGGGCGATGTTGCCGGTGTTCTGGGGGATCTCCGGCTCTACCAGGACGATATTGATCAAGGATGAACGCCTCCGGTCTCTCTGTCTGAAAAAATGCCATCCTGTACATTGTACGACCCCATATGGAATTATTCAAGGCATTTCCGTCGATCAATCCCCGTTTTTTTGTCTGTCCTGAAACTTTCCGGCCCTTCTTTCGCAAATGACCGCAAAAAAGACGCACGGGGGCTTGACAAGTCCGCCCGGCAATACTATAATTGCGGAGCAACTTCGGGGCGGAGCCCCGGGGTACAAATGCGCCTGTAGCTCAGTTGGATAGAGCGTCTGCCTCCGGAGCAGAAGGTCGTGCGTTCGAGTCGCGTCAGGCGTGCCA
>CAMVBX010000070.1 GCA_947165825.1 uncultured Clostridia bacterium
AAGTTGGATTAAACAATTCCAATCCAACCTCGCTCTACTATTCAAAGGATCTCCTGAACCGGCAGCCCCTGCGGCGGATAAGCAGAAGGCGCTGGAGACCACCATGGCCCAGATCGAGCGGCAGTTCGGCGCGGGCTCCATCATGAGGCTGGGTTCCGCCGCAAACACGGGGATCGAGGCGATCTCCACCGGCTCCCTGGCTCTGGACCTGGCTTTGGGAATCGGCGGCGTGCCCAAGGGGCGGATCGTGGAGATCTACGGTCCGGAATCCTCCGGCAAGACCACTCTGGCCCTGCATATCGTCGCCTCCGCCCAGAAGGCGGGCGGCGAGGCGGCCTTCATCGACGCCGAACACGCACTGGACCCCACCTATGCCCACGCTCTGGGCGTGGATATCGACAATCTGCTCATCTCCCAGCCGGACACCGGCGAGCAGGCGCTGGAGATCTGCGATGCGCTGGTGCGTTCCGGCGCCATCGACGTGGTGGTGATCGACTCGGTGGCCGCGCTGGTTCCCCGGTCTGAGATCGAGGCGGAGATGGGCGACAGTGTGGTCGGCCTCCAGGCCCGGCTCATGTCCCAGGCGCTGCGGAAGCTTACCGGATCCATCTCCAAGACCAACTGCGTGGTGATCTTCATCAACCAGCTGCGGGAAAAAATCGGCGTGATGTACGGCAATCCGGAGACCACCACCGGCGGCCGGGCACTGAAGTTCTATGCCAGCGTCCGTCTGGACGTCCGCCGCACCGAGACCCTCAGCGTCGGCGGCCAGAAGATCGGCAGCCATACCCGGGTAAAGGTAACGAAGAACAAGGTCGCTCCCCCCTTCCGGGAAGCGGAATTCGACATCATCTATGGGGAAGGCATTTCCCGGTCCAGCGAGCTCACGGATATTGCCCTGCAGTTGGGCTTCATTGAGAAAAGCGGCAGCTGGTTCACCTTCCGGGATCAGCGCCTTCAGGGCAAGGACAGCGTGAAGAATTACCTGAAAGAAAACCCGGACGTGGCGGACGAGCTGGAGGCCCAGGTGAAGGAAGCCATGGTCAGGCGGCAGCAGCCCGACCGGAAGCCCGCCGCCGAAGCCACTCCCGCCTCCCGCGCCGTGAGCGTGGATGCGGAGGATTTTGAAGACTGAGCATGCGCCTCATCCATATCAAGCCCCTGGAGGAAGGCAAGCGCTTTCTGCTGGAGCTGGAAAACGGCGAGGAACTGCGCTGCGGACCCCGGGAAGTGATGGATCTGAATCTTTTCCCCGGCATGGAGCTTGATCCGGAGGCGCTCGCTGCGCTGCGGGACGCCTGCGAAGCCTACGGCGTCCGCGTGAAGGCGGCGGAGCAGCTCAGCCGCCGGGCCATGTCCGCAGGAGAGCTGGAACGAAAGCTGCGGGAAAAAGGCGCCGCTCCCGAGCATGCGGAGGCTGCGGTAAGCCGGATGCTGGAACTGGGCGTCATCGACGAAGCGGCTTACGCCGAGATGATCATCCGCCGCTGCGGCGCCAGGGGCTACGGCCGAAGAAGAGCGGAGCAGGAGCTGATGCGGCATCAGATCCCCCGGGAATACTGGGCCGACGCCCTGGAAGGCCTTCCCGCGGCGGAGGAAAAGCTGGACGCGCTCATCGACGCCCGTCTGAAGGGCGGCGAACCGGACGAAACCCAGCGGCGGAAGCTGGCCGCCTATCTCCAGCGCAGGGGGTATAGCTGGGAAGAAATCCGCGCCGCTCTGCATCGCCGGGATGCCGAACCGCAGGACTGACCCTACGGCATTATCCCCCTTTGAGAAAGGAATGGAAGCCATGAGCAAGACTGTGGGACTCATCTCCCTGGGCTGCGCGAAAAACCTGATCAACAGCGAACAGATGCTCTGCCTGCTCAACGAGGCGGGCTATACCCTGACGGAGGATCCCGCCGAAGCGGATGCGCTGATCATCAACACCTGCGCGTTCATCGACAGCGCCAAATCCGAGGCCATCGACAATATCCTGGAATGCGCCGAGCTGAAAAAGACCGGCAAGCTGAAGACCCTGCTGGTGACCGGTTGTCTGCCCCAGCGCTACAAGGAGGAGCTGCTCCGGGAGATGCCCGAGGTGGACGGCATCCTGGGCACCGGTTCCTTCGATGAGATCGTGGACGCGCTGGAGAAGGCGGAGGCCGGAGAAAAGCCTCTCCTGCTGGGGGATCTGAACGCGCCGGTGAGCGAAGCGGGCCGGGTCGTCAGCACCGGTCCGGGCTGGGCTTATCTCAAGATTGCAGAAGGCTGCGATAACCGCTGCGCCTTCTGCGTCATTCCTTCCATCCGGGGAAGGTACCGTTCCCGTCCCATGGAACGCATCCTGGAGGAGGCCCGGGGACTGGCGGAGAGCGGCGTAAAGGAGCTCCTGGTGGTCGCCCAGGACATCACCCGCTACGGTCTGGATCTGTACGGAAAACCCCGGCTGGCCGAGCTGGTGCGGGAGCTGTGCCGGATCGAAGGCCTCCATTGGATCCGCCTCCATTACCTCTATCCGGACCTGGTGGATGAGGAGCTCATCCGCACCGTGGCTGAGGAGGATAAGGTGGTCAAATACCTGGATATCCCCATCCAGCACATTAACGACGGCATTCTGAAGAAAATGCACCGCCGGGGCAGCGGCGCGCAGCTGGAAGCCCTGCTCACCCACCTGCGGGAGAGCATTCCCGGCCTGGTTATCCGCACCAGCCTGATCACCGGTCTTCCCGGCGAGGGGGAGGCGGAGTTTGAGGAGCTCTGTGCTTTCCTGAAGCGGGCAAAGCTGGAGCGGGCCGGCGTGTTTCCCTATTCCCCGGAGGAGGGTACCCCGGCCTTCTCCATGGACAGGCCGGATACGGATACGGCGGAACAGCGATGCGAGATCGTGACGGAGATCCAGTCCCGGATCATGGACGAATTCAACGAAAGCCGCCTGGGCTCCGTGCAGGAGGTACTGGCCGAGGGCTTCGACGTGGTGGCGGAATGCTGGTACGGCCGCAGCTATGCGGACAGCCCGGATGTGGACGGCAAGGTATTCTTCACCGGGAAGGACGTCCAGCCCGGGACCTTTGTCCGGGTCCGCATCACGGAAGTGCTGGAAGGAGATCTGGTGGGCGAGCTGGCGGATTGAAATCCCGGCCCCCCGCAGAAAGAAGGTAGCTTTTATGACGACGGCAAACAAGATCACCATGCTGCGTGTCGCGCTGATTCCCGTGTTCGTTGTGCTGATGCTTCTGCGCTTCCCGGGCTCGAACCTGGTCGCCCTGGGGATCTTCATCCTGGCCAGCATTTCCGACAGCGTTGACGGCTACATCGCCAGGAAGTACAGCCAGGTCACCACCTTCGGGAAATTCATGGATCCACTGGCGGACAAGCTTCTGGTCACCTCCGCCATCCTGATTTTTGTGGAATGGGGCCAGATCCCCTCCTGGGCCGCATTTCTCATTATCGCCCGGGAATTCGCGGTGACGGCCCTCCGCCTGGTGGCGGTGGACAGCGGCATTGTGATCGCCGCCGGGATCTCCGGCAAGGTCAAAACCGCCGTGACCATGGTCTGCCTTTGTGTGATGATGACCAGTCTCCATGCGATGGAGCTTTTCTCCGGCTTTACGGTGGACAATCTCTGCGTCGCCCTCATGGTCATCACCACCCTGTGGTCCGGTTTCCGGTATTTCCAGAATCATGCCGGCCTGCTGAAGCTGAAATAATCCCCTTCCGTACAGCGCATAAAATCACCCGGACATATCAAACTATGTCCGGGTGATCGTATGTTCAGCGTGTCTTTTGGGAAGGGAGGCAGCCCGCGGCTGCAGCCCTACGTGAAAACCTGTCTGAAAAAAGCCAGCCGGGAAGGAACCATCGACGCGGCGATCTGCTCCGGCAGCCGGGCAGATCTCCTCATCCTGCCCCCCGGCGCGTCCCTGGGAAAAAACGGGGGCAGTCTCGTTCTGGCGGTGGGTCAGGATCCTCCCCCCGGTCCCCGGACGGTATCCTGCGGTCTGGGATACGGAGACGCCCTGACCCTCTCCAGCATCGGTTCCGACAGCGCCATGCTGGCTCTGCAGGCGGATATTCCCGCCCTGACCGGCGCGCTTCTGGAACCGCAGGAAATCTCCATCGCGCTGGACGCTCCCGCGGAGCCGGAGGCGGTTCTGGCTGCCGCCGGCGCCATGCTCCTGCTGGGCGCGGATCCCTCGGAGGGTCTTCGGCTGCCTTAATCCTTGCCCTGGATATAGTCCGCGAAGAATTCCTCCATGCGGCTCATGGCGGTACGGAGTTCCTCCATGTTGGGCAGGTACACGATGCGGAAGTGGTCCGGTGCCCCCCAGTTGAAGCCGGATCCCGGCGTCACCAGGATATGCTTCTGCTTGAGCAGATCCAGAGCCATCTGGGCGTCGCTGTTGATCCGGAATCTTTCCGTTTCGATCCTGGGGAAAATGTAAAAGGCGGCCTTGGGCTTCACGGCGCTGATCCCCGGGATGCTGTTCAGGGCGTTCCAGATGTATTCCCGCTGCTCGTAGAGTCTCCCGCCCGGCTTCAGATACTCATCCATGGATTGATAGCCCCCCAGGGAGGTCTGGATGATGCTCTGTCCCGGCACATTGGAGCACAGCCGCATTTTGGCCAGCAGATTCAGGCCGTCGATATAGCCCTGGGCATGGCTCTTGTCCCCGGCCAGGCAGACCCAGCCGCAGCGGAATCCCGCCACCCGATGGGACTTGGAAAGGCCGTTGTAGCACAGGGTCAGCAAATCCGGCGCCAGGGAGGCCAGCGCTACGTGCTCCTCCTCTCCCTGCATCACCAGACGGTCGTATATTTCATCCGCAAAGAGAATCAGGTCGTATTCCCGGGCGACCTCCACGATCTGTTCCAGCACCTCACGGGGATACAGGGCGCCGGTGGGGTTATTGGGGTTGATCACCACGATTCCCTTGGTCCGATCCGTCACCTTGCTCCGCAGGTCCTGGATATCCGGATACCAGTCGGATGCCTCATCGCATACGTAGTGGACGGCTCTGCCCCCGGCCAGGGTGATGGACGCTGTCCAGAGGGGATAATCCGGGCTGGGGACCAGGATCTCGTCCCCGTTATCCAGCAGGGCCTGCATCGTCATGGTGATGAGCTCGCTCACCCCGTTGCCCGTAAAGATATCCTTGATGCCCACATTGGGGATGTGCTTGAGCTGGCAATACTGCATAATGGCCTTCCGGGCGGAGAACAGGCCCTGGGAATCGGAATAGCCCTCGCTGGCCCGAAGATTATAGATCATATCCAGAATGACCTCGTCCGGAGCAAAGAAGCCGAAGGGCGCGGGGTTTCCGATATTGAGTTTCAGGATCTGCGCCCCTCTGGCCTCCATCCGCATGGCTTCGTCCATCACCGGTCCACGGATATCATAGGCCACGTTGTTCAGCTTTCCGGACTGGTTGAATTCCCGTTTCATGTTGCATTTCCTCCAAATAAAAACCGCCCTGAGCCAACGCTCAGGGCGGACATAATCTATCCGTGTTACCACCTGAATTCGGGCCGGAGACCCGCACTTTGCCCGGTACTGTCATACCGGCCCCTGGATTACGGAGGGTACCCGTCAGGACTTACTCGGAAAACGCCTTTTGGTCCTGCCGCTCGGGGATGGCTTCGGCTCCGTTGACATTGAGGCTCGCACCAACCGCCTCTTCTCTGAATGCCGCGAAAAGCGTACTCTTTCCCGTCATCGCGTTTCTTATGAAATTACCCGAACTTTAGCACAGCAGCGTCCGTTTGTCAAGGGGCTGAATCTGTTTTTTGTGCCAGACGGCAAAACGCCGTGACCTCCCGCCGGTACCGCTGCCGATCCTCCAGATAGCTCAGGCCGTGGCCTGCGCCGGGAAAGGTAAGCAGCTTCACCCGCTCCGGATTCGCCGACGCGATCTCCCGGCTCATCTCCAGGGGCACGAACCGGTCCTCCTCCCCATGGATCAGAAGGATCGGGATCCGGGTATGCCGTACGGCCTCCGCGCAGCTGATCCCCGTGAAGCGAAAGCCGCCGAACAGGGCGGCGCCGCCCCGGAGCAGGGCCAGGGCGGGTTTCCCGGGCAGGCCCATATCCCGGCTCACCTTTTGGAGAATGGCTTCCGGAGAAGAATAGGGAGAGTCCGCGATGATGCACCGCACGTTTTCCGGCAAAGGCAGCGCGGAGGCCAGAAGCACCGTGGCTGCGCCCATGGATACCCCATACAGCGTCACCGGTCCCCCCAGCTCCGGCCGGCTCCGGATATAGTCCAGCCAGTCCAGACAGTCCCATCGCTCCATGACCCCGAAGGTCATGGTATTTCCTTCGCTGTCCCCTTGTGCGCGCTGATCCGCCAGGAGCACGTTATGCCCCTCCCCCAGGAGAAAAAGGCCGCCTCCGCTGAAATCCCGGAGTCCGACCGCCCGCCAGCCATGGAAGCACAGATCCACCGGAGCATCTTTTCCGCCCCGGAGATACAGCCTCCCCCGCAGCTTCAGCCCATCCCGGGAGGTGATGCACACCGTCTCATAGGGCTCCGCGGCCATCTGCCGGATCATCCCCCGCATCTCCTCCGCCCGGGAACGGTACTGCTCGCCCTCCGGCAGCCGGTAGATATCGTTCTGCCCGGGCAGGGGTGAACGGAAGGCGATGCGATAGGGCACATAGAGACTCAGCGTTCCCGCCAGAGCGGCCGCTCCCACCCCCGCGGCGATCCCTGCGGCTTTACGGATGAAGGATGCCATAGGAGGCCACGTCCTCAAACTTGCCGTCCTTATAATCGTGGGATTTCTGGGTGCCCTCGTACGCCATCCCGCTTTTCTGCATCACACGCCCGGAGGCCGGATTGGAAACGAAATGGCGGGCATAGATCTTATGCAGGTCCAGAACCTGGAACCCGAAGTCGACCACCGCCGTGCAGGCTTCGGTGCCGATACCCTTGCCCCAGTGCTTCCGGCCGTAGGCATAGCCCAGCTCGGCCCGGTAATCCCGGGGCTCCGTCACCAGGCAGATGAAGCCGTACATTTCCCCCGTCTCCCGGCCGGTCACGGCAAAAACGTAAGAGGAACCCTTCTCCCAGGAGGCGTGCATTCCCCCGACCCAGCGGCGGACATTCTCCTCCGGGAAGGGATAGCTCATGGCGTGGGTGGTTTTGACGACCTCCGGATCATTCATCTCCGCCGCGATGGCGGGCACGTCCTCCTCCCGAAAGGGGCGAAGGATCAGCTTTTCCGTGGTGATGGTCCTGGTTTCCGCATCGTATGTCATGGCATTTCCTCCTTTTTTCGCAGCTGCCAGAAGGCAACCGCCCCGGCGGCGGCTACGTTCAGGGAATCCACTCCCCGCTTCATGGGGATCCGGATCGCGGCGTCACAGAGATCGATGGTCTCCTGCCGCAGGCCGTCCCCCTCCGTGCCCAACAGAAGGGCCAGCTTTTCCGTTTTTTCCAGCCGGGGATCCCCCAGCGCCGCCGCGTCCTCCCGCAGAGCCAGGGCGGCGATGCGAAAGCCCATGCTCCGCAGCCGGGTGAGACCGCCTTCCGGCCAGTCTTCGTGCTTCTCCCCCAGCCTTGCCCAGGGCAGCAGCAGCACAGTGCCCATGCTCACCCGCACGGCTCTCCGGCACAGCGGGTCGCAGCAGGAGGGGCTGAGCAGCATGGCGTCCATCCCCAGGGCTGCGGCGGAACGGAAAAGTGCGCCCACGTTGGTGCTGTCCACAATATCCTCCAGCACGACGATCCGCGAAGCGCCCGCGCAAATCTCCTCCGGCGTCCGGGGCTTCGGCCTGCGCATGGCGCAGAGGATGCCCCGGGTCAGGGTGTAGCCCGTCAGACGGCTCAGCAGTTCCCTTTCCCCCACGTACACTGGGATATCCCCGCATTTTTCCAGGATCCTGCCCCCCTGCCCCTCCAGCTTTCTCCGATCCATGAGCAGGGACAAAGGCTGGTACCCTGCGGTAAGGGCAAGCTCCACCACCTTGGCGGTTTCCGCGATGAATACCCCTTTTTCCGGGTCGATCCGGCTGCGAAGCTGGGTCTCGGTCAGCCGGGCATAAACCTCCAGCTCCGGCAGGTCCAGATCCCGGACCTCGATGATCCGAGGCTTCGTCACTCCGCCGCTTCCCAGGCCGTGTCCAGGGCGACCTCCATCATTTCCGTAAAGGAATCCTGCCGGTCCTGGGCGCTGAGCCCTTCCCCGGTGAAGATATGGTCGGAGATGGTGAGCAGACTCAGGGCACGCTTATGGGATGCCATGGCCTCCCAATAGATCCCGGCGGTTTCCATCTCCACCGCCAGGAGGCCCATGTCCCGGTACTGACCTGCGGCCTTATCGTTCTGGTTATAGAACATATCCGCGGTGAACACGCTGCCCACCTTCACGGAGATGCCTCTGCCCTCCGCCAGCTCCACGGCACGGCGCAGGAGGCCGTAGTCCGCCTGGGGACTCAGCTGTCCCGGGAACTGATACTGGATGCAGTAGTTGGAATTGGTGGAGGCGGTCATGGCCACCACCAGGTCCCGGAGATGCACATCCGCGCCGATGCCCCCGGCAGAGCCGATGCGCAGCACGGTCTCCACGCCGTAGAAGCTGAACAGCTCATGGACGTACAGGGTGGCGCTGGGCACGCCCATGCCGCTGCCCATCACCGAGATCCGGCGGCCCTTGTAGGTGCCGGTGAAGCCCAGCATATTCCGGACTGTGTTGAAGCATACGGGATCCTCCAGATAGGTCTCCGCGACCTTCTGGGCCCGGAGGGGATCGCCGGGCATGAGCACCACCTTGGCGATGAGCTCGGGATCCGCCTCGATGCAGGCGGAGGGGGACAAGATCAGTTTTCCCATTTTCCTCAATCCTTTCAGAACAGCGCCGCCAGGCTCTCGGTATAAGGCGGGCGGCAGATACCTTTTTCCGTAATGATGCCGGTGATCAGGCTGTGGTCGGTCACGTCGAAGGCGGGGTTATAGCATTTCACCCCGGCGGGGGCCATGGGCTGCGCGTACCACTTGCTGCGGATCTCCTCCGGATCCCGCAGCTCCACCGGAATGTGCTCCCCGTCGGGACAGGCGGGGTCGATGGTGGAGGTGGGCCCCAGCACGTAGAAGGGAATCCCGTAATGCCTGGCCAGGATCGCCACACCCGAGGTGCCGATCTTATTGGCCGCGTCCCCGTTCATGGCCACCCGGTCGCAGCCCACAAAGCAGCACTGCACCCAGCCGTTTTTCATGACGATGGAAGCCATATTGTCACAGATCAGCGTGGTATCGATCCCCGCCCGGCTCAGCTCCCAGCTGGTGAGCCGCGCGCCCTGGAGCAGCGGCCGGGTCTCATCGCAGAAGGCTCTGAACTGCATCCCCCGCTCCCGGCCGAGAAGCAGCGGGCCGATGGCGGTACCGTACCGGGAAGTGGCGATGGGCCCCGCGTTGCAGTGGGTCAGTACGCCGTCTCCTTCCTTCAGCAGGCTCAGACCGTATTCGGAAATGGCCCTGCACATGGCGATATCCTCTTCCAGAATCGCCTGACACTCCCTGCGCAGGACGGTCAGGTCTCCCCCGCTCTCCTCCGCAGCCCGGCACATGCGCTTCAGCGCCCAGCTCAGATTCACCGCCGTAGGACGGGAGGAATTGAGATAGTCCGCATCCGCGCGAAACCGTTCCAGGAAGCCTTCCCGGGGATATTGAAGGCTGAGCACGTACATAGCGAAGCCGGCAAAAATGCCGATGGCCGGAGCGCCCCGAACGCGCAGCTCCTTGATGGCCTCATAGCACGCTTCCCGGGTATTCAGCGTCAGATAGATCTGCTCGTTGGGCAGACGCGTCTGGTCCAGGATGACCAGGCTTTTTTCATCCGCGCTCAGGCGGACATGATCTACGGATTCCATGCTTTTTCCCTCCATCGGAATCTGATGTATTAGTTATAACACAGGGAAAAAATCTTGTAAAGCGCAGCGACAGCCGGGATAATGCCGACAGAAAAGGCACATCATCCGGGGATGCGGTACGAATACTGCACATTTGCCCCAACGGCAGCAACCCCGGCATCCCGGGGCAGCTGCGGCAAAGAAGGCCCTGAAGCAGCCTGACCGGGTGTACAAGCCCGCCGTCATGCGCGCCGGGAGGACCTTCAGAATCTCATGGCCTTCCCGGGCTTCATGGAAGGGCTCTGCCCATGCGTCCTGAGGAGAGATGCGCCGCCCCCTGCCCTTCATTCATGGCAGGGGGCGATATTGTTGCGGATCAGGTGATATCCACCGTATGGGAAACACATACGCCATCCTCGAAGGAGAGGATCAGCCAGAGATCATCCGCGTAATCCTTGCCGATATAGTACACCAGGGTCGTCTCCGGAGGATACGTCGTGCCGCTGAGTTTGAAGCTGCTCTGTCGGCTGTCCTCGCTGCCCAGGAGCGCCGTGATCTCCTCCATGGTCATCCCGTCGAAGGGATGACGCCGCTCCAGATTGCTCAGCATGTACTTCCGGTATTTTGGTTCATCCAGCCATCTCTGCCGGGAAAAGGTGTGCCGATGGAGATGAAAAACCAGCATAAAGAGCAGGATCCCCGCCAGGACGGAAAGCAGGATGACCGGCAGCTGCCGTCTTCCCTTCGGTTCCCGGTCTTCCATTGCGCCCCCCTTTTCCTGAGTACGGCGGGGCATGGCCCGAGCCATGCCCCGCGATCCGCTTCATTTCCCATCCCCGGTCCTCCAGCCGCGCGACCTCCCCCGCGCCGTCCCATTCCCGGACCCGGACCTCCACCAGCTCCCGCCGGGAGGTGGGAACGTTCTTCCCCACGAAGTCCGCCCGAATGGGCAGCTCCCGATGGCCCCGGTCCACCAGCACGGCGAGCTGGATGGCGGCGGGCCTTCCCCGGTCCATGACCGCTTCGATGGCCGCCCGGGCGGTGCGCCCGGTAAACAGCACGTCATCCACCAGGACCACAACCTTGCCGCTCACGTCAAAATCCATCTTCGTGCTGCTCACGGCCGCCTGGTCGCCGATCTCCTCCAGGTCGTCCCGGTAGAGGCGGATATCCAGCTCCCCCAGAGCGGGGGCAGAACCGGTGATGCTTTTCAGGTTTTCCCCGATCTGCCGGGCAAGGCTGCAGCCCCGGCGATAGATCCCCACCAGGCAGATATCCTCCACGGATGTATTCCGCTCCAGGATCTCATGGCTGATGCGCATGAGGGAGCGATCCATGGCTGCGCCGTCCATCAGGATGGCTTTCTGGAAAAACATGCTT
>CAMVBX010000071.1 GCA_947165825.1 uncultured Clostridia bacterium
CAATCAGAAGTTTTTCGAACAATTTCTACCGTATTTCCTGTTCGAAAAACTTGCCTCAGCGGGGCGACAAGACTTTGTCGACACGCTGAGGGCGGGCGCCGCGAGGCGCCCGCCCTTTTCTGTTTCCTGATGCAGCTGAATAAATCCAGCGGCGAAGAGCACGGTTCCGATTCCGACCGGAGTTCTTCGCCGCTTTTTTAGTTTTCCAGACGAGGGGTGGTAACGGTATGCGCTGTCATGATCCGGAGAGAGCGCAGGCGAGCAACGGCAGCCTCAGCGGAGGCAGGATCCGCAAAAAGGCCGAAGACGCCGGAGCCGGTACCGGTCATGACGGCGCCCAGGGCGCCTTCATCCAGCAGAAGCCCCTTCAGATCCCGTACCTGCTCCGCTTGGGAGCGGTTCAGCGCGGATTCGAAGACGTTGAACATGCGGCGGGTGACCCCCTGCAGATCCTGCTCCTCCACTGCCTTCACCATCCCGGAAACATCCGGCTTCAATCGGATCTTCAGCCGGTCGATGGCCCGGAAGAGTTCCTGGGTGGAGCAGAGAAAATCCGGACGGCAGAGCACAACATGGATCCCGGATAAGTCCGGAAGGGGAGTGAGACGCTCCCCCTTCCCCTCCGCCAGGGCGGTGCCGCCGCGAATACAGAAGGGTACGTCCGCTCCCAGCTCCAGGCTGGCCTCCTCCAGCTCCGACCAGCTGAAGGGAAAGCCGTACTCCCGGTTCAGCAGTCGGAGAACAGCCGCGGCGTCGCTGCTGCCGCCGCCGAAGCCGCCGCATACCGGGATGCGTTTCTGCAGGGTGATCACGCCGCCTTCCGGGCCAAGGCCGGTGAGCCGACGGAACAGGACCGCAGCCCGGGCAGCCAGGTTATCCCCGTCACCGGGGATATAGGAGAGGCCGGACCGGACCTGCCATGGGCCGTCCCCCGGCTCCAGCTCCACCGTATCCCCGAATTCCAGGCTCTGCATGATGCCCCGCACGCCATGGTATCCGTCAGGAAGCTTTCCGGTCACCTCCAGGCAGAGATTGACCTTGGCTCCGGCGGTTTCCCTCATGCTTCTCCACCGGTCTGAAACAGCAGATCCATCAGCGCCGTTCCGTCTTCCACATGGGGGCCGAGGAGACCGTTGGCCTCCGTATAGGTCAGACCGCTGGCCTTGCCGCCCCGGCTGTCATACAGCAGGAAAGGCACGTAACCATAGGCATGCCCCCGGGTATCCGTCAGGGTCTTATGATCGCTGAGGACCAGGATCCGGTAATCCTCCCCGGCCAGCGCTTCGGTGAGGGTGCCCAGCACCTCCCGGTCGATGGCGGCAATGCTTTCCAGCTTGCCGGGGGTATCCCCGTTATGGGTGCATTCATCCGGGGCTTCCACGTGGATGCCGACAAAATCGTATCCCTGTTCCAGCAGAGCCCGGACGGCGTATTCCGCCTTGCCCCGGTAGTTCGTATCCTTCTCCCCGGTGGCGCCGGGTACCTCGATCCGGTCCAGCCCCGTGAGGGCGGCGATGCCGTGGCAAAGGGGAACGGCGCTGATCACGGCACCGCGTTTCCCGTACCGGGCGGGGAAATTGGGCAGCTCCACGGCGGTGCCTTCCGCCCAGAACCAGATGCAGTTGGCGGGAAGCTTGCCCTCCGCCTGGCGCTGCAGATTGGCCGGAAGCTTCCGCAGGATCTCAAAGGACTTTTCCATCAATCCCCGCAGCACCTCTCCGTTCGCGCTGCCATGGGGCAGATAGGCGCCGCAGACCTCGTTCAGATGGTCGTGGGGAGGACTGAGCACCAGCCCCTTCGGGTCCCCCTGGCTCTGGACGCAGATATGCCGGTAGGTCAGGGTGGGATGGACCTTCAGGCCCGCGGCCTCCGCCAGGGGACGAAAGTCCGGATGGGCAAAGAGCGCCTCCACCAGAGCCTTGGAGGTCTCCCCGTCGATGCCGCCGGAGGAGTGGGAGAGGATCCTCCGCCGGTCAAAGGGCATATCCCCCTCCTCCAGAGAGGCCATGTTGCAGCGGAAGGCCAGATCCCCCGGCTGCAGCCGCACACCCTGGGCCGCCGCCTCCAGGGGGGCGCGGCCGGTATAGCATACCCGGGGATCACAGCCAAAAATGGAGAGAATGGCGGTATCGCTCCCCGCGGGAAACTCCTGGGGACAGTTCCAGACGCTTCCCAGCACGCCGCCGGCGCTGAGCCGGTCCATCACCGGCGTATCCACAGATTCCAGAGGGGTCTTGCCCCCCAGTACGGGGGTGGGATCATCTGCCATTCCGTCCCCGATTACCAGAACATATCGCATATCTGACACCTTCCTCTATTTTCCGGAGCCGCGAACCTTCGCGGCTGCCTCAATCATATCCAGCACCATGGTCTGACTTTCCTCCGGGATCTGCCGGAACAGACGGAGAAGCTCCGCCTCCTGTCCGGTGAGCTCCGATTCCAACAGCCGGTCCTCTGGCACGAGTCCCAGACGGCGGCGCAGCTGTTCGTATTCCGCCTGCCGGTCCTCCGGTACGCCCCAGAGATCGAACAGGCTCATGCGCTCCGTATCCGTGGCGGCGCTGTCGAACAGGCCGGATTTTCCCGCATCCCAGGCGCTGCTCTGAAGAAGCTCCGTGGCGCTGATGTGGTAGAGCACGCACAGCTGCTTCAGGATCCCGGCCTGGACCCGGCATTTATCCCGCTCATAATTGCTGATGGCCTGGTAGGTGACGCCCAGGGCGTCTGCAGCATCCTTTTGGGTCAATCCCGCCCGCAGCCGGGCCTGCTTCAGCCTTGATCCCAGTGTGGGTGTATCCATGTGCGGATCCTCCTTTCGCGTCGAAGCCCAGGCTTCGGCGCGATTTCTTTTTGTATTTTAGCCAGTTAAAATGCAAAAGTCAATAAAATTTGAGAAAATAGGCAAATCCGCTCTTGACAACTCAAAACACATTGAGTATATTGGGGCAGGAAACTCAATTGACGTTGAGAAAGGAGGAAAGTCTCATGAGTAAGGAGCTCGGCAGCAGACTGAAAGCCCTTGCCGCCCGGAAGAAACTCAGGCAGACGGAGCTGGCCGCCCGCATGGGGATGGATTACGGCCACCTGAACCGGGTCCTGAACGGGAAAAGACCCATTTATGCCGAGGAACTGCCCCGATACGCCCAGGTCCTGGAAGTGAGCCTGGAGGCGATCCTGGGGATGGAGGAAAGATGAAGAAGAAGCACTGGAAAAGCGGCAGGGCGCTGGAGGCTGCGGTGGAGGGATATTTCCGATCCATCAGCCGCACCGTAACGGCGGAGGAAAGGGGGATCCCCATCCTCAACGACGATGGAGAGCCCATCCGGTACCGGGAATACGTGATCCCGCCCACGATCTGGGGCCTCTGCACGCATCTGGGAATTTCCCGGACTGCCTGGGAGAGCTACTGCGATCCCAGGCGGTTCCCGGAATTCCGCGGGGCCGCGGAGCTGGCCCGGGATCTGATGCAGGACTGGAGCCAGCGGGCCCTTCTCAGCCGAAAGGACGTGCGCGGACTCATCTACATCCTCCAGAACGCCCGGGAGACGCTCCGGGAGGGGGAAGAGGCCGACAGCCTGAGCCTGTCCCAGCGTCGGGCGATCCTGGAGGAGCTGGAAAACCCGGAGGAATGAACCATGAAACAGCTGAAGCCGGAGGTCCGGGAGACCCTCCGGTGGTGGACGGCTCTGAAAAGGGAGAACAACGCCGCCTTTCTTCCCCTGTTCCTGGATGAACACCGCTATCTGGTGCTCATGGGCGGCGGGGGAAGCGGGAAAAGCATCTTTGCCGGAAGAAAGGTCCTGGAGCGCTGCCTCCGGGAGCCGGGACACCGGTGGCTGATCTGCCGGAAGGTGGCCAGGACCCTGCGGGACTCCTGCTTCGCCCAGCTTCGGGGACAGCTGCGGGACCATTATCCGGGGGTGAAGGCGAAGGTGAACAAAAGCGATATGCGCATGGAGCTCCCCAACGGCAGCCTGATCCTGTTCGCCGGACTGGACGACGTGGAGAAGCTGAAGAGCATCTACAACGTCACGGGGATCTGGATCGAGGAGGCTTCCGAGCTGGAGGAGGGAGATTTCAACCAGCTGGACATCCGCCTGCGGGGGGAAACGACCTGGTACAAGCAGATCATCCTCAGCTTCAATCCCATCAGCGTGACCCATTGGCTGAAGCGCCGGTTCTTCGATCAGCGGGACGAGCGGGCCAGGGTACACCGCAGCACCTACCGGGACAACCGTTTCCTGGACAGGGAGGCCATCACCACCCTGGAGAGCTTCCGGGAAAGAGATCCCTATTACTATCAGGTGTATTGCCTTGGCCAGTGGGGTGTCACAGGACGGACGGTGTTCCAGGCCGGGGCGGTGAGCGAACGGCTGGCGAGAGCGCCGGAGCCCCTGCGGGAGGGCTTTTTCACCTACCGGGAAGTCCCGGGTACGGGGGCAGATCCCCGGCCGCGGATCGAAAGCTGGACCTGGCAGGAGGAAAAGGGCGGTCCCATCCAGATCTTTCGGGAGCCGGAGGCAGGCCGGCCCTACGTGATCGGGGGAGATACCGCCGGGGAAGGGTCGGACTGGTTCACTGCCCAGGTGCTGGACAACGTCACCGGGCAGCAGGCGGCGGTGCTCCGCCACCGGTACGACGAGGACACCTACGCCAAGCAGGTCTATTGCCTGGGGATGGCCTACAACACGGCCCTGGTGGGACTGGAGACGAATTTTTCCACCTACCCCGTGAAGCGGCTGGAGGAGCTGGGTTACCCCCGGCAGTACGTCCGGGAGGCGGAGGACACCTTCTCCGGGCAGGAACCCAGATCCTTCGGCTTCCGGACCACGGCGGTGACCCGGCCCGTGATCCTCAGCGGCCTGGTGGAGGCCATGCGGGAGGCTGTGGAGGGCGTATCCCACCGGACCACGCTGGAGGAGATGCTCACCTTCGTCCGGGACGAGCATATGCGGCCTGCCGCCGCCCCCGGCGCGCACGACGACTGCGTCATGGCTCTGGCCATCGCCTGGTACATCCGCCCCAGACAGCGGATGACGCCGGAGGCGGCGCCGGGAGCAGCGCGCCGGAAATGGACGGCGGATATGTGGGAGGATTACCGGGCGGCGGACGAAGAGGAGCGGGCACGGATGGAGGCCGTTTGGGGAACGCCGAAACGAGGAGGAGACGGATGAAAAGAAACCTGGAATACTGGAAGGAATGGGTGCGCCGGAACGAGACGGCATACCGGGAAGAACTGGACAAGATGGACCGGCGGGAGGCGCTGTACCGGGGAGAGGTACGGGAGATCGCCCCCCTGACGGAGAAGGACCGGCGGCGGGACGGCGGCCGGAGGGAAACCGCCCATCTGCGCAACATCGTGGCGGAGAACATTGAGAGCGAGGTGAGCTCCGTGATTCCCCAGCCCAAGGTAACGGCCCGGCGGAAAGAGGACGAGGGCAGGGCAAAGCTCCTGGAGGACATGCTGCGCAACGAGCTGGACCGGCTGCCCATGGAGGAGCTGAACGACCTGCTGGAGCGTATGGTGCCCATTCAGGGCGGAGCCTTCTGGCTGGTGGAATGGGACAATGCCAGCCGGACCCACAGCACCGTGGGGGACGTGACGGTATCCGTTCTTCATCCCCGGCAGGTGATCCCCCAGGACGGGGTATTCAGCCGGGTGGAGGACATGGACGCCGTTGCCCTGAAGCTCCCCCAGACCCGGGAGAGCATCCGGAGGATGTACGGCAAGGACGTCTCCCGGGAGGACGAGACGGATCCGGAGGTGCGGGGGACGGAGAGCGGGACCGCCCCGGCGGAGGATATGCTGACCCAGTACGTGGTGTATTACCGCGGAGACCGGGGCGGGATCGGCAGGATCTCATGGGTGGGAGATACGCTGCTGGAGGATCTGGAGGATTATACCGCCCGAAGGATCCGGCGCTGCGAAGTCTGCGGCCGGACGGAGACCGATCCGGGGGCAACGGTCTGCACAGGCTGCGGAGGCAGACTCGAAGGCCAGACGGTGGAACAGGAGGAGGTGGAGCGTCCCGTTGACACGGCAGCCGGGACCCATATCCCCGGGGAGGCGGGAGCGTCCGTCCGTCTTCCGTATTACCGGCCCGGGGTATTCCCCGTCTTCCTGCAGCGGAACGTGAGCCTCTTCGGCCGCCTTCTGGGGGACAGCGACGTGGACAAGATCGCGGATCAGCAGAACACGGTCTCCCGCCTGGAGACCAAGATCATCGACCGTCTGGTGAAGGCGGGCACCCGCATCACCCTGCCGGACCGGGCGGACCTGCGCACGGATCCGGAGGACACGGAGCGGTGGTACATCGGCAGTCCGGCGGACAAGGCCATGATCGGCCTCTACGATTTCTCCGGAAACCTGCAGTACGAGATGGCCTACCTGAACCAGGTGTATGAGGAGGCCCGACAGATCCTGGGGATCACGGACTCCTTCCAGGGCAGAAGGGACACCACTGCGCAGAGCGGCGTGGCAAAGCAGTTCGCCGCAGCCCAATCCGCCGGTCGGCTGGAAAGCCGTCGGGTGCTGAAGGAGGCGGCTTACGCAGAGCTGTTCCGGCGCATCGTGCAGCTGAAGGTGGCCTATGCGGACGAGCCCAGGCCCATCGTGGCGGAGGATGACCGGGGAGAGACCAAATATGAGGAGTTCAACCGCTACGATTTCTATGAGCTGGACGGAGCGGGTCAATGGCACTGCATTCTGGACGACGACCGGTTCCTGTTTTCCTGCGATACCTCCGCCCCTCCTGCGGGAGACCGGCAGAGGATGTGGCAGGAGGCGGCGGAGATGTTCCGCTCGGGCGCCTTCGGGCCCCCCGGAGACCTGCGGACCCTTCTGCTGTACTGGACGAAGCTGGAGCTCCTCCACTATCCGGGAGCGGGGGACACCCGGGAATACCTGGAGTCCCTCCGGCAGGAGCAGGGGCTGGAACAGCTCCTGCGGGAAACGGAAGCCCGGGCCAGGGAGGATGCCCGGCAGGACGCCCTTTCCGGCGTCCGACGAACTGGTTTCGCATGGCCGGCGAAAAAGGCCGGTTCGCAGGGGAACAGCGAAAAAATCCCGACAGAAATCTCCTGACCGGGGAGCAGACCGGAAAAGCGTTTGCGGAACGGAGAAGGAGAACCGGCGGAGATCCTCCGGCGGCCAATCGGCACCGCGGAGCATCCCCGCAAGCCGCAGCGAAAGGAGGTGAGCGCATGGCAGAAAAGGGTTATGCAGGCAGAATCGCCCAGACCGGCAGCCAGATCGTAAAGGCCCCCGGCCAGACCGCCCCGAAGAAAACCGGCGGAAAGGTGAAGCGGGGCGAAGACCTTCGCATGGGCAAGGCGCAGTAAACTTCCCGGGCGGAAAAACCCGGATACCAAAATCGTTCGCATGGCCGGCGAAAAAGGCCAGGAGGAAATATGGATCAGGAATACAGCGAAGCACTCGGCCTGGAGGCCGAAAAGGAGACCCCGGAGAAGGAACAGACGGAAACGGCGGAGACGGCTGCTCCCCAGGAGGCCGAAGCGCCGGAAACGGAGAGAAAACCGGTGATGAGCCAGGAGGAGCGGGCCAGGCAGGCCGCCGGGAGGCGGCTGCGGGAGCGGGAGGCAGCTGCCCGCAGCGCGGCCAGAGCGGAGATCGCGGATACCCTGCGTCGGCGGGGCGTCCTGGATCCCCGGACCGGCAGGCCCGTGGGTTCCCTGGAGGAACTGGAACGGGAGCAGCCTCCCCTGCCCGGGCGTACCCCTACCCAGGACCCCCGGGTGACCCGGGAGCTGGAGGAGATCCGTCGAATGGATCCGGAGATGGAGGACCTGGGGTGCATTCTCCGGAGTGAGAGCGGGGAACGCTTCCGCCGGTATGTGCGCCGGGGGCTGAGCTTTGTGGAGGCCTATACCCTGGCCACCCGGGACCGGCTGGACGGTCTCCGGGAGGAGAAGGCCAGGGAAGCGGCCCGGGTCAAGGCCGCCAGCAAGGACCATCTGAACGCCACCTCCAGCACGGGACTGGGCGCACTGCCCGTACCCGGAGAGGAGATGGCCCTGTTCCGGGAACTGATGCCCGGCGTGGCGGAGGCGGAGATCCGCCGGTATTACAACGCGGACCGGAAACGGTTCGGACGAAAAGAAAAAGGAGCGATGATTCCATGAGAGGTTTTATCCCTTACAGCAGCGAAGACGGGCGGGTGCAGCCCTGGCAGTATTTCCCGTCCACAGCCATCAAGCCGGTTGTGGGCATGGCGCTGGTGCTGTCTTCCGGCAAGCTGGCCATTGCCACCGGCACCACGCGGCCCACGTATATCTCCATGTACGAGGCGAAGAGCACTCTCGCCCCGGGGGACATCATCCCGGTAATCCCGGTGGAACGGGACCAGATCTTTGAGACTACCTGCAGCGCCAGCCTTTCCGGCGCGGCGGTGGGGGCAAAGGTGACCCTCCATGCCTCCAACGGCTGCCAGGTCACCGGAACCACCACCAGCGGTGTGGCGGAGATCGTGGACAAGGACGGGGATGCCAGCGGATCCCGGGTCCTGGTCAAGTTTTCTTAACCAAGGAGGAACAAAATGGCAAATATCACATTTTCCGAAGCCAGCGGGGTCAACGACAGCATTTTCGGCAAGTCCCAGGCCCCCATCCGCATGTTCATTGAGAAACGGGGCGAGCAGTTCGAGCAGCAGAGCGTGGTGAAGGAGCTGTTTGCCCGGGAGAAGAGCCGGCATTTCGGCGAGAAGTTCACCAGTCTCACCGCCATGGACGGCTTCCGGGTCACCGGAGAAAACGGAGCCTACCCCACGGACGGCCAGGAGGAGGGTTTCAGCAAGATCATGGAGGCGGTGGAGTGGAAGGACAGCTTCTCCATCTCCCGCAAGATCATCGAGGACAGTAAGCTGATGGACCTGCGGCAGAAGCCCGCAGCCTTCGTCACCGCCTACTACCGCACCCGGGAGAAGTTCGGCGCGGCCCTGCTGGGCGGGGCCATCCAGGGCAATTCCTCAGCCTCCTTCGCCGGAGGGACCTTCGACCTGAAGACCAGCGACGGCAAGACCCTCTTTGCCGCCGATCATCCCGCCAAGATCAGCGGCGCGGCCCAGTGCAACCTCTGGGGCGATGCGTTCAGCGAGGACGCCCTGGGGAAGCTGGAGGTGAAGATGCAGAATACCCGGGGGGACAACGACGAGATCCTGGACGTGGCCCCGGATACCATTGTCATCCCCAACATCCACAGCCTGAAGAAGGCGGTGTTTGCCGCCATCGGCGCGGACAAGTCCCCGGAGACCGCCAACAACGGCTTCAACTATCAGTTCGGCCGGTGGAACGTGATCGTCTGGAGCTATCTGAACCAGTACATCACCGCCGGGACCACCCCCTGGCTCCTGCTGGACAGCCGGTACAACACGGAATACGGCGGCCTGGTATGGCTGGACCGGGTGGAACTGGAGGTCAGCTCCAAGATCGACGACAACACCGATGCCAACGTGTGGCGGGGCAGGGCCAGATTCACCGCAGGCTTCCACGACTGGCGGGCCATCGCCTGCGCCGGCGTCAGCGGGGCAGCGGAGCTCAGCTGAGGAGGGACCCGGGATGGAGTATACCGTATTCACCAACCTCCGGGTCACCGGTGACCTGCAGCTGGAAGGGACCGCCGTGATCCCTTCGGCCACCAAGACCAGTGCGGGGGCCGTGAAAATGGCCGCGAAGGTGGCCGAAGCGGCGGGGAGCAGTCCCACGGCGGCGGAATTCAAGGCGCTGCTGGACGCCCTGAAGGCGGCGGGCATCATGTCCGCGACCTGAGAACGAGCAGAGGGGGCGGGAGGTATCCCGCCCCCCATGGAGAAAAGAACCGGGCGAAAGCCGCGGTCCGGGAAGGAGAACGACAATGAGTCTTGAACGAGTAATCGAAACGGCCCGGGGAGAACTGGGACAGGCGGAGGCCCCTGCCGGGAGCAATCTGACGAAATACGGCCGGGCCTTCGGCTGGAACGGGGTCCCTTGGTGTGTGATCTTCCTGTGGTGGTGTTTCCGGGAGGCGGGGGAGAAGGAAGCCTTCTACGGGGGAGAGAAGACGTCCTCCTGCTCCGCCCTGTATCGCTGGTACCGGGAACAGGGACAGACGGTACCTTCCGGGGAGATCCGGGCGGGAGATATCCTGCTGCTGGATTTTTCCGGTTCCGGGGAGTTCCAGCATTGCGGTCTGGTGACCCAGGTGCTGAACGAAACGGAAGGGTGGTACAAGACCATAGAGGGGAATACCTCGGCGGAAACAGAGGGAAGACAGGCCTGCGGCGGCTGCGTCGCCCAGAAAGCGAGGCACAGACGGAACATCGCAGGAGTATGCCGCCCGTCGTACCGGGAGGAGGCCCGGCCGGATTACGCGGGCCACTGGGCGGAAAAGAGCATCCGCTGGGCGCTGGACAAGGGCCTTATGCGCGGCTACGGCAGCGGAGACTGGAAGCCGGATCAGCCCCTTACCCGGGCAGAGCTGGCAGTGGTCCTGCAGAGACTGGAGGGAGAGGCATGAGCCGATTCCTGCGGGCTGCGGGGATCCGGGCGCTGCGTACCGTAGCCCAGGCCGCCGCGGCGATGCTCGGTACCTCAGCCGTGCTTTCGGAGGTCAACTGGCTTGCCGTAGGGTCTGCCGCCGTGCTGGCGGGGATCCTGAGTCTGCTCACCAGTATCGCAACAGGCTTGCCGGAGGTGGAGGACCATGAATGAACAAGCCCCTCGGGCGGAGATGGAGGAGCTTCGCCGCAGAGTGGACGCCGTGGAGGACAGACTGCATAACGGGGATGTGACCCTGGCTCTGCTGAAACAGCGCCTGGATCAGATCGACGCCAAGCTGAACGAAATGTCCGTCACGCTCCAGGATCTCCGGCTTCGCCCTGCCCGGAAATGGGACAGCGTCAGCCAACAGGTCCTCATCTGGATCATGACGGCGATCCTGGCCTTCATTGCCATGAAGACCGGTTTGAAATAAGGAGGCAATATGACCGTACAGGGATGCATCGAATACGTGGACAGCATTGAGCCCAACGCCTACACGGCGGAGCAGAAGGCGGGGTGGCTGAGCGAGTGCGAGGGGAAGGTGTATACCTCCCTCTTCCTGGTTCAGCCCTATGAATTCACCCCCGTCACCGCATCGGACAGCCGGACCCTGGCCCTGCCCGCGCCCTATGACCGGATGTACCCCCGGTATCTTCAGGCCATGA
>CAMVBX010000072.1 GCA_947165825.1 uncultured Clostridia bacterium
GCCCAGGGTCTGGAGCTGGGGATAGATGGCCTCCATGGTGTCCTGAGTGTCGCAGATGGCGGCGACGATGTGCTTCACCGTGTCCTTCAGGTATTCCGCCGTCCGGTCCTCCCGGGTGATGACCTTTTCCCAGTCCCACTGGTCCACGTAAACGGAGTGCAGGTTATCCAGCTCGTCCTCGTCCCGGCGGATGGCGTTCATGTCCGTATACAGCCCTTTGCCCGGGTGAAAATCGTACCGCTTCAGGGCCAGGCGCTTCCACTTGGCCAGGGACTGGACCACCTCCGCCCGGATATCGGAGCGGAGGATATCGAAGGAGACCGGCCGTTCCACCCCGTTCAGATTATCGTTCAGGCCGGAATCCTGGGCCACGAACAGGGGAGCGGAGACCCGATACAGATTCAGCAGGGCCCCCAGACGGTCTTCGAACAGACGCTTCAGCAGGGAGATGGCCTTCTGGGTATCATAGATGGAAAGGAGGCTCTCGTAGCCTTCGGGAATAAAGGTTTTCATGGGATCATCTCCGGTATCTATGGATTTGAATGATTTATTGTAGCAGAGAACGAAAGAAAAGGGAAGCGCCCGGGAAAGATTTTTCCGGGCGCAAAACTATGGATGGAGGAATTCCCGCTCCGATAGACCGCCGGGGTGCTCCAGGATCCGGCCCGTGGGGCGGAAGCCGTTTCGTCGGTACAGCCGTTCCGCCCCGGTGTTGTTTTCCAGAATCCAGAGGGTGGAGGAACCGCTGCACTGCCCTATGGCGTACTGAAGAAGTACGGTTCCGTATCCCTTGTTCCGCTCCGCCGGCAGAATATACAGATCTGCGATCAGATCTCCCGTTACCGTGACCACCCCGATGGGCGTCTCCCCCTCCCGCAGCAGGAGGAAGATCCGGCTGCCGCCGGCTGCTTTGTCCGCCAGGTAGCGGTACTGCCGCTCCGGCGTATGGGCCGCCACGAAATCCGGCGGGCAGAAGGAACGGTGGGAATCCTGCCAGGAGACCGCATGGACCTCCGCCGCCTGGCGCAGTGCGCCCTCATCCGATACGGGAACGATCCGCAGTCCTTCCATATTCCCACCCCTTTCCCGGGACTATAGCATAGAAACACCCCCTTGACAAGCCTCGTTTAACAAGGTATAGTGAGCCTAGATATACAAGGTATCGGAGGTGAGCGGATGAACACCAATCGGAGCATGGCCTGGCTGCGGGAGGCGGTGGGGGGCATCAAGTATCCCCCGGACCGGCGGAAGGTGGAGAAGGAACTGTATACCCATATCATGCAGCGGAACCGGGACTTCCTTGAGGCGGGCTGCACGGAGCGGGATGCGGACGAGAAGGCCTGCGAAGCCATGGGTGACCCGGTGGAGGTCCGCCGGGACCTGGCCGCCATCCACCGTCCTTTCTGGGGGTATGCTGCGTTCATCCTGCGCATTCTGGTGATCGGCGTGTTTCTTTGGGCTTTGATCTCCGCTCTGCGCAGCAGCCCCCGCATCGTCTACGACCTTGGACCCCTGGTGGATGAAAACCGCTTCACCGTTTCCGGGGAATGGCGGTCTCAGGATTCCCGGATCCGATGCGGGGACTATACCATCCGCCTGAAGCAAACGGCTTACGGCAAGGAGAAGGAGACCGGGGAAAGCTGCCTGCTGCTGGAGCTCAGGACATTCACCGCCGATCCCTTCCTTGATCCGCTTTGGTTCATTTACCAACCGGTTCTGGAGGACAGCCGGGGCCTGGTCTATCCGGTGGAGCAGTCGAACAGCCGGAACCTGGTATTCACCGGCCGACGGCTGTTGTTCGTGTATCTGCAGCCGGGAGCGGATTGGGCGGTGCTCACCATACAGGGGCCGGATGGGCCGGAACGGCTGACGATCCGGCTGGAGGAGGGAAGAGCATGAGAGGAAGCTATTGGCGGTTTTCCCGACCTCTGCGCTGCGCCGGGTATCTCTGTCTGCTCCTGATCCTGGCCTGGGTCCTGCGTCTGGCAAACGGTATTCCCCCGGCCGGCCCGGGAACCGTGATCCGGCGCGCGGAGCGGGCCGCTTTGCGCAAACCGGGAGAGATCACTGAAATCCTGGAAGAGGGGAGCGGGTATTCCGCCGCCGTGACCTGGCTTGACGGGGAGCTGTACACCTATTTCCTCGTGCCGCACTATGCAAAAGGAGAAAAGACCCACCGGTATGAGCAAGGCGTGGTATTCCGGAATACGGATGGAGATTCCCCCTTCTGGTGTACCACGCCCACCATGGTCGGGTATACCGTCAAGGATGGGGATTTCGTCCTGCAGAGCGTCTTTTTTGTGTTGGTCAAGCAGCCGGATCCCGCCGTGGTCTCCGGACAACTGACCGTCAGGGGAGAAATGGAGGGGGCGTTCCGCACCTGGGTCAGCGAAGCGAAACGGGATGATCCCCGTTACCTGGTCTTTCGTCTGGAACAGACCGAAGGGGGCAATAAGATCCGGGAGATCTTCGATGCATTGAGCAACGGATCTTACTATCGCTCTCCGGTGACCGCCGAGGCGGAGGTCGCATTTTTTGATGAAGAAGGAAATGAAATAGACAGAGTATCGTTCAGCATGGTCCAGGGCTCGTTCATCGCACCTGACCTGGAACCGATCGTTGTGGAAGGGAGTTATAGCTATGGCGCGTGAACAGGAACCCGGCGGAATGGATATGCTCATCCTGCACCTTCTGGCGGAGCGGGATATGTACGGCTATGAGATGGTGACGGAGCTGGCCAGCCGGTCCAGCGAGGTTTTCCAGTTGAAGGAGGGGACCCTGTACCCCCTTCTGCACCGACTGGAGAAGGAGGGCTCCGTCTCCGCCTACGAGGAGAAAAAGGAGGGCAGGGTGAGGCGGTATTACCGCCTCACCCGAAAAGGCGGGGAAAAGCTGAGAGAGCGGACTGAAGCCTGGGAGACCTACTCCGGCGCGGTGAACGCGGTACTGTGCGGGACGCCGGGGTAATTTGCCCCATTCCGCCACAGCGGTCTGTCTCCCCTGAAAGGGGAGATGCCCCAGTGCGTACACTGGGGCAGAGAGGTCCTGGCAGAGCTGTCGCCGCGCCGCAGGGAAGGATAAAATGACCAGGGATAACCTCTCCGGCATCCGGCTTGCGTGAAATGCCGGATGCCACCTCCCCTTTCAGGGGAGGCTGAATAAGGATGCAGCAGCAGAATACCCGCTGCATCCGCGGTGAACTGCGCCCATTTTTCCCGGAAAACCGGGAAGAATGTTCAAAATCTGATGAGAAAGGAAGCGAATCCAACATGAAATCCTCCCTTTGGATCAAGACCCTGTTTCGAAGCCCGGTGCGGACCATCGTGACCTGGGTGCTGCTCCTGGCGGCGGCCTTCCAGTTTACCCTGAGTCTCACGGATTACCTCTCCACCCGGAAGGGACTGGAGGAGGCTAAGGACCGGATGAAGGGCACCCTCAGCTTGGAGCACGCCCCGGGCCTGGACCCCAACGCCCCGGGAAACAATGCGGGAACGAATCTCTTCCTCATGTATGATCCCACCGGTCCGGGCACGGGGATGGAGCAATATGACAATGCGCAGTATCATGCCACCCCCATCACCGGTGCGGAACTGGAGGCGGTGGAGCAGTCCATCCTGCCGAGCTTGGCGGGGATCGAGATGCGGACCATGACCGCCGGGGTATCCGACTATATGCGCCTGGATGATCTGGGGTATGACTCGATCATGTATAAGGAGCGGCTCGTTATAGAGGCCACGATCGCGGCCAAGGACACGGAGACGGACGATGCGTTCTTTTCCGTTTTTCCGGGGCAGGGAATGAGCTGCGACAGAGCGGCCAGCTGTATCCTGACCCTGGAGGATATCCGCGTCCTTGGCGGGGATGCGGAAGCCCTGCCCTTGGATCTGGCGGGCGGCAGCGAGATCTTCGCCATTGCCGTTTCGGAAGCATACCGGGATCGGGCGTTTATCTGGGGCTATTACCCCGCCGTTTTTTTCAACAACCGCCTGTACGCGGAGGACATGGACGGATTGGAACCCGGGAGACGGTATGTGTTCGTGGTCCGGGTGGATCGGAGCGCTCGCGATGGAGACAGGCCACGGCTCGCCTTCGGGGACGATACCCTGATCGACTGGTGGCCCTACTTCACGGATATCACCGACCTGCCGGAGAACTACCTGGAGGGGGAGGACTTCGCCCGGCTCCGGGAGCTCATCCAGGTCACCAACGACGACTGGCATACTCTGGACGTGGTATATGCCGGGGATATGTCCGTCATCCGCCGGGCGACGGACCTGCGTCTGACGCCGGTACAAGGGCGGTTTCTGGAGCCGGGGGACAGGGAAACGCCGGTATGCGTGGTGAATGAGGACTTTGCCGCGGCCAACGGCCTCAGCCTTGGGGATACACTCCGGCTGAAGCTGGGGGACTACCCCATGGAGCAGCATGTGAGCCTGGGAGCTGTGGCCTCCACCCGGGGGCGCTACGCGGATAACTGGACGGAGCAGGAGTTCACCATCATCGGCACCTGGCGGGACGTGAACCAGGGTAATTATCTCACGGAGGACTACAGCTGGGCCTATTCCGATTCCACCGTTTTTGTGCCCTCCTCCTACACACCGGAGGGGGCAGCGAAGCGAACGGCGTATTATCCCGGGGATATCACCCTGCTGATCGCCGCCGACGCCATGGGGGATTTCGTGGAGAATATGCTTCCGGCTCTGCAGGAGGCGGGATGGATCACCTACTGGAACGACCGGGGCTGGCCCCAGATGGAAGAGGAGCTGAACCAGGTCAGCCAGACCTCCCTGTATAAGCTCCTGGCCTTCGGCGCGGCGACCCTGCTGGTCATCGCCCTCACCGTGTATCTCTTCGTTGCCCGCCGCAGCCGGGATTATGCCATTCTCCGGGCCATGGGCATGGATCGGAGGCATAGCGGCCGCAGCCTGCTCATCCCCCTCCTGTGCCTTACCCTGGCAGCGGTGATCCCCGGCGTGGCCGCCGCTCTTCTCTGGTATGGACGGAGCGGGGCGGTCACCCTGACACCGGCGATCAGTGTGCTGATCCTCCCGATCGTGACCATGCTGGCCGCCCTGGTGCTGGTGGCGCGGATGGGCAGGATTTCCCCGCTGCTCCTGATCCAGACGGGGGTGAAGAAATGAACGCCTCCCTGGGGTATACCCTGCGGCATGCCCGCCGAGGCGTTGTGAAATCTCTTCTGGCGATCCTGCTGGCTCTCCTTCTTGCCGCGGCGGTAGGGCGGCTGGACGCCCTGCGGCGGCACTACGACGCCCTGTGTCACAGCGTGGAGGTGAAGGGCGTGGTGAGCGGCGGTTTGTCCGTCTACCGGGCGGAGAAGCTGGGAGAAGCAGAGGAGGTCAAGTATACCTATCTGGAATACCTCCGACAGGGAGCCGAGTTCCTGCTTTCCGACGATTCATTCCACAGCTGTATCCTCTGCTTTTCCTCGGATTATACCGTGAACGCCGGGGCGGAGGCGGAGTGGCTGGAAGGCTGGGATCAGGAACGGTTTCAGACGGCGACGGGAAAGGTCTGCCTGATCACGGAAGCCCTGGCGGCGGAGCTGGAGATCGCACCCGGCGACCGGATCCGGATCTCTGCGGATACCTATCTGAATGTTCTGAGACAAGGCCATCCCGAAGCGAGCATGGAGGAGCTGCTGGGGATCTATAAAGAGCATCGGTCGCCAACCACCGTGGTCGGTCTGGTACCCAATGAGAACTTTCCCTCCCGCCTTTGGCTGCCCATCCACGGCATGGGGGTTTACTCCGAGACTTTCCCGGACCTGAAGGTGGAATACGCCTTTTATACCCTGCGGGATTACGAGGATATTCAGGCTTTCCGGGAGCGGTTTCTCACGGAGACTGCCAGGGAGAAGGGAAACCCCTCTCTCTACCTGGATACGGCGGAGGCAGACCGGGTCCACCGCATGGCGAATCTGCTGAACACCCTGTATCCCATTGCGGTGGGCATCGCCCTGCTCCTGGGCGCCGTCCTCCCCGGTCTCATGGTGCTCCAGAACAGCCGGGAGACCGCCATCCTCCGAGTCCTGGGTATGAGCCGGAAACGGGTCTGTGCCATGCTCACGGGGGAACAGGTCCTCCTGTGTATCCTGGGTCTTATCCTGGGCGTGGCTGCGGCCTTTTTCCTGGGAGCAGGGTGGGAATTGACCTACCCGGGATTACACCTGGCCGCCTGTCTCATCGGCAGTATCATTTTTGCCTGGGTCAGCACCGGGAAGGACCTGCTTTCCCTGCTCCAGGCAAAGGAATAATCACGATTAAAGGAGGCAACACAATGAACGCCCTTACGCTTGAAAACGTATCCTATACCTATCCCGGGGGGACTTCCCCGGTGGTGAAAAACGCGAGCTTCGGCTTTGAAGCCGGGACCATCTACGCGGTGGTGGGCCCCAGCGGCAGCGGAAAAAGCACCCTCCTGAGCATGCTGGCCGGTCTGGATATGCCCGGTTCCGGAGACGTGATCCTGCAGGAGGAAAACCTGAAATCCCTTGATCTGGACAAATACCGCCGGGAAGGGGTCAGCATCATCTTCCAGGCCTTTTGCCTCCTGCCCCTGCTCACGGTGCGGGAGAACGTCTGCCTGCCCATGGAGATGCAGGGCATACCAGAGGCTAACGCTCGGGAGCGGGCGGCAGAGGCCCTGGTAAAGGTGGGCATTGAGGAGAGCAAGCACAAACGCTTCCCCTCCGCACTCTCAGGAGGCGAGCAGCAGCGTGTGGCCATCGCCCGGAGCCTGTGCAGCGGCGCTCCAGTCCTCCTGGCGGACGAGCCCACGGGGAACCTGGACGGGGAGAACACCCGGATCGTCATGGACATTCTCCGCCGCCTGGCCCACGAGGAAGGCCGCTGTGTGATCGTGGTCACCCACGACCCCGAGGTGGCGGAGGCGGCGGACCGGGTCCTGCGCATGAAGGACGGCGTCCTGACGGCGGAGTGAAACGGCGGTTTCTCAGTCTGCTCCTGGCGTGCCTGACGGCGGCGTCCCTGTTCGGGCTTAGTTACGGCCTTGGGCTCAACGCGTTATTCCTTCGGGAAGCACAGTATTCCACGGAGGCGCACTACGGCATACTCACCCTGCTGCCGGAAAATGTTCCGGACTTCAACCCGGGGACCAACGCTTATTGGACAGCGGATCCTCGCAGGTCCCTGATCCCCGTGCTGACGGACGACGAATATGAAAAGCTGAATAAGCACAACACCGCCTATCCCATCCATCCCCGGTACATGACCCTGGGGGTGTCGGCGGAATACTTCCGTCTGCCGCCCCCGGAGGGATACTATGACTATGCGGATCGCCTTGTCGTAGAGGCTGTCGTACAATCCATAAACGATGATTCCCTGCAGCTCACCGACTGTGTATTTCTGGGCGGCAAAGCGGAAGCCCTGCAGAAAAGCATTTCCGCATGGCTTTCGGAGGATCTGGCGGAAACCTGGTCTGTGGGAGATCGGACGGAATTCTCCCTTCGGACCTGGCAGGAGAACGGATTGTGGCTGTATCGGGTGGATAAAGAGCTGGTTCCCAAGGGCGGCACAAAGCCGGAAGACGTGGTGAGCATGTCGGAGGACAACCTGCACGGGTTTGACCTGGTGTTCACGGAGGATATGGGCTGGATCTGGCGGGTCATGCAGGGGGAACTCTGCTGCATCCAAGGCAGACTGATCGAAGAAACAGACGCTGGCAGCCGGGTCTGCGTAGTCAGCGAGCGCTTTCTGCGGGAGAACGACCTTGCATTGGGAGACAGCCTTCTCTTTCGGGTGGGAGACAAGCTGTGCTCCCAATTCGCCCCCATCGGCGCTTTGGCCTATACAACCACCCAGTACCCCAGGCGCTGGGCGGAGGAAGCCTTTGAAATCATCGGGACCTTCGCGGATGCAGATAATGGAAACTGGACAGCGGATGAATTTGCCTATGCCTATTCGGAGAGTACGGTCTTCGTCCCCCTATCCGCATTGCCGGAAACGATCTATCCCAGCAGCGCCCGCTATACTCCCGCGGAGCTGACTCTGCTGCCCGAGGGGGGAGATGCCCTGGAGCGCAAGCTGGGGTGGATGCAGGAGATCGCCGCCGGGATCGGCTTGCGGTGCGTGATGGACGACCGGGGCTGGTCGGCTATCGCCGCCGGGATCGATGCAGAGGAAGCGCGGCTGCGCGCCCGGACCCTGCCCTTCATTCTGTCCGGAGCCGTCTTGCTTGTCCTGCTGTTCGCAGGCCTGCTCCTGACGGTGAAACGCAAATGCACCGTCCTGCGGTTGGCGGGCGTCCCGAAAAGAAGGCTGGCCGCCCGGACGATGATCCCGTCCCTCGTCCTCCTTTGGTCGGCTGCGGCAGCAGGGACGGCGGGGGCGTTCCTGTACCTGGGCACGGAAGCGGCCTGGTTTCGGGAGAAGTGGTCTGCATTCATGCAGGTTTCCGAACAGGGCCTGCCCATGGGGACTCTGATCCTGGTCCCGGGTCTTGCCAGCCTTGTCATGAGCGGTGGGCTGGTCCTGCTGGTCCTGCTGCTTTTGGGGCAGGACATCCATGACCTGGCGGTTCGGTCACAGAGAAAGGCTGGAAAGCAATGAGGCGCATCCTGCTGTGGGTTCTCCGTTTGTGTCTATGTATGATGCTGGCGGTCATTTCCCATGAATTCCTGGCAGAGGGGATCGGTCTGGGGGAAAGACCGACACTTGTTGGTTTTCTCCCATTGCTGATTAGCTATGTGGTGGGGAGTGTCTTTCCCGGAAAAAAGCGCGGATGGCTGCTGTTTCTCCCAGCGTGTGCCGCGTCCGTCTGCCTGCAGGTGCTGTTTTTGGGCGCGCCCCTTGCGCTTTCCGCGGAAACGGGACTCCTGGTGATCGATGCTGTTTTGCTGTTTATTCTTGGGTGGAGCCGAAACGAAGCCTGGCCCTCCGCCCTTGGCCTCCCGGCAGCGGGCTTCTCCCTGCTGACCTGCGCGATCCTGAGTTGGCAGGGGAAGGCCTCAACTTTCCCGGGACTCTGCGCGGTGCTGGTCATGGTGATCTGGCTGCTGGATATGCACCAGGAGGGAATGGAAGCGGGACTGCATAACGCCCCTGGAGAAGTCCCCATGCCCTATCCCAGGGGTATCCGCTGGAAAAACTGGCTGCTCATCACGCTGTTTCTGGGCCTTTCCCTGGGCTTGGCTGCCGTTCCGTTTTTGCAGGGTGGCGCCGATCGGCTTTGGGAAACCGCGGTATCCGGAACAAAGGAATTGACAAGCAGCGCGGCGGCGAGGCTGCGTGAGAAGGCGGACCAGCTGCCGGCCGAGACCCCTGCTCCCAGCCCAAGCCCATCCCCCAGTCCAACGCCGGAGCCGGAACCGGAGGAGGGTGTACCCGAGGAGGGCATTCCCCCGGCACTGAGATATGGCTGGGTCGTTGTCGCCACCCTGTTGATCGTTGCACTGCTGTATCTGTGGCGCAAAGGCGGAAAGACCGGGTTCAGTCTGCGGAAGCTGGGGGAACGGCTGAAACGCCTGTTCCGAGAAAGCGGACAGGACGTACCCTATGTGGACGAGGTGGAAAAGATACGCCCCTGGAAGTCATTGACGGATCCGGCAATAGAAAGCGTGATCACCCGTATCCGCAAGGCACGAAGGAAACGGATCAGGCTTGCGGATCTTCCGGGCGACCGGATGCGTATCCGCTATGTTTACCGGGAGCTGGTCCGCAGTCCGATAGGGGTGAAGCTGAATCCGGCCATGACCCCCACCGAGGTGGGCGCGGCGTACGGGAGCGAGCCGATCCGGGCTTTGGCGGAGGAATACAACATCGTGCGCTACGCTCCGGCTAAGGAAGTATCCCGGGATGCCGGGAGCATAGCCTCTGCCGCCATGAAGGAGCTGCGGACCGCCGCAAGACAGGCGTCAAGGAATCGCGGGGGGAGGAGAGACCGTCCGAAAAGCAAATCGACCGGGGCGGAACAAATCCCGGCCTCCGGTACTATCCGGGATCTGGGGGTACTTTCGCCCGATCCGGAGGCTGCGGATGCGGATCCGGATACCCTGGCGATCCTCCCTGCAGCTCCGGTATGGCTGCCCTTTGCCACGGTATGGGAGAATATCCGCTGCGCGGCAAAGGATGGGGCCGCAGCCCTGCGGGCCGCGGAGCTGGTGGGCTTGCCGAAGGAAACGCTGCGGAAAAACCCGAATACCCTCACGGAAGAACAAAAATGGCTTGTGGTTATGGCCCGCAGCCTGGCAGCCGGAGCAGGCCGGTGGGAAACGGACCTCTCTGCCCTGGAACCGGAAGCCGCAGACCGGATCGGAGAGACGATGAAGCGGCTGGCCCTGCAGGAGGGGATAGAGGCGTTCGTCCCGTAACGGACTTGCGAAGCGCAGGGAAAGCGTGTATGCTGGTTTCGAAAAATCCGTGAGGAGGGACAGCTATGGAACTGACCGCGAAGAATGCCGTGATCCTGCCCGAGGGCGTTTTCATCATCGGCAGCTACGACGAAAACGGCGTACCCAACGCCATGAACGCCGCCTGGGGCGTGCAGTCCGACTGGACGGAGATCACCCTGATCCTGGGGGAGCATAAAACGACGGAGAACATCCTGAAGACCGGGGCCTTTACCGTGGCCTTCGGCACCCGGGATACGGCGCTGATTTCGGACTATTTCGGGATCGAGACCGGGCATCGGGTGAACAAGATCGAAAAGGCGGGCTGCCATACCCACCCCAGCAGCCGGGTGAACGCGCCAATCATCGAGGA
>CAMVBX010000073.1 GCA_947165825.1 uncultured Clostridia bacterium
CCCTCCTGGGTTTCTTTCGCGCTATCTTCCTTCCCGTTTTCGTTCCATTTTCGGTTTATCTACAGTCTGACCGGGGGAACAGCGTGCGCTGTTCCCCCGGTGCCTGTTTCCCGTTCAGTCTTCCAGCAGTTCCTCCAGGATCTCCGTCGCCGCGGCGGCAAAGCCAGGGCAGCGGGCGGGGATGCGCTCGGCGGCGAGCATTTTCCCCTCCTGGGTGGAGACGTCCGCCTCCAGAAGCTCACGGCAGCGGAGACCGCCCAGTCTCTCCCGGAAACGCCGCTCATACTCCTGTGCCTTCCGGTTCATGAAATCCTTTCCCACGGCGTCCCCCTCCTCGCACCAGCCGTATTTCAGGCCAAGGGCCATGAGGCCGCCGGTGACGCAGCCGCACATATCCCCCTGGTGCATGCCGCCGCCGAAACCCGCGGCGATCTTCAGTGCCGTCTCCTCGTCCAGGTCCAGTTCCTCCGCAAAGGCGCTGAACACGGTCTGGGCACAGTCAAAGCCCTGGTCGAACAGTCTGTATCTTGCCTCTTCTTCCGTTATGGCTGCCATTGATCTTCCTCCATATCCAGGATCCCGATCACCAGCCCCTGCTGGGACAGAAGATCCCCGTAATATACCTCGCTGAACTGTTCCAGCAGTCCCTCGTTCACGCAGACGGAATGGGGGACCAGCCAGCGTTCCTGTCCCTCCGGAGATTCCAGCGGCGTGCATTCCCGGTTCGTCCGGATGGTCTCCGGCACCGGACCGTAGACGAAGCAGACGCTGTAATAACTGTCCGCCCCCTCCAGCTGGGAATAGATCACGTAGCCGGGAAGGGATTCCGCCGAGTAGATGGTGCCGTTCGCCCACAGGTCCTGGGCGCTGGCGCCGGGAAGGCCGTCCGCCGTATCCGTTTCCCCTGCGTCCGCCGCGGGAGCCGCGGATCGCAGGCCGGACATCTGTTCCGTCGGCTCAGCCTCCGCTGCCTCGGCGGTGTTATCCACACAGACCTCGGTCTCCGGACCGGGGGCCGGCTCCTCCGGCGCCTGGGGCGCGGCGGCAGTGCCGCCCGCCATATACTTCATTTCGTTCAACGCCGACGCAGGCGCCGCGGGGGCGGATACCTTCACGTCGCTTTCCGCCCGGACGCCGGCGGCCATGGGCGCCGCGGACCCGCCCCCCGCGCTCCAGGGCGCCAGCTTGATCACGCCGAAGAGTGCCAGGCAGATCACCGCGGCAATGGCGGTGAAGCGCCAGCGTTTCCAACGGAATCCCCGGTCTTTCTTCTCCTGTTCAAACAGATAGCGGGTCCCCTCCGCCAGCTTCTCCGGCGGTTGGACCGTATCCTCCCGCATGACCTTCGCCATGCTCCGGAGCAGAGCCATAGCGGTCCGACAATCCCTGCACTCCGCCAGATGTTCTTCCAGCGCCTGTTCCTCCTCCGGGCTCAGTTCCCCGTCCAGGGACGCGCTGATCTGTTCCATCCATTCTCTGCATTCGGCCACCTGACTCACCCCCTCCTGACTCACCCCCTTCTTCCCTTTTTCCAACTGTTGGACGAAGGGACAAGGTCAAATGTTCCCCGATCCAGCAAGAGATTCGCCAGTTTTTCTCTTGCCCGGAAGATGCGGGACTTTACCGTTCCCATTTCCAGTCCCATGGACGCCTCGATCTCCTCGTAACTCAGGCCGTTCACGTCCCGGAGGACCAGGATGAGCCTCTGCTCCTCCGGAAGCTTTTCCAGGCACGCCCACACCGCCCGGCGGTTCTCCTCCCGCTCCAGGATGGTCTGGGGTTCCTCCCGCAGGTCCGGCAGCTCCAGAGTTCTTCCATCCTCGCCGTTATCCTCCAGGGAGACGATCTTCTCCCTCTGCTGCCGCTTGTTCTTCCGCAGAAGGTCGATGCTCAGATTGGAGGCGATGCGGTAAAGCCAGCTTCCCAGGCTGCATTCGCCCCGGTATTTTCCCATGGTGCGCCAGGCCTTCAGGAAGGTCTCCTGGGCAATATCCTGGGCATCCTCCTCGCTGCCGGTCATGCGCAGGGCAAGGTTGTACACCCTGGTCTGGTTTTCCCGGACCAGGGTCTCGAAGGCGTCCCCGTCGCCTGCGCGGATCTCCCGGACCAGCCGGGCTTCCTCTTCTCGTGTCACTGTCAGACCTCAATCATTCTAAATGATAGGCAAAAGCCAAAAACGCCTCGCAGAGTTCGCGCGCGCAGCGGCGATGTAAACCTTCTCCACTCGGAGCTCAGCGCAGCGGGTCCGAGTGGAATCATTTCAGTTCCCGGCAGATGAGGGCGATGACCGCCTCCACGTCCTCCGGGACAGTCACCCGGCTGATCTTCTCCCGGGCGTAGGCCGCATAGGGCACCCCCCGGAGATACCAGCTGAGATACTTCCTTGCTTCCAGACAGGCGATTTTTTCGCCCTTGTCCTCCATGGCCAGAAGGAACTGCCGCCGGGCGACGGCCATCCTCTCCTTCACCCCGGGCATGGGCGGGATCTCCTCCCCCGCCAGGGCGGCGCTTCCCCGGGAGAACAGCCAGGGGTTCCCCATGGCTCCCCGGCCGACCATGGCCAGGTCCGCTCCGGTATACCGAAGGATATGCGCCGCGTCCTCCGGTTCGAAAACGTCCCCGTTGGCGATCACGGGAATGTCCACCGTCCGCTTCACTTCCCGGATCACGTCCCAGTCCGCCCGGCCGGAGTACATCTGGGCCCGGGTGCGGCCGTGGACGCACACGGCGGCGGCCCCCTCCTCCCGGGCGATGCGGGCCAGCTCCGGGGCGCAGACGCTGCCGCTGTCCCAGCCCTTGCGGAATTTGACGGTAACGGGCACGTCGGCAGCCTTCACCGCCGCCGCAATGATCCGCCCCGCCAGGGGCAGATCCCGCATGAGAGCGCAGCCCTCCCCATTCCGCACGATCTTCCCTGTGGGACAGCCCATATTCAGATCGATCCAGTCGCAGCGGCTGAGTTCCCGGGCCTTGGGCACCGCCCGGGCGATGACCTCCGGATCCTTGCCGAAGAGCTGCACCCCGTAGAGGCCGGGGACGCTCTCCCGCCGGAGCAGCGCTCTGGTCTTTCCGTCCTGATACACCAAAGCCTGGGCGGAGACCATCTCGCTCACCGCCGCCGCGGCGCCCTGCTCCCGGCAGACGGTGCGGAAGGCCAGATCCGTCACCCCCGCCATGGGCGCCAGCAGGAGCCTTCCCGGCAGCGGCAGACCGCCGATGGTCACCATACCAGATCCAGTCCCACCGGGCAGTGGTCGGAGCCGGTGATCTCGCTGCAGATAAACGCCTTGTCGATGTTCCCCCGCAGCCGGTCGGAGGCAAGGAAATAGTCGATGCGCCAACCCACGTTCCGCTCCCTGGCCCGGGCGCGGTAGGACCACCAGGAATAGGCGCCGGACAGCTCCGGATGCAGCGCCCGGAAGGTATCCGTGAAGCCGCTGGCCAGGAGCTTTGTCATCTTCCCCCGCTCCTCGTCGGAGAAGCCGGGATTCATGCGATTCGTTTCGGGATTCGCCAGGTCGATGGGCTCATGGGCCACGTTCAGATCCCCGCATACCACCACGGGCTTTTCCCCGTCCAATCCCGTGAGGTAATCCCGGAAGCAGTCCTCCCAGTCCATGCGGTAATCCAGCCGTCTCAGCCCGTCCTGGGCGTTGGGGGTGTACACCGTCACCAGCCAGAACGCCGGGAATTCCAGGGTAATGACCCGTCCCTCCTCGTCGTGCCGGGGAATATCCATGCCCAGGCGGACGGAAAGGGGCTCCTCTTTGGTAAAGACGGCGGTGCCGGAGTAGCCTTTCTTCACCGCATAGTTCCAATACTGATGATGGCCGGGGGTATCCACTTCGATCTGTCCCGCCTGGAGCTTGGTCTCCTGCAGGCAGAGGATATCCGGATCCAGGCCCCGGAAAAAGTCCATGAACCCCTTGTTCATGCAGGCCCGCAGGCCGTTCACGTTCCAGGAGATGAGTCTCATTTCACCCTCGCTGTCAGCCGGCAGATGGGCTTTCCCTCGCCGTAGAATTTCTTTTCATAATCCGTCATGATCCCCACGGGACCGTTCGCGTGGAGATCACGGGTAACATCCGATACCTGCCAGCCGCAGGCCAGAAGCTGTTCCTCGGACCAGTCGAACAGCTCCCGGTTGTCCGTCTTGAACCGGATCTCCCCCTCCGGCTTCAGGATCTGCCGGTACAGGGCCAGGAAGCCCGGAGCGGTGAGCCGCCGCTTGAACTGCTTCTTCTTCGGCCAGGGATCGCAGAAATTGATGTAGATCCGGTCCGCCTCCCCCGGGGCAAAGAGCTCCGGCAGGCGGGCGGCGTCCGCATCCAGGAAGCGGACGTTCCCCAGTTCCATTTCGCAGGCTCGCTCCATGGCCACCACCATGGCGTCCGGCACCCGCTCCACCGCCGCGAACAGGGCTTCCGGCTCCGCCTGGGCCGAAGCGCAGGTGAAGCTTCCCTTCCCGCAGCCCAGCTCCAGGTACAGACGACTGCACCGGGGGAAGGAAGCGAGCCAGCGGCCCCGCAGCTTCTCCGGCTCTGGCTCCAGCACCGCCGAAGCCTTTTCCATCCTGGGGACCAGGTTGGGCTTTTTCCGCATGCGCATGATCCGGCCCTCCTCAGTGCAGCCGTTTGCGCAGGCTGCCCCAGGTGACGACGAAGAGCAGCAGGCAGAGGGCCTGGGGGATGACCCCGGTGCAGAGATACATGGCGGAATAATCATCGGGCCTGACGTTCAGGATCATGCCGCCGATGAGCGGACCGATGAAATAGCCCAGATCCATGCCAAAAAACTGGGTATTGCTGGCAACGCCCCGGCGCTCCGGCTCCACGGAGCGGATGCACAGGGTCTGGATGGAGGGATTGGCCGCCCCGAAGCCGATGGCGGCCAGTACCGCGCCCAGGAGCATCATGCCCAGGCCGCGGCCCATGGCTACGACCACATAGCTCAGGGCAAAAATGATCAGACTGGGGATCAGCACCTTTTCCATGGAGACCCGGTCCGCCAGCTTCCCGAAGAAGGGGCGGGCGGCCAGGAGAACGAAGGCGTATACCGTGAAGAAAATGGCGATATTGGGAATGCCCAGGGTCTTGGCATAGGGCACCATGTATACGTTGAACATGGTGCTGGACATGCTGACGAGGCCCATCATCACCGTGGGCAGCAGGGCCTCCTTCGCCACGATGTTCTTGTACCAGGCCCCCAGGGCGCTACGCTCCGGCCGACCCGGATCCGGCATGAGCAGGGTGGGGATGATCGCCAGGAACATGAAGAGCGCGGCCAGAAGGAAAACGGCGGTATAGCCCGCGGCTTCATCCCATCGCGCCACCGCCCAGTCCCGCAGGCCGATGCCCAGGCCGGGACCCAGAGCCATGGCCAGAGCCGCCCCCGCGCCGTAGAGACCGACGGCGGAGCCCAGCTTTTCCCGGGGGACGCTGTCGCTGGCGATGGTGAGGCCCAGGGAGCCCACGAAGGCGAACTGCAGCCCATGGATGATCCGGGCCAGGATGAACACGGCCACATTTCCCGCCACGGCGTAGATCAGGTTGGTGACCACCCCCGCGGCATAGACCCAGATCATGAGCTTCCGCTTGTTCACCATGGTGATGGTGGGGCCGGAAATGGGCCTGGCGGCGCAGGCCACGCCGAAATACAGCCCGGAAATGGTGCCCACCAGCACGGCGCTGGCCCCCAGGAAGGTGGCATAGGTGGAGAGGAGACTGTTCACGCAGTGCTGGGAAAAGCAAAGACAGACGTTCGCCAGCAGGGCGCAGATATACCCTCTGGTCCAGATGGTCGCTTTTTTGGTTTCCGTGTTTTCCATGGTCGGCCCCCCGAAAGCCGGAACGGATCCGGCATAGTATTCTGTATCTAAATAATTTACCATGCGGCCGTCTATCCGTCAAGGTTTGCCTGCCCGCATCCCTTCTCCCGGGGAGCGGCGGGAGGCCCGCCCCGCCCGGCTGCCCGGGCTTTTCGGGGCGTCTGCGGGAAACCGGAGCCGTTCCTTCCCGCCCAGGTCTTGCAAACCGCCCGGGCGGATGATAGATTATGGGCATACGGACAGAAGGAGGCCTGCGCGTGAACCGGTATCTGCAGAATCTGGAACGGATCGAATTCGTGGTTACGATGGCCTGCACGGGAAGCTGCATCCACTGCTCGGAGGGTGAGCACGACCGCTTCGCGGAGCACATCGACGCCGAGGCTGCGGCGGAGGCGGTGCGGAAGATCTGCGCCCATTACCGGATCGCCTCCCTGATGACCTTCGGGGGAGAGTCGCTTCTGTATCCGGAGGTCGTCTGCCGGATCCACAGGGAAGCGACGGACCTGGGGATCCCCGTACGGCAGCTGATCACCAACGGGTATTTTTCGAAGGACCGGGAACGGATCCGGGCGGTCACCCTGGCGCTGAGGGAGAGCGGGGTCAACGATCTGCTTCTGTCTGCGGATGCGTTTCACCAGGAGACCATTCCTCTGGAACCGGTTCTGTTCTTTGCCCGGTGCGCCGCAGACTCCGGGATCCCCATCCGTCTGCAGCCCGCATGGCTGGTCAGCCCGGAGGACCGGAACCCCTACAACGACCGCACCCGGGAAATCCTCCGGGCCTTTGACCCTCTGGGGATCCCCCGGAACTCCGGCAACGTGATCTTCCCCATGGGAAACGCGCGGAAGTCCCTGCGGGATTACTTTCCGGAGACCATGGAGGTCTCCTCTCCCTACGACGAGGACCCGGAGGATCTCCGAACCGTCTCCATCGGCCCCAACGGGGATGTGCTGGGCGGGAATCTCTATGAAACGGATATCCTGGAGCTCATCCGCGCCTATTCCCCCTGAGGGATCCCGGCAGGCGTCCATCATACCGGAACGGGAAGGAAAAACCTGTCGAAAACAAGCCCGACCGGACGAAAAAGCAGAAGGAAAACGCGAAATCCGCGGGCCGACGCCGGCCCGAATCCGGATGATTCAAACATACAGACTGGAGGAATTCCCATGCGGATCGTGATCCTGGACGGAGATACCCTGGGGCCGGGACTGGACCTGAGCCCGCTGAAAGCCCTGGGAGAAACGGAATACCATGCCGCCACCGCGCCGGAGGAGATCCCGGAGCGGCTGCGGGAGGCGGACGTGGCCCTGGTGAACAAGCTGCGTCTGGGACCGCAGAACCTGGCGGGAAACCGCAGTCTGAAGCTCATCTGCATCGCCGCCACGGGGTATGACAACATCGACGTCCCCTGGTGCCGGGAGAAGGGCATCGCCGTGTGCAACGTGGCGGGATATTCTACGGACAGCGTCGCCCAGCTCACCGCCGCCATGGCCCTGTACCTGACGGAGCACCTGGGGGCTTATACCGCCGCCGTGCGCACCGGCCGCTACAGCCGGGGGACCACCGCCAATATCCTCTCCCCCGTATATCACGAGCTTCGGGGCATGACCTGGGGGATCGCGGGCTATGGCCGCATCGGCCGCCGGGTGGCGGAGATCGCCCGGGTCCTGGGCTGCCGCGTCCTCTGCTGGCGGGCTCATCCCGGGCCGGAGGATCCCTTCGTGCCCCTGGAGGAGCTGTGCAGGCAGTCGGATATTCTCTCCGTCCATCTCCCCCTGAACGACGGCACCCGAGGGCTTTTCAGCCGGGAGTTGATCGGTTTATGTAAACCGTCCTGCCTCTTCATCAACGCAGCCCGGGGGGCCGTGGCGGATGAGGCCGCCCTGGCGGAGGCCCTTACCGCAGGCAGGCTGGGAGGCCTGGGGATCGACGTGTACAGCATCGAGCCCTTCCCGGAGACCCACCCCTTCTATGCCATCCGGGAGCGGGAGGACGTGTGCTTCACCCCCCACATGGCCTGGGGCGGCATGGAGACCCGGCAGCGGTGCATCCGGGAGATCGGAGAGAATATCGCCGCCTTCCTGGCGGGAGAGCGGCGGAATCGGGTAGACTGAGGAGGACTGGGATCATGCGCTGGCTGGAGGTATGCGTGGAGGCGGGAGACCGGGGAACGGAAAAGCTCTGCGTCTTTCTGGAGGATCTGGGGGTCTCGGGCCTGGTGGTGGAGGACGAGGCGGACCTGCAGGAATTCATGGAAAAGGATACCCAGTACTGGGATTATATCGACGAGGACTTCATTGCCTCCCGCCGGGGGGTCTGCCGGGTGAAGTTCTACCTGCCGGAGGATGAAGAGGGCCGGAAGACCCTGCTGACGCTGCGGGAGGCGCTGGAGAAGGCGGGCTACCCCTCCCCCGTTACCGCCTCTCTCCGGGACGAGGACTGGGAGAACAACTGGAAGCAGTATTACCGCCCCATCGCCGTGGGGGAGAAGCTCCTGATCGTCCCGGAGTGGGAGGCCGTGCCGGAGGCCGGAGGCCGACTGCCTCTGCGGCTGAATCCCGGGCTCATTTTCGGCACCGGCGCCCACCCCAGCACCCGCATGTGCCTGGAGGCGGCGGAGGGGATCGCCCCCGCCGCGGAGGCGGTGCTGGATCTGGGCTGCGGCAGCGGCATTCTCTCCATCGCCGCCCTGGTGCTGGGGGCGAAGGCCGCTCTGGGCTGTGATATCGACCCCAAGGCTCCGGATATCGCCCGGATGAACGCCGCGCTGAACGGCGTGGAGACCCGGCTGGCGGTGCTGGCGGGGGACGCCCTTTCGGATTACGCCCTGCGCAGCCGTATCGGCGTCCGGCGGTATCCGCTGATCTTTTTGAACATCGTGGCGGACGTGATCATCGCCCTGAGCCGGGATGCCGCCCGGTGGCTGGAACCCGGGGGCAGTCTCATCTGCTCCGGCATCATCGACGGACGGCAGGAGGAGGTCCGGGCCGCGCTGGAATCGGCGGGACTCACGGTCACCGGGCACCGGCAGATGGAGAACTGGCACAGCTATACGGCGAAGGGAGGCCGCTGAACATGGAACTCACCCTCTGCGTCCCCTGTCTCTTCGGGTTGGAGGGACTGGCGGCGGACGAACTGAAATACATGGGCTGCCGGAACGTGCGCAGCGAAACCGGGCGGGTCCTCTTCGACGGCGACGAGCGGGACCTGGTGCGGGCAAACCTGTCCCTCCGCACCGGGGAACGGGTCTACGTCCTGCTGGGGGAATTTCCCGCCCCCACCTTCGACGCCCTCTTTGAGGGGACAAGGGCCCTGGAATGGGAGAAGCTCATCGACTACCGGGCGCAGTTCCCGGTAAAAGGCTCCAGTCTGGACAGTGCCCTGAAGTCCATCCCGGACTGCCAGCGGATCGTCAAGAAGGCGGTGGCTACCCGGCTGGGGAAGGTCTACCGGGCGGAGCAGCTGCCGGAGACCGGAAGCATCTGCCCCATCCGTTTCTCCCTGATGAAGGATCGGGCCTCCCTGTATCTGGATACCAGCGGCGTCAGCCTCCATAAACGGGGTTGGCGGCAGAATTCCAACCTGGCCCCCCTGCGGGAGACCCTGGCGGCGGCCATGGTGAAGCTAAGCCGCTATAAGGGGAAGGAGACGGTGCTGGATCCCTTCTGCGGCTCCGGTACCATCGCCATCGAAGCCGCCCTGGCCGCCCGGAACAAAGCCCCCGGTCTGAACCGGAGCTTTATCGCGGAGAAATGGGTATCCCTTCCGGAAAAGCTCTGGCAGGAGGAGCGGGAGGCCGCCCGCAGCCGGGAGTACCCCGGACCCTACCGGATCTTCGCCGGGGATATCGACCCCGCCGCCCTGGAGATCGCCAGACACAACGCCGAGCTGGCCGGAGTGGCGGAGGACATCACCTTCTTCCGGGCGGACGCCCTGGAACGGGCGCTGCCGGAGGGGCCCGGAATCCTGCTGACCAACCCGCCCTACGGAGACCGGCTCCTGGACGCCGCCCAGGCGGAAGCCCTGTACCGGGGCATGGGCCGGGCCTGGCGGGGGGAGAAGGACTGGCGGTTCTACATTCTCACCTCCAGCCTGGATTTTGAGAAGAGCTTCGGAAGGAAGGCGGCGAAGCGCCGGAAGCTGTACAATGGCTCGATCTCCTGCCAGCTGTATATGTATTTTTAGAATGGAACCGGAGATATCGTGAGAAATCCGGAGCAATTCGTCGTTCTCGCTTGATTTTCTGTGCCAATTCAAAATTCAACAAAGAATTTTTGGAATTTTCTCCGTTTTTTCTCTATTTTGTGCTTGCACTATAGGTATACTTGGGTTATTATATATGGCGTTAGCACTCAGAGTGCATGAGTGCTAATACCAAAAAACAAAAGCGCATTTTACGCATATTGGAGGGTTATACCATGAAGCTCATTCCTTTGTCCGATCGCGTGATCGTGAAGCAGGTGGACGCCGAGGAGACCACCAAGGCCGGCATCATCCTCACCAGCGCCGCCCAGGAGAAGCCCCAGATCTTTGAAGTCATCGCAGTCGGCCCCGGCGGCCTGGTGGACGGCAACGAAGTCGAGATGACCGTGGAAGTCGGCGATAAGGTCATCACCGGCAAGTACAGCGGCACCCAGGTCAAGGTGGACGGCGTGGAATACACCATCGTGCGGCAGAACGATATTCTGGCCGTAGTGGAAGACTAACAGGAGGTAAAGAACAATGGCGAAAAAGCTGACTTACGGCGAGGACGCCCGGCGCGCTCTGGAGCGCGGCGTCGATCATCTTGCCGATACCGTTAAGATTACCCTGGGCCCCAAGGGCCGGAACGTGGTCCTGGAGAAGAAGTACGGCTCTCCCCTCATCACCAACGACGGCGTGA
>CAMVBX010000074.1 GCA_947165825.1 uncultured Clostridia bacterium
TGTTCGAAAAACTTGCTTCAGCGGGGCGACAAGACTTTGTCGACACGCTGAATCGCCCCGAAGGCATCAGCCTTCGGGGCGATTTGCTTTCCCTCCGAATCAGGAGAGGATATCCCGGATGATGTATGCCATATCTTTGCTCATTTCCCCGTGATGATCGGAGATATACAGCGCGCCGTCGCACTGGGTCACGTGCATGCCGAAGATGACCTCGGCAAACCACCGCACCGCAACGAAAAGAACGCCGTCTTTCAGAATGGTGGGCATGAACATGGAACGCAGGAACCCGTCCCACAGGGTCGCGATGCTGGCTTCCGCGATCTCGCAGTCGCCTTCCGGGCAGTGGAGAACGGCGCTGCGCCGGTCAGGGGCGTAATCCACGGGAATATCGAAATACTGGGTCAGAAAGCTCACCGGAACATAGAGCTCTTCCTTATAGGTCTGAAGGCTTCGGGAAGCGAAATCGAAGTTGCACAGAGGCTCGATGAAAGCAGGGGCTTCCAGCTTCACCCGGCTGTTATTGATATAAGCGTAGCCGCAGCCGTCGCAAAGGGCGGCGGCATCCACGTCTCCCCGGACGGAGTAATCCGTATCCATGCAGGTGATGCTGCCGTCCGGATTCCGGCGGGTGCCCTTGAACAGGGTATGCCAGGCCCAGTATGCGTCGTCCAGGGTCTGACCGTGGGCTCTGTGCTTTACGTCCCGGAACACCAGATTGGCCTTTTTGCCGGTGTAGAACGCGAAGTTGTTCACGTCCAGGATGGAGAGGCGGGGAAGAGTATCGCATTCATTCACCTTCAGCCAGAAATTCCGGTTTACCGCATTCACGTCCTGGCGGGTGGTAGTCTCCTTTCCGGCCACGGGTCCGACCACAATGGTATCCAGTTCCCCCCGGGACTGGTACACCGGGACCGGACAGTTGAATCCCTTGAGGTTTCCGGCTTCGTCGAAAAGGGCGACCTGGGGAGAGGGGCCGGCGGTGCTGTCGATCCCCGCCAGAAGGTTTCCGCATACCCGGGCGAACATCATGGTCATAATATCGCCCATCGACATGCCCTGGAGATACACCCGTCCCTCGTCGATGTGGTATTTGGCCTTCATCTCCTGAATCAGGGCTTTCAGGAACTGGATATGATGAGCGGACTCCGCCGCCCGACCGTCGGGATTCTCGGTGAAAATGTCCAGCATGCTGGGCCGCTCACCGGGTTTCGGTTCCTGACCGTCCTCCGTGAGCCAGCTTCTGCGGGTACCTCCCGCATTGGGGAATACCGCAACGGCACCCTCCTGCTCCGCGATATAGCACCAGGAGGTCTCATCGAACTGCATCTGCGCCTGTGCTCCGCCGCCATGGCAGGAGATGATGAGCGGCGGCCTGCTTTCGGGGTCAAGATCTGCGGGAACGTACTCCAGCCAGCTGTCCTCTCTGCCGTCCGCCAGGACCTTGGAGCACAGGACCGGCGGATGGGGGGGATTATGGGTGTTGGAATTCGTATTGTTGCGGATGCTGCCGGCGGGAGCATTCCCGCCGAACATGTCCCCCTTGAAGGGAGTGCCGGGATTCAGCCTGAACTTGCTCATTTGCGGTTCTCCTTTCCCGCTCCCCGGTATCCTCCCGGGAAGCATATGTCAAGATACACTGTGAAAACAAAAAAACACGCCCGGACCGGACGAACCGGTACAGGCGCGGAACAGAGGTCAGTCCAGCAGCATATTGGCGATGCGGCCGTAAAACTCCTCTGCGTTCTTATGAAAGCTCTTTTCCATGGTTTCCGCCTGCTTCTCGCTCCCGGCCAGGAGCTCCAGGCGCAGGATGGGACCGAGACCGTCCGAAAGGGCAAGGTGTACCGTGGCGCTGCCGTCAGGCCGCATTTCATGGCTGACCTTCACCATGGCGTTTCGCTGCAGTACCCGGGCCATGCGCTCCGCGGCGCTTCCCGCCCGCAGACGGATCGTGTAAGGGATGCGGGTTTCAAACTCCGCCAGGTTGCGGACGCCCTTGCTGGTGATGATATACCGGTCTTCGTCCAGCTCCATCACGTGCTCGGACTTCACCAGAGAGGAGAGAGCGTCAATGAAATCGAAATAGTTGACGGAGCTCTCCGTCAGGACCAGGTCTGACAGGGCAAGGATGGAAACGGGACGGGTGAGCCGGCTCAGCACGAACAGGACCAGCAGCTTGATATCCAGCTTTTCCCGAATAAAACCTACATTGTCCATGAATACACCTCATAGCGGAACGGTTCCATGACTCTTTTTCTCTTAATATGATGAGATTATACCATAGAAGTACCCCGGTGAAAAGAATCCGGTGCACAAAAATATGGATCACACATAGATTGTATTGAAACCAACCAGGATCAGGAGGTAGTTTCATGGCGGACAGAGTAACGCCGGGGCCCCTGGACGGGTCTGAAATCGTGCGTGAAGCCGTTTGCGTGCATACACGGAAGATCTTTGATTCCTGCCGGGACAAAGACTGCATGGAGGATCTGCGCTTGTACCCGGAAACGGTCTCGCAGGCGGCCATCGCCAACGCCATCGGGGTGAGGGCCAGGTCGGCGGAACTGCTATACGCGGGAGTGAATGTGGAGGAAGTGGCCTTCAACCGGGGATACTTCACCGTGGACGTGCGCTTCTTCTATCGCATCAAGGGAGAGGCGTATACCCTGGGCAGCGGTACGGAGAGCATCAGCGGCCTGTGCGTCTTTGACAAGCGGGTCCTGCTTTTCGGAAGCGAGGGAAGCGCGAAGGTCTTCACCTCAAGGGCTGTACCGGGTCTGGAGCGGACAGAGCTTCCCACGGCGGTGGTGGAGGCGGTGGACCCCATTGTGCTGAACATCCGCACGGTGGATCTGGCAGAGGATCTGAGCCCCGGAGAGCAGGAGTTGGGGGAGATCCCGGCCTTTATCGCTTCGGCGTTCCCGGAGGGGATCACCCTGAACCGATCCCCCAGGCGGGTCTATGTCACCCTGGGACAGTTCAGCATCATCCGGCTGGAGCGGGATACCCAGCTCCTGATGCCGGCCTACGATTACTGCATGCCGGAAAAGGAATGCACTGCGGGAACGGAGGACGATCCCTGCGCCCTCTTCCGCCGGATCAGCTTTCCGGTGGATGAGTTCTTCCCGCCGGATACGGTGGAGAGCTGCGAGAGCTACCGGGAGGCGGCGGCTCTGGGGACCCAGTAAGGCAGTAAGGGCTGACGCGCGTCCTGCGGCAGGATCGGCGTCAGCCCCTTCATTCTGCGCTTATTGCTGTACGTCTTCGGAAGCGCCCCTCGGCGCTTCACCGGCTTTGGCGAGATAGCGCCGGATCGTTTCCAACATTTTCTCATTGTGGATCACCTGCCCGATCTCCTCCAGGTCCACGGTGCGGCCGGAGAGGATCCCCTGGATCAGCACCTCGGCGTACATGACCTCCCGGGCCCTGGGGTCCTTCAGATAGGCCAGCAGATCGATGTTCATTTTTTCGTTGATCCCTTCCACCATGCCCGTGAAGAAGGTGCTGTCCTCGCCGAAGTACTTTCCCATATCCTCCATGCACCGGAAGCCCTTGACCACGTCCTCCGCCCGCATGGGCCGACATTCTCCCGCAGCCAGGACGCCGCCCCGCAGCAGCAGGTCGACGGTGGTGTCCAAGGCTTCGCAGAGGTCGATGAGGATAGCCGTATCCGGCAGCGCTTCGCCGGTTTCCCATTTGGAAACCGACTGGAAAGAAAGATTCAGCTTTTCGGCAAGATCCTTCTGGGTCATCCCGGTGGCTTTCCGCAGATGGCGGATATACCGGCCGATTTTTAACGCATTCATTTCGATCACCTGATTTTTGTGAAATTTGCGGTCCGCAGGATCATCATACGCCCGGATGAGGGATTCGTAAATAACGAGAATAACGAATAAATTCTATCACAGGTTGAATGGACACCCGCTGCACGCTTTGCCGGGGCTGGAGCCGTCAGCATGGGAGGCGGCAGAAAGGATTGACAATCCGGCGGGGAAATGGTATATTCCAAAAATATTGGATATTCATGCAGGCATATTTCGCCCTGCCGGATAAACAGAAGGGAAAAGAGAACATGAAAACGATCACAGCCAAGTTCGGCGGCAGCAGTCTGGCCAGCGCCGCCCAATTCCGGAAGGTGGGAGCCATCCTGGCCGCCGATCCCGCCCGCCGCTTCGTGGTGGCCTCCGCCCCCGGGAAACGGGACAGCGGAGATACCAAGGTTACGGATCTGCTGTACCGGTGCTATGACCTGGCCGCTGCGGGGGAGGATTATTCTCCGGTTCTGGAGCAGATCCGGGAGCGCTTCGATGCGATTGCCCGGGAGCTGGGGGTTGCCTTTGATGTGGATGCCGAGCTGCGTCCCATCCGGGAGCATCTTCGCACCGCGCCGCAGCGGGATTATATGGCCAGTCGGGGGGAGTATCTGAATTCCCGCCTCCTGGCGGCCTGGCTGGGCTGGACCTTTGTGGACGCCGCATCCTGCGTCCGCTTCGCGCGGGACGGCAGCTTTGACAGCGAGACCACCCAGATGCTCCTCTCCAGAGCGCTGGCCGGGGTAGAACGGGCCGTGGTTCCCGGTTTCTACGGAGCGGACGAAAGCGGCCGGGTGGTCACCTTCTCCCGGGGCGGTTCCGACGTGAGCGGATCCCTGGTTGCCCGGGCCGCCGCAGCCGATCTGTATGAGAACTGGACGGACGTGTCCGGCGTTCTGTTTACGGATCCCCGGATCGTGAAGGATCCCCGTCCCATTGACTATATCACCTATCGGGAGCTTCGTGAGCTGAGCTACATGGGCGCTTCCGTCCTCCATGAGGACGCGGTGTTTCCCGTGCGCAAGGCGAATATCCCCATCAATATCCGCAATACCAACCGGCCCGAGGATCCGGGCACCCTGATCGTTCCGGCTCTGCCGGAGGGAGTCACTCCCGCGCCGGTCACCGGCGTGGCCGGAAGGAAGGGCTTCGATGCCATCCTGGTGGAAAAAAGCATGATGAACGCTGAGGTAGGCTTCGGAGCAAAGCTGCTGGATATCTTCGCCGAGCTGGGCGTGCCCTTCGAGCATTGCCCCACAGGGATCGATACCATGTCCGTTGTGGTCTCCGACAGCCTCTTCACACCGCATCGGGAGGCCATTCTGCAGGCGGTGGAGCAGAGGCTGAAGCCGGATGCCGTCAAGCTGGAGGAGGGGCTTGCCCTCATCGCCGTGGTGGGCTGCGGCATGGTGGCGAACAAGGGTATAGCCGCCCGGATCCTGGGGGCCGTCACCGCTGCCGGAGTCAATATCCGGATGATCGACCAGGGATCCAGCGAGCTGAACATCATCCTGGGTATCGATGCGGCGGATTATGAAACCGCAGTCCGGGGCATCTATGCGGAGTTTTACGGAAAATAAGCCGTGACGTCTGATAGAATGAACGCGCGGGCAGGCCATCCGGCCTGCCCGCGTTTTTCGATCTTGGGAGATCAAAGCTTGATCTTTTTCCACTTGCCCTGGTTGTACCGACCCATAATGATGAAGCTCCGGCAGATCTGATCCGCGCAGACGGCGATCCAGGCGCCGGTGAGGCCCAGGTGAAGGGTGTCCACCATCAGCCAGGCTACGGTGGTCCGGATCCCCACGATGGTAATGAGCATGACCATGGCGGTGAAGCGGGTATCCCCGGCGCCCCGCAGGGAGCCGCCCAGAATGAACTGGTTGGCCTGGAAAGGCTGGAGGAGGGCGACCATCAGCATCACATAAGCGCCCATGCGCAGGATCTCGGCATCTTTATTGTACAGCCCCACCAGGAAGCGGCGGAAGACCACAAAGAGCAGGGCGATGAACAGCGAGGCAACCAGGCCCATGTTCCGGCAGCGCCGGCTGTAATGCTCTGCCATATCCGGCCGTTTCTTTCCCAGACTCTGACCCACCAGCGCGGTGGAGGAGACGGCGAAGCCCTGGCCGATCATGAAGGACATGCTCTGAATGTTCATGCAGATATTGTGAGTGGCAAATTCCAGGTTGCCCAGGGAGGCCACGGTGCGGGTGTACATGATGACGCCGAAGCGCATGATGAACTGCTCGATGAGGCTTGGTACGCCCACCTTCACGATGCCCCGAATGATATCCGGATCGAAATGCAGGAAGTGTTTCAGGACCAGCTTGCAGTAATACCGGCCGCTGAATACGCAGTACAGGGCGATGATCAGCGCTACGCATTGGCCGATACCCGTCGCCAGAGAGGCGCCGGCGACTCCCATCCGGGGGAAGCCCAGCTTGCCGTTGATGAGAAGCCAGTTGAAGCAGATGTTCACCATGTTGGCTGCGGAATTATAGAACAGACTGGGCTTTGCCTCACCGGTGCCCTTCATACATGCGGTGATCCCGGCTGTCCAGGCCAATACCGGGAAGAAGCAGAACTGGATGCGCAGATAGACGGCCCCTTCCCGGACAACATCGTCGTCAAGCCCGCCGTTGGCCATGAACCGGATCAGCGGCTCGGAAAGGGTAAAGCCCACGATCGTACTGAAAATTGCAATGATGGTGACGAAAACCATGTTCTGCCGCAAAATGGCATTGGCCCGTTCCTGATCCTGCATGCCCCTGGCCCGGGAGATGACGGCGGTAGCGCCGGTATTGAGGGCCATGATCAGATTCATGAACAGGAAACGCGGCTGACTCGCCAGGCTGACGGCGCTGATGGCATGGGGGCCCAGACCGCCCACCATCATGGTATCCACCATGGATACCAGACTGGTGAGGAACAGCTCGCAGAGAGAGGGCCAGGCAATCTGGGTGATATCCCGGTACAGCTCCCGGGAGGTGATGGTATCCGGCAGGACCTTCCTTTCCTTTCGGGTTTTGCGGTATTCCGCCTCCAACGTCTCTTCCGTACCCCAATCCAGCTTATCCAGGGTGATGGGTTTGGTGACTTTTCTCGGCGCTTTTTTCTGCTTGGTCGGGTTCTCCTGCTCCATATACTGTGCTCATCTCTTTTCCACTCTTTTTTTTCCTGCAAATATAATACCATGGTATGTATTTGAATGCAACGCCGGGCCGCCTGATGGGGGCGGCCCGGCGCAGACGATGATCTTTACTTTTTGTAGCTGTCCTTCAGCGCGACGCTCCGGTTGAACACCGGATGACCGGGACGGCTGTCCGGATCCGTGCAGAAATAGCCGGTACGAAGGAACTGATACCCGGGGGAGGATTTACCCTTTTCGGGAACAGGGGAGTCCGCCAGGCAGGCTTCCAGCTTGCAGTCCCGCAGGATCATCAGGCTGCCGGGATTGAGACACTCCATGAAGTCCTTGCCCGGGCCATCGGGATCGGGATCGTGGAAAAGATAGTCGTACAGCCGGACTTCTCCGTTCACTGCAGTGGCGCAGTCCACCCAATGGATGGTGCCCCGGATCTTCCTGCCGTCAGCCGGATCGCCGCCTCGGGATTCCGGATCGTACTCGCAGAGGATCTCCACCACGTGCCCGTCCTTATCCTTCACGCAGCCGGTGCACCGGACCACGTAGGCCCCCTTCAGCCGGACCTCGTTGCCCGGATAGAGGCGATTGAATTTCTTCGGCGGTTCCTCCTCGAAGTCCTCCCGCTCCACCCAGAGACGGCGGGAAAAGCTGACCTTCCGGGAGCCGGTTTCCGGCTTTACGGGGTTGTTCTCAATGCTGACTTCCTCGGTCTGCCCCTCGGGATAATTGGTCACCGTGAGCAGGACCGGATGAAGAACGGCCATTACCCGGGGAGCGGACTGGTTCAGATCCTCCCGAAGGCAGCTCTCCAGGAAAGCCCAGTCCACGGTGGAATCCACCTTGGCCACGCCGATCCGCTCGCAGAAATTCCGGATAGAGGCGGCGGTATAGCCCCTGCGGCGTAGTCCGCAGAGGGTGGGCATACGGGGATCGTCCCAACCGGAGACCACTCCGTCCTCCACCAGCTTCCGCAGCTTGCGCTTGCTCATGACGGTATAGTTGATGCCCAGACGGGCGAACTCAATCTGCCTGGGCTTCAGACCGGGAATGCCCGCATGCTCCACCACCCAGTCGTACAGGGGGCGGTGTTCCTCATATTCCAGAGAGCAGAGGGAATGGGTGATGCCCTCGATGGCGTCCTGGATGGGATGGGCGAAGTCATACATGGGATAGATGCACCATTTGTTCCCCTGACGGTGGTGCTCCACGTAGCGGATGCGGTACAGCACCGGATCCCGCATGTTGAAGTTGCCGCTGCTCAGGTCGATCTTTGCCCGGAGCGTCATGCTGCCCTCGGCAAACTCCCCGTTCTTCATCCGCTCGAACAGATCCAGGGATTCCGCAATGGGACGGTCCCGATAGGGGGAGACGGCGGGCACGCCGATATCCCCCCGGTTCTGCTTGAATTCCTCCGGGGAAAGCTCGCATACATAGGCCAAGCCCTGCTTGATGAGGTTTACCGCGCATTCGTAGGTCTGGGGGAAGTAATCGGAGCCGTAGAAGAACCGATCGCCCCAGTCATAACCCAGCCAGTGGATATCCTCCTGGATGGCGTCCACGTATTCCGTGTCCTCCTTGGCGGGATTGGTATCGTCCATCCGCAGGTTGGTGATGCCCCCGAAGCGCTCGGCGGAGCCGAAGTCGATGCAGAGCGCCTTGGCATGGCCGATATGCAGGTACCCGTTGGGCTCCGGCGGGAACCGGGTATGGATCTGCACCCCATCGCACCGGGCGCCGGGCGCCATATCCTCTTCGATGAACTGTTCGATGAAATTCTTGCTTTCCACTTTATCCATAGCGAGACCCCCGATAAAAAAACGGCATGGCCTGAGCCATGCCGCAGACTGACGATTTCCGGGCAGGAGCGATGCGGCAGACGCTACCTGCGTCCGCCCTGCTGTCGATCCATCCACAGCGTCATTGCCCTTACCTCCGGTTCAAAGTATGGAAATATTAACATAGGCGCATGCGCCTGTCAATGCAGAATCGGGAGAAAACCGGGCGCCCGGTCATTTTTCACAGGAGAGCAGATACCGCCAGTAAAGCCCCCGCCGCAGCCTTGCCCCGGGCAGGAGCCGCCGCACCGCCTCCCGCAGCCTGCGTCCAAAATTTGGATGCAACCCGGGAACTGCCGTTTTATCCAGGGGGAATACGCGGTGTTGCGGTTCCAATAGGGAAGTGCAGACATTCAGACGCACCTCCGGTTTACCCCATACAGCTTAATTTTCAGTATACCGCATGGGGGAGGAAAAGGTAAAGCGGGAAATAATCCTTGACAACTGTGCGTTTCAGCGATATACTCCCGTTAATCTCCAAAAGGCTGTGACGGGGACCAGTACGCGCGAAGCGCCGGTGCAGAGAGAAGGCGGCTGCTGCGAGCCTTTCCAGAACCGTGCGGAAGTCACCCCTGAGCTGCGGCCTGAAAGCGGCATTGCCGCCGTAGGCGCCGACGGGTGCTCCCGTTACCGGGCAAAGCCGTAGAAGCGGCGAAGCGAGAAATCCGGGTGGTACCGCGGAATATCTTCCGCCCCGGGAACGCAGATTGCGTTCCCGGGGCGTTTACTTTGCAGAGGAGTGTTACCATGAAAGACCTGCCGAAAATCTATGATCCCAGAGCGGTGGAGAGCTCCATTTACCAGATGTGGCTGGACGGGGGGTATTTCTCCACGAAGCGCGACCCCGAAAAGAAGCCCTTCACCATCGTCATGCCCCCTCCCAACGTCACCGGTCAGCTGCACATGGGCCATGCCATGGACTGCACTTTGCAGGACATCCTCATCCGCTTCAAGCGGATGCAGGGCTATGCCGCCCTGTGGGTCCCCGGCGTGGACCACGCCGGCATCGCCACCCAGATCAAGGTGGAGGAGGAGCTCCGCAAGGAGGGCCTGACCCGCTACGATCTGGGAAGAGAGGAGTTTCTCAAGCGCGTTTGGGCGTGGAAGGAAAAGTACGGCGACCGCATCGTGGAGCAGCAGAAAAAGATGGGCGACTCCTGCGATTGGTCGCGCTCCCGCTTTACCATGGACGAGGGCTGTTCCAAGGCGGTGAAGGAGGTCTTTATCGACCTGTACCAGAAGGGCTATATCTATAAGGGCTCCCGCATCATCAACTGGTGCCCCCACTGCACCACCGCTCTGTCCGACGCCGAGGTGGAATACGTGGAGAAGCCCGGCCACCTGTGGCACATGCGCTATCCGCTCTCCGACGGCAGCGGCTATCTGGTGGTGGCCACCACCCGGCCCGAGACCATGATGGGCGACACCGGCGTGGCCGTGAACCCCAACGACGCGCGCTATCAGCATCTGGTGGGCAAGACCTGCATCCTGCCTCTGATGAACCGGGAAATCCCCATCGTGGCGGACGACTACGTGGAGATGGACTTCGGCACCGGCTGCGTCAAGATGACTCCCGCCCACGACCCCAACGACTTTGAGGTGGGCCTGCGGCACAATCTGGAGGTCATCCGCGTCATCGCCGACAACGGCACCATCAATGAAAACGGCGGCGCTTACGAGGGCATGGATCGCTACGA
>CAMVBX010000075.1 GCA_947165825.1 uncultured Clostridia bacterium
CGCGCTATCTTCCTTCCCGTTTTCGTTCCATTTTCGGGCTTGTCTACAGTCTGAGGCGCGGCAGGGCCGCGCCTCAGGATCATTCGAATAAACACGCAAATTCCGATCAGCCCTTGCCCAGAGCCTGGAGGACCTTGTCCGGAGTCGCTGGGGGATCCACCCATACGCCGATGGCGTTATGGATCGCCATGATGACCAGGTGGGTATTGGCCAGGCTGTGGCTGATGCCGCTGCCGCCGTACGCGCCGTTGCTGGCCCGGGTCTCCAGGAAGGTCTTCTCCACCGGGGGGACGTCCGCCATGGTGGGCTTATGGTAGTCGATCATGTTGGTGTTCAGCCGGACGCCGGTATGCTCGTCGTAAATGAAGTCCTCCAGGAGCTGGCAGCCCTGGCTCATGTACATCACCTGGTCCACCTGGCTTTCCAGGGAGGTGAGCCGGATCACCTTGCCCGGATCCGCCACCACGCCGAAGCGGAGGATCTCCACCTCGCCGGTTTCCTCGTCCACCGCGACCTCGCAATAGGCGGTGTTCATGGCATCCATCTGCCGGGCGCCGGGGCCCACGCTCCACACGGAGAGGGGCGGCTTGCCGGTATAGGTGGCAAACAGATTCTCGCTGGTGGCCTCCTTCAGGGGCAGGCCCTTGGTATGGTCCTTCTTCAGGCAGACGATACCGTCCACGATATCCAGCTCCTCGGGTTTATGACCCTTCAGGGGATTCTCCTTTTTCGGCCTGCCGAAATCGAACATGCTGGGAGGGGGCGGATTATCCGCCTGCCGCACAGCCGACTCCAGGATCTGCCGCTTCAGGTCGTTGGCACATTCCTTGGTGACCCAGGAGGAAGCGGTGACGCCGTCGGATCCGCCGCCCTGGGGGGTGAAAGCCTCGCGGTAGTCGAAATCCACCGCGATATCCTCATACTTCAGGCCCAGCTCCTCGGCCGCCACCATGGCGTTGCATTCCACGCCGTAGATGCCCACGTGGGGTCCCTGGGTGGGGAAATGCACCACGCCGTCCCGCAGCTCCAGCTTGACGGAATAGTTCATGCCGGAATGGCGGGGGCACTGCTGATACCGGAAGCTTGCCCCATGAAGCCGTCCGTCCGGCAGACGCTTCGCGCCGTCCTTATGCCAGTTCCAGTTCATGAATTTCCGGCCTTCCTCAATGCAGGCCTCGAAGGAGGGCACCGGGTTCAGGTCGTTCTTTTCCTTGGGACCGTGGAGGTTCAGATGGGCTACGTCGATGGGATCCATGCCCAGCTTTTCCGCCACCAGGTATTCCGCAATGCTGATGATATCCCAGTTGAAGGGGCAGTGCTGGCCGGAGACGTACATCATGCCCCGGTTGGAATCCACGATATCCATCCGCTGCTTTACGTTGGTGCATTTGATGGAGGAATAGGGACCGTAGGTCAAGTCGCCGGCGGTGCCGAAGGAAGAACTGCCCCGCACGCCGCCGTCCGCCAGGGAATGGTCGATGATCGCGGTGATGAGGCCCGTATGGTCGAAGCCGACCTTCACCTTGCAGAAACGCTGATTCATGAGGAAATCGAAGGATTCCTCCCGGGTGTTCATGCAGCGCACGGGCCTTCCGGTGCGCTTGGCCAGCAGCGGGGTGATCTCCTGGCTGCGGCGCAGGCCCCAGTCGCAGTACCTTCCGCCCATGAACAGCCCCTCCTGGATGGTCTTCTCCAGGGGCATATGGTAGGACCGGGCGATGGGCTCCCGGTTGCGCACCGCGCCTTCGATATGGAGGCTGGGCCCGCCGCCGTGGTAGGGATCATCCTCCCACCAGCCCAGGGATCCGGGGATATTGGGCATCACGGAGCCGTAGGAGGGCATATTCATCTCAAATTCCAGGGTGAATTCGCTCTCCGCCATGGCCTTTTCCGCATCCCCCTCATCCAGACCGGCATGGGAGACGTTCCCCTGCTTGGGGGGCAGCTCCGGTCCGCCTCCCCCCCGGCGTCCGAAGGTGGTGGGGGTGGCGTTGCCCGGGAAGATGGCAAAGGCGTCCGGCTCGGCGCCCTTTTTGATGTCCACCACATGGGGCAGGACTTCCCATTCGATATCCAGAGCCCGCAGAGCTTCATCGCAGATATCCTCGGTCTCGCAGACCACGATGCAGCCCACCTCGGCGCCTTCCATATCCGCGATATTGTCCAGCCAGGGGCGGGGGGATCCCCAGTGCTCCCCATTGCCCACAAAATTCGCGATATCCGGGTCTTCCCAGGTGAGGATGTCCACCACTCCGGGAATGGCCCTGGCCCTGGTCGTATCCAGCTTCGTGATCTTCGCGTTGGCATAGGGACTGTGCAGGAATTTGGCATGGAGCATATCCGGCTTCACATAGTCCGCCCCGAATTTGGCAACGCCGGTGGCCACCGCATAGGAGAGCACACCGGGCAGATTGGGCTTGCCCACTACCTTGAATTCCTCACGCAGTCCGTTTACACCCGCATAATCCGGCATAGCGCAGACCTCCTGATTCTGATCCGCTCCTCCCCCGCAGACGGGGGATTCGTCGGCATATATTCTGTCCGTCTGGATTATAGCAAATATCCCGCTCTTTTTCTACTGCTTTTTTCCGGATGGATTGCCTTTTCCGAAAAACCGTGCTAGTATTGATTCAACCAACTAAATCACAATGAAGGGAGACCCAAAATGATCACCTCTATGGATACTGCGTTCTGCCTGAAGGGACGCACCGCCATCGTCACCGGCGGGGACACCGGCATCGGCTTCGGCATTTCCGAGGCGATGGCCCAGAAGGGCGCAAATATCGCGATCTTCTGCCGGAACGAGAAACGCGCCGCGGAGGCGCTGGAAAAGCTGGCCAAGTACGAGGGCAAAGCCCGCTTTTACCGGACGGACATCACCGATTACGCCAACTGCAAGGCCTCCGTGGACGCGGTGCTGGCGGATTACGGCAAGATCGATATCCTGGTGAACAACGGCGGCGTCGCCGCCATGGGCGGCGTTCTGGATTACCCCGAGGATCTCAACGAATGGTTCCGCTGCATCGACGTGGACCTGAACGGCGCCTTCCGGCTCTGCTATCTGGTGGGCAAGCATATGCGGGAACAGGGCAAGGGCAAGGTGATCAACGTCACCTCCAACAGCGGCGAGATGTGCAATATCCCCTCCTTCACCCCCTATAACGTCGCCAAGGCGGGCCTGAACCGGCTCACCAAGTGCCTGGCCTGGGAGTGGGGTCCCTACCACATCAACGTGAATGCCATCGCCCCCGGCTATACCCATTCCAATCTCTCCTCCGAAGCCCCCAAGGAGGTGGAGGAGATGCTGACGGAGCGCATCCCCTACGGCCGCTACGGCGAGCCCATTGAGATCGGCGCCCTGGCAGTTTATCTGGCCTCCGACGCCAGCGATATCATGACCGGCGCAGTCCTCACCATCGACGGGGGCTATTCCCTGGCCAGGTGAATGACTATTCAATTATTCTGCAAATAATTCACATTATCCCCTTGACATTGCATATTTATTCGCTTATACTGTGTTTCGTTCAGGTCCGATCCTGAGCCGATCATCCAAGAACGCAAGGAAGAAGGAAACGAAAATGAAGAAGATCATCGCTCTGCTGCTGGCTGTTCTGCTGGTCATGTGCTGCTTCGCAGGCTGCGCAAAGAAGCAGGCCGCCACCCTGACCGTCGCCATCTCTCCGGACTTTGCCCCCATGGAATTCGTGGATACCTCCAAGTCCGGGCAGGATCAGTACGTCGGCTTCGACGTCACGCTGGCCAAATACATCGCCAAGGAGATGGGCCGCACCCTGGTGATCAAGCCCATGAGCTTCGACGCCTGCCAGGCTGCCGTGCAGACCGGCAACGTGGATATGTCCATCTCCGGCTTCTCCGTCACGGCGGAACGGGCAGAGAACTATAACCTCTCCGATTATTACTACGCCGGGGACAACGAGACCGAGCAGGCCATCATCACCATCAAGGAAAACGAGGGCAAGTGGACCAAGGCTGAGGACTTCGCAGGCAAGACCGTCGGCGCGCAGACCGCTTCCCTGCAGATGAATCTCTGCAACGAGCAGCTGCCGGACAGCGTCAACATCAAGGAATTCTCCGATATCGGCACCGCCGTGGAAGCGCTGCGGAACGGCAACATCGACGCCCTGGCCGTGGCAAAGGGCAACGGCGACGCCATTCTGGCCAACAACGACGCCCTGGCCTTCACAGGCTTTGAGTTTGAGGTCTCCGAGGAGGCCGAGAACAACGTCATCCTTCTGAAAAAGGGCAACGACGAGCTGACGAAGCAGGTCAACGAAATCCTGGCGAAGGCCCTCGCCGCCGGTCTCTACGGCCCCTGGTATGAGGAGGCCAAGAAGCTCGCCGGCATCGAAACCGCCGCCGAAGTGGGCTACGACGATCAGGGCCAGGTAGCAAACTGAGCCCTCCAGAAGACTGCTTATCCCCGTCGGGCCGCTATGGCCCGGCGGGAATCCTTATCCGAAGCGCAAATCTGAGCACCGGAGGTCGTTACCTTGGATTTCTTCAGCAACATTGTCAAGATCATGCAGAAATACTGGCAGGTATTCCTGGTACAGGGCATCAGCTATACCCTGCTTCTGAGCCTGCTTACCGTGGCCTTCGGCGCGGTGCTGGGCCTGCTTCTTTACCTGGGCCGCACGGTGCGCTTCAAGCCGCTGAACTGGCTCTGCATCGCCATCGTGGAGGTCATCCGGGGCACCCCCATGCTGCTCCAGCTCTACGTGGGGTATTTCATCGTCCCGAAAATTCTCCCCTTCCAGGTCACCGAATTCACCAGCGTCGCGGTGGCTCTCTGCATCAATTCCGGCTGCTACGTATCCGAAATCTTCCGAAGCGGAATTCAGGCGGTGGATAAGGGCCAGACGGAGGCAGCCCGAAGCCTCGGTCTGAACAGCCGCCAGACCATGTTCCGCATCATCCTTCCCCAGGCGATCAAGAACATCCTCCCTGCCCTGGGCAACGAATTCATCATGATCGTCAAGGATACCTCCCTGGCCTCCACTTTCTTCGTGGGCGAGCTGATGACCGCCTGTCTGAAGGTCCGGGGAAACACCTTCCTGGCCATGGAGTGCATGACGATCGTGGGTGTGATCTATTTCGTGCTCACCTTCATTCTGAGCAAGCTGCTCGGTTCCTTTGAGAGGAGGCTGAAGGCCAATGACTGAGAATCTGATTGAGACCGTCGACCTCCATAAAAGCTTTGTCATCAAGGGCAAGGAGACGCTTCACGTCCTCCGGGGGGTTTCGGAACACATCGCCAAGGGCGAGGTAGTCTCCATCATCGGCCCCAGCGGCGGCGGAAAGAGCACCTTTCTCCGGTGTCTGAACCTGCTGGAACGGCCGGAGCAGGGCAAGATCATTTTCGAGGGCGTGGAGATCACCAACGAGAAGGTGGATATCAACCTCCATCGGCAGAAGATGGGCATGGTCTTCCAGCATTTCAACGTCTTCCCTCACCTTTCCGTGCTGAAGAACATCACCCTGGCCCCCGTGCTTCTGGGCAAGCGGTCCCAGGCGGAAGCGGAGGAGCAGGCAAAAGCCCTGCTGAACCGGGTGGGTCTGCTGGACAAGAAGGACGAGCATCCCGGCCGCCTCTCCGGCGGTCAGAAGCAGCGTCTGGCCATCGTCCGGGCCCTGGCCATGGAGCCGGACGTCATGCTCTTCGACGAACCCACCTCCGCCCTGGATCCGGAGATGGTGGGCGAGGTGCTGGACGTGATCAAAGCCCTGGTGAAAAGCGGCATGACCAGTGTCATCGTCACCCATGAAATGGGCTTCGCCCGGGAGGTTTCCGACCGGATCCTGTTTATGGACGGCGGCATCATCGCGGAAAGCGGCAAGCCGGACGATATCATGAACAATCCCCAGAACCCCAGGACGAAGGAGTTTTTGAGCAAGGTGCTGTACTGATATGGATTGGAAAAAAGAAGCGCAGGATTGGATCGAAAAACGGGGCGGCGAATTTGCCGCCCTTTCCCATCAGATCTGGGAATTTGCGGAGCTGAGTCTCCGGGAATACCGCTCTGCGGCGCTGTATAAGGAAAAGCTGAAGGAAGAAGGCTTCACCGTGACGGATTGCCTGGGAGGCATCCCCACCGCCTTCTCCGGCTCCTACGGCAGCGGGAGACCCGTCATCGGCATCCTGGGCGAGTTTGACGCCCTCTCCGGTCTGAGTCAGGCTGCGGGGGAGGCATCGCATCGTCCCCTGGTCCCCGGCGGCTCCGGTCATGGCTGCGGACACAATATGCTGGGGGCCGCGTCCTTCGCGGCGGCCTGCGGCATCAAACGTTTTCTGGAGCGCAGCGGTCTTCCCGGCACCGTGTTTTTTTACGGCTGTCCCGGGGAGGAGGGCGGAGCGGCGAAGGCCTATCTCGCCCGGGAGGGGGTCTGGCGGGAGCTGGACGCGGCGCTGAGCTGGCATCCCGGGGATACCAACGAGGTCACCACCGGAACCAACAACTCCTGCACCCAGGTGCTGTACCGTTTCCGGGGAGTCGCCGCCCATGCCGCCGGGGATCCCGAGCACGGACGCAGCGCCCTGGACGCGGTGGAGCTGATGAATCTGGGGGTGCAGTTCCTGCGGGAGCATATGAAGAGCGACGCCCGCGTCCATTATGCCATCATCGACGGCGGGGGCGTATCGCCCAACGTGGTGCAGCCCACCGCGTCCGTTCTCTACATGGTCCGGAGCCGGGACGTGCCGGATACCCTGGCCCTGCAGGAGCGGGTGGACCGGATCGCGGAGGGAGCGGCCCTCATGACGGAGACGAGCTTCGACCGCGTTTTTGTGGACGGCACCGCGGACACCCTGCCAAACCCGCCCCTGGAGGCCTGTCTGTACGCCAATATGCAGGCCCTTCCCCTGCCGGACTACTCCCGGGAGGAATGGGATTTTGCCGAAGCCCTGCGGACCACCTATTCCTGGAAGGGTCTTCCGGGGCTCGGCGCAAAGCATGATCCCGCCATCGCGGGATCGGTCAAAGCCCTCAGCGAAAACGGGACCAAAGCGCTGAACGATTTTCTGCTGCCCTATTACAGCGGCGAGGATTTCTCCCCCGGCTCCACGGACGTGGGGGACGTGAGCTGGCTCACTCCCACCGCGCAGTTCACCGCACTCTGCTTCCCCGCCGGCGCTCCGGGACACAGCTGGCAGAACGTGAGCTGCGGCGGCAGCTCCATCGGGGACAAGGGCCTGCTCTGGGCTGCCCGGGTCCTCTGCGGCGCGGCGGCGGACCTGTTTGCCGACCCAAAGCTTCTGGCCGACGCCAGGGCGGAGTTTTCCAGACGAACGGCAGACCATGGCTACGTCTGCCCCATCCCCCCGGACGCGGTCCCCTACGTGATCGAATAAGCGCGTTTCTCCCTGTTATTGACTGCTGCCTGAACCGGCCGATTGCATTTTCCCTTTTCTTCCGGTATAATGGCCGTATTCAACGACAGGGAGGTTTTTTCTGATGGAACACAGCTGGAAAAACGTACCCAAGCTGGGCTTTGGCCTTATGCGCCTGCCCATGCTGGGGGACAAGGTGGATATCGAACAGTTCAAGGTCATGGCGGACCGGTTCCTGGAGGCGGGCTTCACCTATTTTGACACCGCCTACGGGTATATCAACGGTCAGTCCGAAGCGGCCTTCAAGGAGGCCGTGATCAAGCGTCATCCCCGGGAGAGCTTCACCATCGCCACCAAGCTTCCCGCCTGGGCCGGTCCCAAAAATGCCGAGGAGGCCAAGCAGATGTTCTGGACCTCCCTGGAGCGTACCGGCGCCGGTTATTTTGATTTCTATCTGCTGCATAACGTCAGCGCCTCCCGCAAGCTGGTCTTCGATGATTTCGGCATCTGGGATTTCGTGCAGGAGCGAAAAAAGGAAGGGCTCATCCGGCATGCGGGCTTCTCCTTCCACGATACGGCGGACGTGCTGGATAAGGTGCTGACGGAGCACCCGGAGATGGACTTCGTCCAGCTGCAGATCAACTATGCGGACTGGGAGAGCAACTCCGTCCAGTCCCGCCTCTGCTGGGAGACCGCCCGGAAGCACGGGAAAGCTGTAGTCATTATGGAACCCGTCAAGGGCGGCACTCTGGCCAACCTTCCGGCGGAGGTGCAGAAGCCCTTCCGGGACGGCGGGCTGGACCCGGTGGAGGCCGCGCTCCGCTTTGCCGGCTCCCTGGATGGGATCATCACCGTGCTCAGCGGCATGTCCACCCTGGAGCAGATGGAGCAGAACCTTCGCTTCATGAAGCCCTTCCGTCCCCTGGACGACCGGGAGCGGGGGCTGATCGATCAGGCGCTGGAGGCGCTGAAGGCAAGGCCGGGCATCCCCTGCACCGCCTGCAAATACTGCGAGAAGGGCTGCCCCCAGAATATCGCCATTTCCCAGGTTTTCGCCGCACGGAATACGGAGCGGGTATATGGCGATCCCAATGGGGCAAAGATGGCCTACCGGCTTGCCCTGATGCAGGGGGGCCGTCCCTCCGGCTGCGTAGCCTGCGGCCAGTGCGAGCGGGCCTGTCCACAGAAGATCCGCATCATCGACGAGCTGAAAAACGCCGTCATGGACTACGAGGATTGACCTGAGAATACAGAAAACCGGCTGCGGCCAAGTGCCGCAGCCGGTCAGACTGTAGACAAACCCGAAAATGGAACGAAAACGGGAAGGAAGATAGCGCGAAAGAAACCCAGGAGGGGTGTCTTTCGCGTTCAATCAGAAGTTTTTCGAACAATTTCTACCGTATTTCCTGTTCGAAAAACTTGCTTCAGCGGGGCGACAAGACTTTGTCGACACGCATACCGGCTGCGGCTCTCAGCCGCAGCCGGTATGCTTTTTTCTTTCCTGCGCTTTGTTTCCGGTTCCCGGCAGAGCGAAGAGACCGCACCCCGGCAAAACAAAGCAAAACGAAAGCAGGACATAAGAGAAACGGAAACAAAACAAAGAAAAACCAAAATCCAACGTAAAGGAAAGGAACGGAATTTAATAGAAGCAGTAGAGCCGGTGGAATTGTGGAAAACCCCGGGAAACGGCGCGGCTGCGCCGTTTTTTCTCCACAATCCTCTGTGGATTATTTCCGGTATTCGAATTCCAGGTCGTAAATCGAGACCGTATCCCCTTCCCGGACGCCCATGTCCTCCAGCCGGTCATACACCCCCGCTGTTCGCAGGGAGCGGTCGAAATACATCCGGCTCTCGATATCCGAAAGGTTCACCCGTTCCAGCAGACGCTCCAGCCAGGGGCCTTCCACGGACCACAGGCCTTTCTCCGGCTGGGAGATCCGCAGCTCCTCCACGGTACCCGGGGTGAACTCCGGCTCCACGTACTCCGCCTCAAACACAGGGATGGGCGGCAGATGGGCGAGCTCGCCCGCCGCGGCTTTCACCAGCTCCCGCAGGCCTTGCCCGGTGGCGGCGGAGATCATGAACAAGGGCAGCCCCTGCTCCGCGATAAACGCCTTGAACCGCTCCAGGGTCTCTTCATCCTGGGCAATATCGCATTTGTTCGCCGCGACCAGCTGCGGCCGCTGGGCCAGGGTGTCGCTGTACTGCCGCAGCTCCTCCCGGATGGCCTGAAAATCCTCCACCGGATCCCGGCCTTCCCGGCCGGATACGTCCACCACGTGGATGAGCAGCCTGCAGCGCTCGATATGGCGCAGGAAATCATGTCCCAGGCCCGCGCCCTCCGCGGCGCCCTCGATGATGCCGGGGATATCCGCCAGGACGAAGGAGCTGCCCTCCCCCGCCCACACCACGCCCAGATTGGGGTAGAGGGTGGTGAAATGGTAGTCCGCGATTTTGGGATGGGCCTTGCTCACCATGCTGAGCAGGGTGGATTTTCCCACATTGGGGAAGCCCACGAGTCCCACGTCCGCCAGGAGCTTCAGCTCCAGCAGAACTTCCCGCTTCTGCCCGGCCATGCCCGGCTTGGCGAATCGGGGCGCCTGACGGGTGGGGGTGGCGAAATGCTTGTTGCCCCAGCCGCCCCGGCCGCCCTTGGCCAGGACGAAGGGCTCGGAGCCGGACATATCCACGATCACGGCACCGGTCTCCCGATCCCGCACCAGGGTGCCCCGGGGGACCCGGATCACCAGATCCGCCCCGTCCTTGCCGGAGCGGAGTCCGCCCTGTCCGTCCGCGCCTGGCTGCGCGGTATACTTGCGCTTATAGCGGAAGTCCATCAGGGTAGACATGCTGTCATCCGCCCGGAGGATCACGCTGCCGCCCCGGCCGCCGTCACCCCCGTCCGGCCCGCCGGCCGCCACATACTTTTCCCGGTGGAAGGCCACGGCGCCGTTGCCGCCCTTCCCGGCGATCACGGTGATCGCCGCCTGATCCACAAACATCGGCATAATCTCTCTCCTACGGAAAAGGCCAGCTGCAGGATATGCAGCTGGCCCTTGTCACCGGTTCATTATTCGGCC
>CAMVBX010000076.1 GCA_947165825.1 uncultured Clostridia bacterium
ACGGGGATGGTCAGGCCCATATCGGCCTTGGTCCGCTCGTTGAATTCCTTGGTGAAGGCGGCGATGTTCACGCCATGCTGACCCAGGGCCGGGCCCACAGGGGGCGCGGGGGTCGCTTTGCCGGCAGGGATCTGCAGTTTGACGATTCCGGTAACTTTCTGTGCCACTGTACGGATACCTCCAAATATATTGTGGTGTGTGCACCGGCTTTGTGCCGGTATGCGCTGGCGGAAGACGGTACTTTGTCTTCCTCCCACGTGCTTGTCTCCCGGGCCGGGAGACGGATATGCTGCCCTTAGTGTTCGATGGCCTCCACCTGATCCAGCTCCAGCTCCACCGGGGTTTCCCGACCGAACATGGAGACGGTTACCCGCACCCGGTTCCGGGTGGGATCAAGCTCGTCCACCGTGCCGATGAAGCCCTCAAGAGGCCCATCCAGCACCTTGACGCTGTCCCCGAGCTGGAAGCCCAGGTTCAGCTCCCGCTTCTCCACGCCCAGAGCGAGGATCTCGTCCTCGGTCAGGGGGATGGCCTTTCCGGCGCTGCCCACAAAGCCGGTGACCCCGCGCACGTTGCGTACCAGGTGCCAGCTTTCGTCCGTGAGGATCATCTTGACGAGAACGTAACCGGGGAAAAGCTTCTTTTCCTTGGTGACGGTCTTGCCGTCCTCAACCTCCGTGACTGTCTCCAGGGGGATATTGACCTCCAGGATCAGGTCCTCCATATGCCGGTTTTCCCGGGCCTTCAGGATGGACGCGGAGACGGTGTTTTCATAGCCGGAGTAGGTGTGCAGGACATACCATTGTGCGTTCTCAGCCATTCCGGTACCCTCAGCCGCCGATGGAGATCAGCGTCTGCACCACCAGCATGGCCACCTGGTCAAAGGCCCAGAGCACGATGCCGGCGACCACCATCACGGTGACGGCGACCACGGTGTTCTTCATGACCTGCTTCCGGGTGGGCCAGACGACCTTTTTGAGCTCGCTCTTCATTTCGCGGAACCAGCGGTTCAGCCCGTTCCACGCCCGCTTGAACCAGTTCGCCTTTTTCTTGCCGGACTTGCTCTCCGCGGATTTCTCCATTTCCTTAGCCAATGCTCTTCCTCCCGTCCTTACTTCGTTTCCGTGTGGACGGTGTGCTTGCGGCAGAAGCGGCAGTACTTGTTCATCTCAAGCCGCTCGGTGGTGTTCTTTTTGTTCTTCACCGTGTTGTAGTTCCTCTGCTTGCACTCGTTGCAACGGAGCGTGACCCGTACGCGGGACCCGTTCTTCGCCATGGATTCGGCACCTCCTTTTCGAATTTGGCCCGAAGGCCGGGCTGCCTCCCTGTCTTTACCGCTGGGCGCACGAAAATAAACCCATCCGGGGACAGGTAAAGGAACTATATCATAATTCGTTTTCCTCGTCAAGCAGGATTTCGGGAATTTTTCCTTCCTCTTCCATGTGCCCGTTCCTGCGTATGATTGCCGCGGGGTGCATTGATTTCACCGGGCCGGTATGGTATATTCGCAGCAGCCGGAATGCGGTTACATATAAGGAGGGATCCCCATGCTGAAGCGGTTGTTTTCCATCCTGGCTGCGGCGGTATTTCTGCTGTCGGCGGCTTCCTGCGGAATCTTGCCCGGCGGGGCGAAAAAAGATGCGGAGGAATCTTCCGTGGATCTTCCCGGCGTCTATGAGGACGGCAGCGGCATGACCTGGATCCTGGCCAGGGACGGAACTCTGCGGATCACCGACCGGGAACGGAAGTGCGTCTTAGGCACCTGGGAGGAGTCGGAGGATCATAACGACCGGCTGGTGATCTCCTTCCCCTCTTTCTCCGGAAACGGCGGGGCGGAGGCGCGGGAACTGAAGTACTCCGGGGACGAAGAGCGGCTCGATCTGCGCCTGCCCGGCAGCAAGGAGCGGCTTGCTTCTCTGCAGAAGCTGGAAAGGGGACCCAAAACCGCCGGTTTGCGGGAGAATTCCCAGGAAGTCCTTTCCGGTTATTATGTCTGCGGCGAGCGGAAATATGGCTTCTCTCCGGATGGAAGGGCAGAGGTCCTTGATCCGGAGCTGTTCCCGGAAAGCGAGGGGCTTTCCGTCGTATATGGGTATACCGTCGAGGGAAACACACTGACTATTTTTTCCAACGGAAGCGGGGCAAAGACCGAGGATTCCCGAAGGATGCTGTTTGAGCCGGAGGAGGATGGGATCACTCTCTTTTCCGGGGGCCTGGAGGGCAGCGGCGTATTCTTTGCCCTGCGGGAATCTCCGGCATCCGGTGAAAATCCTGCCCCCGTCCCGGAGCCCGGATCCTCTGCGGAACCGGAGCCCACGGACGAGCCCGCTTCCGCCGGGGGACAGGAATCCACGGAAGAACCGGAGCCCACGGAAGAACCGGAGCCCACGGATGACCCCGAGCCTGGGGAGGAACCGGAGCCTTCTCCCGAACCTTCCGAGGAGCCCATTCCGGAGGATACCGTGCTGAGCACCCGGTATTATTGCGTCACGGTGCCCGGCGAACTGGAGGGACTGTATGAGGCCGAATGCTCCGACCGGGATATCCTTTTTTACGAAACCCGGAGCCGGGAGGACGGTTACGGGGGATTTGTCTTCGGCCTGACGCTGCTGCCCCAGGAGGATTTCAGCTATCTGCAATGGCCGTATTTCGATTATTACGGAACCCTGGTCACCCCTGAGGGTGAGACGTTCTCCGTGGTTTCCACGCTGCCCACGGACGTGCAGTCCTCACCCGACGGCCGGGAGAGCTACGGACGCTGCGCGGACTGCCTGGACGGGATCCGTGCTTCCCTCAGCGGGATCGACGGAGCCAGGATCATTCCGCCGGAGGAGATGGATCCCCTGAACAGGCAGATCGTCTATGTGGAGGTTTACACGCACGACGGGGAATACTCCGCCGATCTGCAGCTTCTGGAGTGGATCGGAAGCGGTTGGGCCGTCAGCCTGCAGCCGGTCTCCGCTTTCATCGGCTCCAACGGCATCACGCAGGATAAGCGCGAGGGGGATCACTGCACCCCCGGTGGCACCTTCCGCATTCTGTTCTGCTTCTCCGATCATTCTCTCGAGACCGGCCTTCGGCAGAAGGTCCTGCATGACGGGGACGTATGGGTCACGGATCAGAACTCAGAGTACTATAATTCCATTCAGTCCGGCAGCGCCGGGTACAAGGACTGGAGCAAGAGCGAGAATATTTATCGGCAGATGAGCACCGGACGAAGCGTTGCGGGGATCTTTTTCGACTACAACGGCGACGGGGAGACTGCCGGCTCCGCCACCCCCGGAAACGGGGCTGCCCTGTTCCTGGATGGGGTGGGGAGCAGCGGAAACCTGAACAGCGGCTATGGGGATATCAAGCTCCGGGGCGAGGATATGCTTCAGCTACTGCGGCAGCTGGAACAGACCATGAATCCTCTGATCATCATCCGGGCAGCCGAGTGAAGGGCGGAACCATGAGCTGCAGAGACAGAAGATTCTCCCTCTTTCTGGCGGCGGCGCTTCTGCTGACCGTCCTGTCCGCCTGTCGGAGAGCCGGCCCGGAGGAAAGAGAAACACCGGGTATGGAGGAAACGGCGGCTGTTCCCAGCGCCCAAGGGACCCCGGAGACCGGGGAAGCGGAGAGCATACCCGTGCCTCCGCCCCAGGCGACCGCAGCGCCGAAGCCCATTCCCGCCGAATCTGCCGCGCCGTCCCCCGCCGAACCGCCGCAGGAGAGTCCCGCACTCCCGGAGCCGGAGGTTCCCGAAGGTCTGGTGCTTCGGGAAGGTCTGCTCTTTCTCTCTGATGGTAGCGGCGGCGTGATTGCCCGGGAGGCGGGTCTGCAGGACTACGACGGCTACACCTATTATTTCCGGGAGGACGGGTCCATCGCCGCGGGGGAAACGGTCACCGTGGACGGCAGGGAATACGCCTTTGACGACCGGGGCCGGTGGATAAGTCCCCTGCGCGCCGCGTTGGAAGCGACGGTCACCGCAGGAAAAACGGATCAGATCGTCCTGGCGGTGGATCATGAGCTGACCTTCTGGGAAAAGGCGGAGGACGGGTCCTGGCGGCTGCGCATGGACACCTACTGCGGATACGGCGGGAACGGACTGGTGGAGGCGGATTCCCGGATCATGGGCACCCGCACCACCCCCATCGGCGCCTTTCCCCTGACCCTCGCCTTCGGCCTCGGCCCGGATCCGGGCACCGGCATGACCTATCGGCAGATCACAGAGACCTCTTACTGGTCTGCGGAAGACGATGAAACCTACAACACCTGGGTGGAAAGCGCCAAACCCCTGTCCGGCGAGCACCTGATCGACTATTACCAATATCAATATGCCGTCAATATCGGGTTCAACCTGGATCCGCCGCACCATGACCGGGGCTGCGCCATCTTCCTGCACGTGAAAAGCCGGAATTCCTGGAATACGGCGGGCTGCGTCAGCCTGGCGGAGGAGGATATGCTGGAGCTCCTGCTGGCCCTGCACGACGGGGCGTACATGATCATCGTGCCGGACAGGGAAGCCCTGTCCGCTTATTGAGAAAAGAATTCATCCGGGCCCATGGGACCCGGATGAACTGCATTTATGCGATCTCTGTTCGTTTATTCCATCGGGGTATCCCCAGGATCTGCGGAATCCTGGGGCGCTGCCTCGGGAGCCGCCAGGGGAGGCTGCGGGGCAATGGCACTGCCGCAGGTGGGGCAGAAACGGGAATCGGCTTTCACGGGAGCGCCGCATGCGGGACAGGTGATCATGGGAACGGCGGATCCGGCGCTGGGGCCGACGTTGTATACGGGGGTTTCCTGGGCTGCCCGCTCGGCGGCCAGACGGCCCTTGGTGATCTCCTCATAAAAAGCTGCGTGGAGCAGACCGTAGACCAGGGGAAGGAAAGCGATGCAGGCCAGGACGAAAACGATAAGAACGATCGTAAAGAGGATGCCCAGGAACGGGATCCTGCTCAGGAGCGTCAGGATGAGGAAGGCCACGAACACCAGGATGCCCATGAGAATGTCTGCCCAGAACATGAGCCCCTTCCAGCCCTTCGTCTCTTCCCGGGAGACCTTTCGGGCATCCATCGGGCCCACGTCGGGCCGCTCCATCAGGATATAGGGAACAAAGGCGTACTCATAGCTCCGGATAATGGCGAAGATGAAGCCTACGATGGGGATCAGTCCCCATAGGAATTTGAACAGCTCTGCCCAGGCTGAGCCGGCCAGCTTCTTGCCGAAGCCCGACCGGAAACCGTCAAACAGGTTCTCCACCCGGATGTCTTCTCCCCGGTATCCCAGGAGGTAGACCCGGTTGATTCCCAGCTCCATAAGCAGCGCGATGCCGATGGCGATCAGGGGGACTGCACCGGACAGGGTGAAGCCCAGACTGGTGAGGAAGATCCCCAGCAGGGAGATGCCCCAGAGACGGAACGGCTTCTTCGCCAGAACGCTGAACACGTGGCCGTAGATGGTTTTGATCATGATTCTTTACCGCCCTTTCTATGTTTTCTTTCCTTCGGCCTGTTCTTTTCATACAGGATGCGCAGACCGTCCAGCAGCAGATTGTCATCATTCACCACTTTGTGATGGCAGTGGGGGATGATCTTGGGACTCAGCCCGCCGGTGGAGATCACGGTGCAGGGCTCGCCCAGCTCCGCCTCGATCCGGTCGATGAGTCCGTCCACCATGGCGGCGTTGCCGTAGATCAGGCCGCTCTGCATGCTGTCCACGCTGTTGGTGCCGATGACCTGCTTCGGTTCATCGAAGGAGATCCGGGGCAGCTGTGCGGTGCGTGCGGTGAGCGCGTCGAAGGAGACCATCACGCCGGGATAGATGATGACCCCGCGAAAGAAGCCTTCCCGGTCGATCACCGAGAAGGTGGTGGCCGTACCCAGATCCATGATGATCTGGGGCTTGGGATACTTGGCCAGGGCGGCGACGGCCGCCACCACCAGATCTGCCCCCAGCTCCCGGGGATCTCCCGCCGCGATGTTCAGACCGGTCTTCATGCCGGGACCCACCACCATGGCTTCCTTCCCGATCAGACGCACCACAACTTGATTGATGATGCTGATCAGCGGGGGAACGACGGAGGAGATAATGGCCCCTTCGATCCGCTGCAGGTCCGCATGGTGGATCTCCAGCAGCTCTTTGATCAGGACGGTATACTCCGCCTCGGTCTTATCCAGGCTGGTGGAAATCCGGGTGAGGAAAACGGTTTCTTCTCCCTCCAGTCCGCCCAGGACAATGTTGGTATTGCCGATATCGAATGCAAGGATCACAGGCGTATCCTCCTCAATGCCAATGCTTCCGGCCCAGGTCGACGAGCCGGACGATCGCCGGACTCAGGATGAGGTTGAACAGGATTTCAAACAAAAAGTTGCCGCCGATCATCACCAGAAGCACAAATCGGATGCCTTCTCCAGGCGCAGCAAGGGTAGATTCGATCAGCGGAATGAAGAACAGTGCGCATCCCAGGAAGAAAATGCCGGAGTTCACCACCGGACAGACGATTGCCGCTGCAAGCACTGCGCCAAAGCGGCTGCGTTCCTCCAGCAGGCGATAAACCAGGCCGGAACAAAGACCGGCCAGAGCGCCCTTCAGCAGGCAGACCACCACCGTGGCAAAGGGACTGTAGCTCATGAAGAAGCCCGTGTCCGGCTGAAGGACCACCACGATGCCGAAAACAAAGCCCAGCCAGCAGCCGGCCCAGGGGCCATACAAAGCGGCTCCCACCACAATGGGCACCAGCACCAGGGAAATGGAGAAGGTTCCGAAACGGATAAAGGAACCCAGGAGCTGAAGCACGACCACGATTGCCGTAAGCAGAGCCAGACCGGTAAGCTTCCGGGTGTCGAAACGATGGGTATTCATATTCAATTCCTCCTTGCTGTCGCCCCACCTTGGGTGGGTGCGGCGCAAATTTACCCCTACATTATATGCACGGGTGCCGGAATTGTAAAGAGGTTCAGGCGCCGGGAAATCCCCGAAAGAAAAGCTTCTTCGGCCGGGAAAAACTTTTTCTCAAGTGGATATTGACAAAACTCCGCATCTTTGCTATTATTCCCCTTGCTGGTATTGACGCGGCGCCTCATGCTGGTGTAGCTCAGTCGGTAGAGCAGCTGATTTGTAATCAGCAGGTCGGGGGTTCAAGTCCGTCCACCAGCTCCAGCCCTTCCTTGGGGCACAAGTGAATACGGGGGTGTTCCCGAGTGGCCAAAGGGGACAGACTGTAAATCTGCTGGCTATGCCTACGGTGGTTCGAATCCACCCGCCCCCACCAAAACAGCCTTGATTTCGTTGAAATCAGGGCTTTTTTGTAACTTTTCGGGGCGTTTTGCTTTCCAGGGAATGGGTGGAAGGAGCGGAGAGGATCAGCGTCAAAGCGAATACGCATGCCCGTGATTTTCGGCTTGGTCGTGCTGCGTCCTGATCTCCGAAAACTGCTTTGCTCCACAGCTGACTACACAGGAAAAAACTGAGAATCCATGCATCAAAATCATACATTGCAGAATCGGCAGGAGCGCTGGATTATTCTCAACGCTCCTGCCGTACTCTGTTCTTTGCCTTTCGCATCACCGGCGCTTCGCAGCCGGACGCGGGCATTGCCTCAAAGCCCGATCTCCGCCCCGCCGGCCCGGATGTCCTTCAGGAGCGGCCGAACCTCGGCGAGGAACGCCTCCGCCTGCGCGGCGCACCGTCCGATGTACTTTTGTGGGTCCAGAAGGGCCTCCATCTCCGCAGCGGTCAGGCCGAAGCTCTTCTCCGCCGCCAGCCGCTCCAGCAGATCGCAGGGTTCCCCTTCCTTCATCCGCGCCGTGGCCTCCATGGACGAGCGCCGGATGATCTCATGAAGCACCTGCCGGTCCCCGCCCCGCTTGACGGCCTCCATCAGCAGATTTTCCGTGGCGATGAAGGGGAGATACTCCCGCAGCGTCCGGGCGACCACCTTTTCATTCACCCGCAGTCCCTTCGTCACATTTTTGGCCAGGCGCAGGATGGCGTCGGCGCAGAGGAAGCCCTCCGGCAGGGAGATGCGCCGGTTCGCGCTGTCGTCCAGGGTCCGCTCCAGCCACTGCACCGCAGCGGTCATGGGGGCGTTCAGAGCGTCCGCCATAAGATAGCGGGCAAGGGAGCAGATGCGCTCGCAGCGCATGGGGTTGCGCTTGTAAGCCATGGCGGAGGAGCCGATCTGCTGTTCCTCGAAGGGCTCCTCCAGCTGCCGGTCATGCTGCAGGAGCCGGATGTCGTTCGCCATGCGGCTGAGACTTTGGGCGATGGCGCTCAAGGCGTTCAGAATGCGGCTGTCCACCTTCCGGGGATAGGTCTGACCGCAGACGGCATAGCAGCGTTCAAATCCGAAATCCGCCGCCAGACGGCGGTTCATTTCATCGATCTTCGTTTCGTCCCCGTCGAAGAGCTCCAGAAAACTGGCCTCCGTGCCGGTGGTGCCCCGGCAGCCCAGGAAGAGGACGTTCTCAAGGGCAAAGTCGATTTCCGCCAGATCGGAAACCAGGTCCTGCATCCACAGCGTCGCCCGCTTTCCCAGGGTCACGGGCTGGGCGGGCTGATAGTGGGTATAGCCCAGGGTCGCCGTGGACTTGTATTTGTCCGCGAAGTCCGCCAGGTTTGCCAGTACGCCCAGCAACTCCCCCCGGAGATACCGCAGACCGTCCCGATAAAGGATCAGGTCGGCGTTATCCGTGACGTAACAGCTGGTGGCGCCCAGATGGATGATCCCGGCGGCGATGGGGGCGGCCTTCCCGTAGGCATAGACATGGGCCATCACGTCGTGGCGCACTTCCTTCTCCCTGGCCCGGACGCAGGCATAGTCGATGTCAGAAATATGCGCCTCCAGCGCCTCCACCTGCTCGGCCGTAATGGGGAGACCGAGGGCCATTTCCTCCCGGGCCAGGGCGGCCCAGAGCTTTCGCCAGGTCTGATACCGGCTGTCCGCGGAGAACAGGGCCAGCATATAATCTGAGGCATAGCGGGAGGCCAGGGGAGATTCATATCTGTCCGTCATGTCAGAATACCTCTTTCATCGAAGAATGATGCTTTCCCGCTCCGGCCCCACGGATATATAGGCGATGGGGCAGTTTACGGCTTCCTCAATGCGCGTCACGTAGGCCCTTGCCGCATCCGGAAGATCCTCCCAGCGCCGGATGCCGGAAATGTCGCAGCCCCAGCCATCCCGGTATTCGATCACCGGTTCGGCGGAGTTCAGCTCGGCGGGGAAGGGGAAACGGTCCGTTTCGGCGCCGCCGACCCGGTAGCGCACGCAGACAGGGATCTTTTCCATGTAGCTCAGCACGTCCAGCTTGGTGAGGGCCAGCTTTGTGGCCCCCTGGGTCTCCACCCCAAAGCGGGTGGCCACCAGATCCAGGGCGCCCACCCGGCGGGCCCGGCCCGTTTTGGCCCCGTATTCCGCCCCAGCCTCCCTGAGCCGATCGGCCTCCGCTCCGGACATTTCGCTGACAAAGGGACCCTCCCCCACGCAGGTGGAATAAGCCTTCACCACGCCGATGACCTCCGTGAGCTTCAGGGAGGGCAGCCCCGCGCCGATGGGGGCGTAGGCCGCCAGGGTGTTGGAGGAGGTGGTATAGGGGTAGATGCCGTAGTCCAGGTCCCGCAGGGCCCCCAGCTGGGCTTCAAAGAGGATGTTCTTGCCCGCTGCCTGTGCTTCCTTCAGATAGGCCCCCGTGTCGCACACGAAGGGCATGATGGCCTCCCCGTACTGCCGCAGCCAGCTGAGCAGCTCCTCCGCCGTGTAGGGCTTGGAGCCGTAGACCCGGGTGAGGGTCAGGTCCTTCCATTCCAGCAGATCCTCCAGATGGGCGCGCAGCTCGTCGGGATAGAACAGCTCCCCGGCCAGGATGGTCTTCTTCTGGTACTTGTCCGAATAGAAGGGGGCGATGCCCTGCTTGGTGGAGCCGTATTTCTTGTCCCCCAGGCGCTGCTCCTCCAGGGCGTCCAGGTCCCGGTGCCAGGGCAGCAGCAGGGAGGCCCGGTCGCTGATCTTCAGATTCTCCGGCGTGATGGCCACGCCCTTGGAGCGCACGTCCTCCATCTCCGCCCAGAGGTTCTCCGGGTCCAGGGCCACGCCGTTTCCCAGGATGTTCACCACCCCCGGCCGCAGGATGCCGGAGGGTAGGAGGTGCAGGGCGAATTTCCCCTTGTCGTTCACCACCGTATGTCCGGCGTTGCCGCCGCCCTGGTAGCGGACCACGATGTCATAGTCCTCCGTGAGCAGGTCCACCATCCGGCCCTTGCCCTCGTCGCCCCAGTTTATGCCCACGATCGCGCAGTTTTTCATGGTATTGCCTCCTGTTATGTTCCGCTTTCCCCGTAGTTTGCCAGCACCCTTGCCGAGGGATCGTCCACGTTGCAGCCGGGCCAGGTCTTGTTGGGCATCCAGAAATCCTTGATCATCCGG
>CAMVBX010000077.1 GCA_947165825.1 uncultured Clostridia bacterium
TTCCTGTTCGAAAAACTTGCTTCAGCGGGGCGACAAGACTTTGTCGACACGCTGATCCGGCGCTGCCTATGTGAGGCAGCGCCGGATTCGCCTTTTTCCGCGAAAAAGCAGAAAAAAACCCGCAGGATCCCGTCTTAATGGGTGAAAGGAGGTGCGGCCATGGAAGATACCGAGATCGTCGAATTGTACTGGGCCCGGAACGAGCGGGCCATCGAAGAATCCGATACGAAATACGGCCCCCTCTGCCGGAGCATCGCCCTGCGGGTGCTGGAAAGCGCGGAGGACGGGGAGGAGTGCGTCTCGGATACCTGGCTCCGGGCCTGGAACGCCATGCCGCCCCGGAGGCCCGCCCGGTTGGGAGCTTTCCTGGGGAAGATCACCCGGAACCTGGCCCTGGACCGGTGGCGGCGGGATCACGCGGAAAAGCGGTACAGCGGAGAGACCGCCATGGCCCTGGAGGAGCTGGGGGAGATCGTCTCCGGGAAAAGCCTGGAGGACGAGGTGCAGTCCCGAGAGCTTGACCGGGCCCTGGACGGATTCCTACGCGGTCTGGCGAAGCGGGACCGGGAGCTGTTCCTCCGGCGGTACTGGGGCACGGAGACCCTGGAAAGCCTGGCAAAACAGACGGGGCTCTCCCTGGGCGCGGTGCACCGGAGGCTGGGAAAGCTGCGGGAGAGTTTGCGGGATCATCTGCAGAAGGAGGGGATCGACCTGTGACGGCAATGGAACTGATGGAATCTGTGGGGCGGATGGAGGAAGAACTGATCGAGCCCGTTCTGACTCCTCCGGCGAAGAAGAAGCTGAGCCGTCCCATCCGCACCGCCCTGATCCTGGCAGCGGTGATCGCCCTTCTGGCCCTGCTGGGGGTGGCAGCCAAGGAGACAGGCTTCCTGGAACGGCTGTTCCCGGAGAAATTTGAGACCATTGAAGAATATGTGAACCATATTGCGGCGACGACGGAAAACGACAGCCTGCGCCTCACCCTCCATGAGGCAGTGACGGACGGATATACCATCATCCTGGTGTACAGCGTGGAGCGCCTGGACGGAGGCAGCATGGAGGGGTGGATCCCGGACGACATCATCCAGGCCCGGACGAAGGAAGGCTATCCCGCAGTGTTCGGCGCCAGCAGCGGCGAAGAGCTGGATATGGGGGACAGGGATCCCGCCCGGCGCACTTACGTCTGGTATAACAACGGCCCCACCAGCCGGGGACGCATCTCTCTTCGCCTTTTTGGCCTGAAGAACCGGGAAACGGGGGAGACCTTCGCGCCGGGTTACCTGGTGGCGGAGGCGGAGCTGAAGCCCTCCCTCACGAAGATCGCCCGGCGGCATGGGGACGCGGACGGGAAGAAGATCTATATCGATATGGTCCTTTCCCCCTTCGGTTTCCGGACGAACATCCTGAGGAATATCGCCGGGATGACCGAGAAAAACGCCCCGGATCCGGAAAAACCTGCCATTTACCAGCATTGGCAGGGCAGCCTGCAGCTCCTGTACCGGAATGGGGAGGAGAAGGACATGACCGGTCTGACCGTCCGGTCTGTGCTCCAGAAGGCGGGGTCGGCCGAAGGCCTCATGAACCTTTCCGTCGTGTTCGGGGAACCCACGGATATCCGGGAGGTGCGGGCCGTTCGCCTGGACGGGGCGGAGTATCCGGTGGAGACGGGACCGATCCCTGATGAGCGCCAGGTTTGGGATGTGGATGCCCCTTACCTGGAGCAGACCCGGACTTGGCTCTACGGGGACCATGCGCCCGTCCATCCGGAGCTCACGGCGGAGGGACCGGATCACACCCTGGCCCTGGATGGGATCTGGACCGACGGTTATGCCGCGGAACTGCTGCTGAGCGCCAGGTACAAGGGCGGGCAGCCTCCGGTCCGGGAAAACGCCTACGGCATGACGGTGGATATGGGCGGCATTTTCGCCTTTGAGGCGTTGGACGCCAAGGGAACGCCTGTGCCCGTAGGGGTGTATTACGGCGGCTCGGTGAACGAGCTTTTCTCCTTTGCGGTGGAGTGTGCGGAACGGGCTGAGACCCTGGTCATCCATGCGGGGGAAACGACGCTGACCATCCCCCTGGACATGAAGCAGCTCCGGAAGCTGCCTCAGATCACCCCACAGGAGCCCAGGGAGCGAGTGCTGGACCCGGAGCAGCAGGCAGAGAACCGACGGAACCTGTACGACAGCCTGTTCCGGAACACGCCCCCCACGGAGACGGACTATGCCGGGGACAACGGGGTCTATCGCCTGGAGATCAGAAGCCTGTACCTCCGGGGCTCCTGGGGAGAGGGCCGCCTTCGGGCCTGGGCCGTGGGTTCCGCTCTGACGGGGGACTATGACGAGAGTGTTGGAATGTATGCGGCGATCACAGGATTCCAGGTCTGTGTCCTCTCCGGAGGAAAGGAGATCCTGGTCAGCTCCGCCGGCGGGTCCGGGGGGTACTACGACGCGGAGACCGGGGAACGGGTGTTCACCCTGGACCACAGTTTAAAGGGGGACTTTGATACCCTGGATGCGGTACGCCTCATCTGGACGCCTCCCGCGGGGGACCGGATCACCCTGGACCTGGAGCCCACAGGGTAAAAAACTTCATGAGTTGCCGGAAAGCTCTTGTCAGCTTTCCGGCTTTTGTGTTACTCTTACCGTAATGCGAATCTAACAAACCAACACAGACAGGAGCGCAAGCATGAATACAGCAGACTATCAGGCCATGTATCAGGATAAGCTGGGCACCGTGGAAGATTGCCTGGACTGCATCGAGACCGGGGATATCCTCTGTCCCGCCGGGAATCTGTGCGAGCCGGTGGAGATCCTCTCCAATATCCAGAAGATCGTTCCCCGGGTGGAAAATATCGAGATCCTCCGGGCCAAGGGCATCCCCTACCCCGTGTACGGCATGCCCGAGATGCGGGATAAGATCGACGTGGTCTCCCATTTCTTCGAGCCCGGCGTCCGGGAGGGATACCGGAACGGACTGGTGACCTTCTACCCCTGCCACCTGCACGATTATCTTCCCGTGCGCTATCGCCACCGGAAGGCCAACGTCTTCCTGGCGGCCTGCACCCCCATGGACGAAAACGGCAATCTCATGGTCTCCGGGGAGATGCTCTTTGAGACGGAGGCCATCGAAGCGGCGGATAAGATCCTGCTGGAGGTGAACCCCGCCCTGCCCAAGATCAAGGGGTCCATCACCATCCATATCAGCCAGGTCACCCGACTGACGGAGGTGAACACCCCCCTGTTCATCGTGCCCCGGAGCGTCCCCACGGAGGTCGACAAGGCCGTGGGCGGCTACGCCTCCGAGCTCATCAAGGACGGGGACTGCATCCAGATCGGCATCGGCGGCATGCCGGATACCATCGCCTCCAACCTTTTCAACCGCCATGATCTGGGCCTGCATACGGAGATGTTCAGCTCCTATGTGGGGGACCTGATCGAGGCGGGGGTCATCAACGGCAGCAAGAAGAATGTGGATACGGGGCTGCATATCGGCTCCTTCGTCCTGGGGGACCAGAAGCTGTTCGATATTCTGGAGAAGAATCCCAACGTGCGCATCTGCCCCGCCAAGTACACCAACGACCCCTTCAATATCGCCAGGATCGACAATATGGTCAGCGTGAACAGCGCCCTGGAGGTGGACATCACCGGCCAGGTCTGTTCCGAGAGCATCGGCCCCACCCAGTTCTCCGGAGAGGGCGGCGCCTTTGAGTTTGCCTACGGCGTCTCCCAGTCCAAGGGAGGCCGGGGGATCATCACCCTGCCCTCCACCGCCAAGGGCGGCACCGTCAGCCGCATCAAGGCCACCCTCACCCCCGGCGCGGTGGTGACCATCACCCGGAGCATTGCGGACAATATCGTGACGGAATTCGGCGTGGCCCGGCTCAGCGGCCGCAGCGTCCGGGAGCGGGTGAACAACCTCATCGCCATCGCCCATCCGGATTTCCGTGCCGAGCTCCGGGCGGAGGCCAGAAAACTCGGTTATCTGTAAAGAGAAAAAAGGAATATCCGGTCCCGCGGCTGCGGGACCGGACGCTTTGCAAGCAGGAAAAGCGCTCAGCAGAGTTCGCGGCTCGCAAGCCGCGAATAGAATGAGATCATTTTCGGGCGGAATTCATTTCCGCCCGAAAATACTGCTCGCGGAGCGGACTGTGCGAGCAAAGCGAGTGCGGGGAGCGGAGCGCAAACCAAATCGCCCCGGAGCCCAGCGCAAGCGGGTCCGGGGCGAAATGCGAAGCGTTCAGAACATGATGTCGTGGGGCAGACGCATCTTTTCGATCTCCGCCACCGGGGTGCCGAACTTCTCGGCGTTGTACTCGTCGATGACCTTGCACATGGAGGCGTAGACGCCGGGGAACACGCTGCCCGGGCCGCCCTGCACGATGCAGGGGATGAAGTGGTTGGGCACGTTCCGATCCAGGCAGGCCCGGACCACCTTGTAGTTGTTCTCGTCGCTCCACTCGGTGAAGTCCACGCTCTTGTTGTCGATGTCGCCCATGAAGGTGATCTTGCCGCCGTACTTTTTGTTCAGGGCGGGAACGTTGTTGATCTCCATGCAGCCCTGCCAGACGTCGATGCCCATCTCGATCATGGCGTCCACGATGTTGGCGCCGTAGCTGTCGCTGTGGTGCACGATGAACTCGGTGCCGTGGTCATGGTAGTAGCCGTAGATCTGCTTGTAGGAATCCACGAAGAACTCCTCGAACATGCTGGGCCGCAGGAAGGAGTTGGTGCCGCTGCCCCAGTCGTCATGATGGAACATGATCTCGGGCTTCAGATACTTGCAGATCTTCTCCGCGCACTTCAGCTCCCACTCGGTGAGGTACTTGATCAGGTCCTGGACCTCGTCGGGGTAGGTGAGGTAGTACTCCAGGGCGTTGGTCATGGAGCAGAGGTAGTGCACCTGCTCGAACAGGCCGGGGGCGAAGAAGGATGCGGTGAAGGCCTTCTCATGGTCCACGTTCTTGTACATTTCCCCGAACTGGGCCCACTCCTCCTCGGTGAACTCAATGTCGGGAGCATGGACGTAGTCCTGCCAGTGCTCGATGTCCTTGATGACGATCTTGTCCGCGGTGTGTACGGGGAAGGCGCCGGGGACGTTGTCCGGCCAGGACATGGTGACGCCCCAGGCATTGGGTACGTTCACGATGCCCTTGGTGGGGGCGCCGCCGTTGTGCATCAGGATCGGGGTGAACATGAGCTTGATGGCCTCGTACTGGTTCACGAAGCGATCCGGCTTGCCGCCCTGGATGATGGCCTGACGCATGTTTTCTTTCGCAGTAAGCATGATGATATCCCATCCTCTTCGTAAAATGATATCAAGCACATATCGCAAATATCTCTTGCAATATGTTCGGACATAGTATTCTATCATAACCGGCAGGAATTGTCTTTAGCACGATTTGCACAAAGTTCCGTTCCGGGATTGGGGATAATGCACGAAGAGAAACCGGGCAGCCGCAGCGTCAGCGCTGGGATCGGATGAATACGGCAGCGGATCGGATGATCCCCGGGGAAGAGGGCAGACGGATCCGGATATATATGTTGACAGGTGTCAGCGGATGTGCTACGTTAATGCTGACAAGTGTTATCGACAGGGTGCAGGAGGACGGAGATATGGCGAGAATGGTATTGTCCGACGGGGAATGGCGCATCATGAATCTGTTATGGAAGGACGCGCCCCTGCGGGTGCCGGAGATCACGGAGCGTCTGCGCACGGAGACCGGCTGGAGCCGGGCCACGGTGAACATGATGCTGGCCCGCCTGGAGGAGAAGGGCGCGGTGAAAAGCGAGGCCGTGGGTCGGAGCAAGGAATTCCGTCCTCTGCTCACCCAGGAGGAGGCCCGGGGGCGGGAGACCGCCCGTTTCCTGGACCGGCTCTATGAGGGAAGCCTGGGCCTGATGGTCTCCTCCCTGGCGGGGCAGAAGGGTCTTAGCCGGGAGGAGATCCGGGAGCTTTACGCCATTCTGGAAAAGGCGGAAAAGGAAAAGGAGGGGGAAGATGCTTAGACAGTGGATCCTCACCGCCTCCATGCTGACGGGGGCGGCCCTGGTGCTGCGGCTGGTATTCCGCCGGCGCATTTCCCAGCGGCTGCAGTATGCCCTTTGGCTGCCGGTGCTCCTGCGCCTGCTGCTGCCCTTCAGCCTGTACAGCGCCCCGGTGAGCGTGCCTGCGGCGGCGGAGCGGGTGGCCCCGGCGGTCTTTGCCACCGCCGCGCCCCGGAGGGATCCCGTCCTGCCGCCGGATGCAGCGCCCCGCCCGCCCGCGGTATCCGCCGCCCCCCTGGTCCCGGCGGAGATCACCCAGCCCCGGCCTGCGGTCACCCCGTCTGCGGCTGTCCCGGAGGAAAGGAACCTGGACTGGCTTCGGATCCTGCGCTTCGTCTGGCTGGCCGGGGGCCTGATGCTGGCTCTGTGGCTCCTGGGGGTGAACCTGGGCTTTTCCAACAAGCTGCGGAAGAGCCGCACCTTGTTCCGGGAGGGGAAAACCCCGGTCTACGTGTCGGAGGCCGTGGCCTCTCCCTGCCTTTTCGGCCTCTTCCGTCCTGCCGTCTACCTGACCCCCGAGGCGGCGGAGCTGGGGTCAGAGCAGCTGGAGCAGGTGCTCCTTCATGAGCGCACCCATCTCCGCCAGGGGGACACGGTCTGGGGCCTTCTGCGCTGCCTCTGCCTGGCGGTGTGGTGGTGGAATCCCCTGGTGTGGCTGGCGGCGGCCTGCAGCCGCCGGGACGGGGAGCTGAGCTGCGATGAAAAGGTGCTTCGTACCCTGGGGGAGGAGAAACGGCTGGAATACGGCCATACCCTGGTGGACCTGCTGCCCCGGAAGACCCCCGGCGCCCTTCTGTGCACTGCCACCATCTCCGGCGGCAAGGCCATGAAGGAGCGGCTGGAGCGCATCGTCAAGAAGCCCAGGGTCTGGCTTGCCGCCGTGGGGCTGGTGCTCGCGCTGACGGCGGCGGCCGCGGTCCTCTCCTTCGCGGGCAAGGGGGAGGCGGCGGGACCCGAGCCCGAGATCACGCCGACCCCCATGGCGACGGCGGAGCCGGAGACGTCCTGGCAGGAGCAGTACCGGGATCTGCTGGAAAGGCTGCTGGATGAAAACTATCCCTATGTGGATTGGAGCGGCTATCCGCCCCAGGCCATGGCCCTGATGGATCTGAGCGGGAACGGCATCCCGGAGCTGACGCTGTTCTTCCCCGGCGGAGGCGATACGCATATGACCCTCGTCGTTGCCCGGGAAGGGGGAGAGCTGCGCTGCCTGAACCGGGAGAATATTCTGGGTCTGACCCCCTGCAAAAACGCGGTGGAGGGGATAACGCATTACCGTGAAGCGGACGTGACCGGCTTCATGGCAAATCCCGGCGGTCCCGAATTGGATGCGGATCCGTCCTGGGCCGGTTTTCGCTACTATTTTTCGGCGGATGAACAGGGACGGATCACCGACGGCTTCTACCTCCTGAATTCCGGGGACGGAGTGGGCGGATCGAGCTGGTGCTCCTGGATCCGTTTCGGGCAGGATGCGGAGGGCGCCCTCCTGTGCGAGACCCGCCTGCGGAGAGAGCTGGAAGTGGATATCTTCGCGGAGGACTTCCCGGAGATTTACTGGGCGATCGATGGCGAAGAGACCTCGGCGGAGGAATATCATGCCGCCGTGGACGCCTTCGTCGCCTGGCTGGGGCAGTACCGCTGTCTCCCGGGGACCTGGGAGCGCTGCTGCGTGATCTTCCGGAACGAGGCGGACCCCCTGGCAGCCGTCGACCGTGTCCTGGGGGCCTGGACACCCCTGCCGGAGTATGTTCCCAAAGTGACAGACAGTTCCGATGTTCCCGACCCGGATCTTGAGCCCGGGAGCCTGGCCTGGCTGGAGAAATACCTGGGCGGGGAGGAGATCCCGACCACATTGATTTACGGTCCCGAATATGAGCCGGAGCCGGTGAGAAAGACCGTCATGCTCAACGGGGCTTCCTGCAGACGCCTTCTGTCGGGCTGTGACTGGGCACCTTACGACGGTCCGGCAACGGACTATGATTCTGCGGAATACGCCTTGACCCTCCAGGGGCCCCATGCCGAGCTGTTTCTGGGCCAGGGCTGGCCTGTGGCCCTCCTGCGGCTGGAAGGGACAGATGACAATCAAAGGCAGGCCTATTGGGCCTATGCTCCGATGGATTATCCCGGTTCCAACAGCTCTCCCGCGGATATGCTCCGGTGGGAAGCCTTTGACCCCACGGAGTCCAACGCCGCCACGTCGGCCATCCGGGTGGAGGCCGAGGAGGAAAACCCGGCCCTCGCCTATGTGCTGAAGCTCTGCGAGGCCATGAAGAATCTCTCCCCCGGCAGCAGCTGGGGCATTCGGGACTATGAGGTCCGGGGCGTCGCCTCAGAGGGACATGCGGAGCAGAAGGAGCTGGCGATCCATACCATCGTCTATCTCCTGCCCAACGTTTGGAACAGCGTCCCCTGGTGGGCCGGGGCCGGGATGGAACCCGCCGCCGGGGACTACGAGGGCTGGCTCATCATGGACGTATACTACCTCCTGGAGCTGGAGGACGGAGCCTGGCGGTATAAGGACAGCGCCCAGTACGATCCCGGCTGGGGGAACCTGGAGCTGGAGCCGGATCCCGTTCCGGAGCCGGAACCCACCCCGGAACCGACGCCGGAGCCTACCCCCGAACCCCCCCCCCCCCCCCCGCCGGGACCGGCGGCCTTTGCACCCCTGACCCTGGAGATGTGGACCGACTGGCTCACCCTGCCGGAGGGGGCCCGATGGCTCACCCGGGAGGAGCTGGACGCCTGGACGGCCTGGTTCGGCGCGGACTGGATGCGCTGGAGCTTCCTCACCTCCGCCTATGCCCGGCCTCAGGACGTGGATCTGGGCGCCCTGTTCTATACCGGCGTGGACCTGCGGGAGAGCGCCGTACCCGATGGTTCCCATAACCCTGTTACCCAGGAGGACATGCGGACTTACCTGCTGCATCGGGGAGAGCTGGAGCATCCCATCGATATGGACAAGCTCCCCCGGGAGGAGATGGACGCCCTGCTGCGGAAGTACCTGGGCATCGGCCTGGAGGAGACGAACAAGGTCGGACTCTGGTTCCCCTATTTCCCGGAGACGGACGCCTATTATCACCTCCACGGAGATACCAACTGGGGCCCCTTCCCCCTGCGGTACGGCTACGTCCTGGGGGACGAGGTCTGCCTGTTCAACCTGTCCACGGGGAACCATGGCCAGTTCAGCGCCACGGGGTACAACAACGGCGGCGAGGGGATCTACCGCACGGTGCTCCGGACAGAGGGGGACAGCGTTCATTTCGTCTCCAACCTCCGGGCCCTCACCAACGGCGCCGAGGCGGCTTACGACGTGCCCTGGCAGAACGACGCCTATCCCGACGGATACACCGAGGAGCGGGACGTCACGGTGATCACCCTGATCCCGGAGGTCTATGAGAGCGCAGAGGCCGCAAGGGAATACGTGGAGAGCCGTGCCTTCATTGTCGGCGATGGGAACGGGGGCGAAGCGGAACGCTACCCCATTGAGATCCTGCTGGAGCAGAACTATCCTGGCTACGGCACCCTGATCTATGGAGAGATCCCCACGGGAACCATCCACGGATCCAATCCCTACCTGTGGTTCATCTCCGCGGGAGGCAGACTGTACCGCCTGCCCATGCCCATGGGCATGGCCAACATCCGACTGGAGCGTGATGGGGTTTACAGCGCGGACGAGGGCCGGGGGATCCGTTTCCAGGACAGCCGGAGCGATATGATCCGATGGTGGATGCGCCTGACTCAGGAGATCAACCATGAGACAAACCTGTATATGCCTGCCGATGCCTGGACCGGCGGGGAAAATAAGGTGGTTTCCTCTGGCAGCGCCACCTGGACCCTGTACCTGCCCACCATGGAGGTATTTCTCCTGTACGATCCCGAAGGCTGAAAACGTTTCGCCCCGGACCCGATTTCGGGCTCCGGGGCGAGGAACCAATATAGGTTGTCTTACCTGCGGGTGTTTCTTCCCTGGCAAATTGTCTCCGGCAGTCTGTTTCTTTCCCCCGCTAAGCAGGAATCGTTACCGCTTTTCTTGCTGCAGGACGTCTCGCGACCGTTCCCTTCGTTACGCTTCTCTCAACCTTCGTCCCCGCCGTGCGGTCTGCCTTCCCCTAGGGGGAAGGTGGCTCCGGCGTCTCACGGCAGCCGGAGACGGATGAGGGGCCCTTGCCGGGGGCGTGGCTTTTTCTGATTAGATTCGTTCCATTGCCTCCGATGTGGGATTGCCTCCGGCGGCCCGGTTTCTCTCACGCGAGAGAAACCGGGGAAAGAGCGCGGCAGGGGCGTACCCCTGCACCCCGGTGCCCAGGGCGCTGAAGCGAAGGGGGCATAGGTTCGACGAT
>CAMVBX010000078.1 GCA_947165825.1 uncultured Clostridia bacterium
ACCAGCAGTTCGTTCAGCTCAGACGCCATGTCCATCCGTGGCATCCCTCCTGCAAAAGATAAGGTACTTGAGTTGTTCCGTATTATAGACCGGCTGCGGAAAAATGTCAATCTGTTCAAGTACCTTAAATTCTGGTTTTTTTCAGGGGCCGCCCGGGGAAGGGGCAAAGCAGACGGGACGGCGCAGGCAATGCCCGTCCGTCCCGCATATTCCCGTATTCCGTTTCATTCCCGGTACCGCAGCAGGGTTTCCCTCGCCTCCGGATCCGAAAGCAGGTCCTCCAGAATATCCCGCAGATGAACCGGTTCAGCCTCCTCCCGGTTCAGCGCCGCCGCCACCAGCAGGGCAAATTCCCGGTCCTCCGTCAGATCCTCCACCCTGCCCGCAGGGCTTCCGTCCTCCTCCCGACCCTCGATGCCCCACCCGGTATAACTGCCCAGTTCCTGTGTATGAAGCTGCTGAGAAAACACGGTGTAACGTACCATGGTCCTTCCCTTTCCCCTTCCCGTAATTATTTGACTGCCGATCATGAATTGCATTTATTCGAATTTCCAAGTCGAAATTAGCATCTTTTCCGTTCGATCACAAGAACAACCGTTCGACAGGCTACGACAAAAACCGGGGCCTGCACAGTATCCTGTGCAGGCCCCGGAGCAGAAAAGCCAAATATTGCTTTTTTCAGAAGAATTTTTTTATCCCCTCCGTGGCGGTTTCCAGCGGAGCGGAAAGGGTGAGGGTAAACGCGACGCCATGCTTGACGCTGAAACTCTCCAGCCAGTTCAGGAAAGCCTCGGCCATTTCCACGGACCGGTCTTCAAACATTTTGTAGAGATTATCGATAAACACATGGCAGATATCGTAATTACAGGCATGGAGCGCGCTGAGAAATCCCTTCATGTATTCGGTCGAACCGAAATCATAATCCGATGCCACGATCAATCTTGCCTGATGGGGAATATCGTAGGTGAGGGAGCGATCCTTTTCGATCACGACCACATCGCCCTGCTCCTCATCCAGCGCTTTCTGCACCAGATCGATAAGCAGCTTGGTTTTTCCGGAGCCCTTGACGCCCATGATTACTTTGACCATAACCCGTCTCCTTTGCATGTATTTGCATGTATTTGATTCCCTTTGTCAGCAGTATATCATCTCCGCCGCCGCACTTCAACCGGAATCTTCAGGAGTTGGAACAGGTTTTCACGCCTCCCCCAGGAATACCATCCGGATGAGCCGCAGCAGCACCGAGCCCCAGGAGGCCCGTTCCACGGTCTCCCCCGCCCTGAGCTCCACCCGGGCCAGCTCCGTTCCCTCCCGATCCAGGAGCCGCAGGACCCCCAGCGTCTGTCCCTCCGCCACCGGGGCTTCCGTCTCCTCCGCAAGGCTGAGTTCTTTCCGCAGACCGGAAAGTCGCGACTTTTCCAGAAGAAGCCTGGTCTCCCCGGAGAGGACCGGCTGCACCCAGGGGGAGCTCCCCATATGCACCCGTACCGGCGCAAGGGCGGCATCCGGCAGGAGCTCCACCATCTGATAATTGGCGAAGGCATGGTTCAGCAGGAGCTTCGCGCTTTCAAAACGGATATCCGAAGTGGGCGCATGGAGGATCACCGCCACATATTCCGTTCCGTCCCGCATGGCGGAGGCGCTGAGGCAGTACATGGCCTCCTGGGTGAACCCGGTCTTCAGACCCGTCGCCCCGGGATAAAACCGGATGAGCTTGTTGGTGTTGCTCAGGCCGAAGGCCCCGTCCCGGACGGTATCCATCCAGATGGTGGTATACTCCCGGATCCATTCGCAGCTCAGCAGCTGGCAGGACAGGAGGGCAATATCCCGGGCGCAGCTGTAATGCTCCGCCTGACAGGGCAGGCCGGTGCAGTTGGCGTATACCGTATCTTCCATCCCCAGCTCCCGGGCCCGGCGGTTCATCCGCTCCACAAAGGCCCCTTCGCTGCCCGCAGCCGCCTCAGCCAGGACTACGGCCCCGTCGTTTGCCGAGCTGACCGCCACGGCCTTGATAAGATCCCGCACCGTCATCGTCTCCCCTTCCTCCAGGAAGATCTGACTGCCGCCCATGGACGCCGCGTAGGCGGAACAGGTCGCTTTCTGGTCCAGCTGCAGGCTGCCCTGATCCACCAATTCCGTCACCAGGAGCAGCGTCATCACCTTGGTCACGCTGGCGATGGGCAGATGTCTGCGGGCTTCGCTCTCATACAGGCAGGTTCGCGTCTCCCGCTCCATGAGCACGGCCGCGCCCACGGAGGCGGAAACGTCTTCCAGGGACGCCAGCGTCTCCACGGCAGTCCAGCTTTCCGGATCAAATCCCTCTTCCTCCTCCGCTTCCGCATATGCCGGGATCACCAGCATCCCCAGCATCAGGATCAGGGCAAGTCCCCTGCGCAGTTTTCTCATCATCCCCTCGCTCCTTCCCGCGCCCTGCGGCACATTTAATCCTATGTTGCAATTGACAGGGACATGACGGAACGGATACAATACACAATAGATTCTATAGATTTAATGAGGATTTGCCATGAACGATATCTTGCTGCTCAAGCCCGGGGAATTGGTGCTGAAAGGCCAGAACCGGCATTTTTTTGAGGACAGACTGCGCTCCAACGTGGCCCGCCGGCTGAAAAGCCTCGGCCGTTTTCAGATCACCTCCGTACAGTCGACCGTATATGTCGAGCCGCTGGAGGACGGGATCGATCTGGGCGAGGCCTTCCGGCGCTGCAGCCAGGTTTTCGGAATCATCTCCCTGTGTCGTGCGGCCGCCTGCGAGAAGGACAAGGACGCGATCCTGAACACGGCTCTGCGGTATCTGGAGCCTGAGCTCAGAAAAGCCCGGAGCTTCAAGGTGGAATCCAAACGCAGCGACAAGCGCTTCCCCATGACCTCCATCCAGCTCAGCCAGTACGTGGGCGGCGGGATCGGGGAAGCCTACCCGGAGCTTCCGGCGGATATGCACGACCCGGAGCTTGTGGTCCACGTGGAGGTCCGGGAAACCGCAGCCTACGTCCATGCGGGGGGGGGCCCCGGCGCGGGCGGACTGCCGGTGGGAACATGCGGCCGGGCGGTGAGCCTTCTCTCCGGCGGGATCGACAGTCCCGTTTCCACCTATATGATCGCCAGGCGGGGCGTGCAGATCATACCGGTGCACTTTTTCTCCTTTCCCTATACCTCGGAGTTGGCCAAGGAGAAAGTCCTCAAGCTGGCCCAGAAGCTGCTGCCCTGGTGCGGCAGGCTCACCCTGGAGGTCATCCCCTTCACCCATATTCAGGAGGAGATCCGGGATAAGTGCCCGGAAGAGTTTTTCACCCTCATCATGCGGCGGTTCATGATGCGCCTGGCCCAGTCCGTGGCCGAAGCCAACGGCTGCGGCGCGATGGTCACCGGGGAAAACCTGGGGCAGGTTGCCAGCCAGACCATGGAAGCTCTGCGCTGTACGGAGGCTCCCCTTGACCTGCCGGTACTCCGCCCGCTCATCGGCTTCGACAAGGAGCAGATCATCGGAATCGCCCGTCAGCTGGATACCTTTGAGACCTCGATTCTCCCCTACGAGGATTGCTGCACCGTATTCACCCCGCGCCATCCGAGGACAAAGCCGAAGCCGGAGGAGGTCGAAGCTGCCGAAGCCGTTCTGGACGTGGAAGGTCTCTGCCGTGAGGCGCTGGAAAACACGGAAAGGATACCGATTCAATGAGCCGCAAAGCAGAAATCCTCGCCGTGGGGACGGAGATCCTCCTGGGCGACATTATCAATTCCGACGCCGCCTTCGTATCCCGGGCTCTGTCCTCTCTGGGTATAGACGTGTGCTGGCACAGCGTCGTGGGGGACAACCCCGACCGGCTGCGGGAGGCCGTGGAGATCGCCAAAGGCCGCGCGGACGTTCTCATCACCACCGGCGGTCTCGGTCCCACCTATGACGACCTGACCAAGGAAACCCTGGCCTCCTGCTTCGGCCTGCCTCTGGTGTTCCATCCGGAGGAAGCGGAAAAGATCCGGTCCTTTTTTGCCTCCATCGGCAGGGAGATGACGGAAAACAATCTCCGCCAGGCCTGGCTGCCGGAGGGCTGTACGCCATTTTTCAACCATAACGGCACCGCTCCCGGCTGCGGATTCGCCGCAAAGGGGATGCTGGCGGCCATGCTCCCCGGTCCTCCCCGGGAGCTGAAGAAGATGATCGAGACCGGGCTGATCCCCTGGCTGAAGCAGTTCGGCGAAGGCGTTCTCCTCTCCCACGATATCCGGATTTTCGGGCTGGGGGAAAGCGCCGTGGAATCCCTGCTGCATGACCGGATGGAGGCGTTGACCAACCCCACGCTGGCCCCGTATGCGGGTACGGGCGAGGTGCGCCTGCGCGTCAGCGCGAAAGCCTCCGGCATAGCGGAGGCGGAGGCTCTGGCTGCTCCGGTGATCCGGGAAGTCCGGGAAACCCTGGGGGACCTGGTCTACGCCGTGGACGAACCTTCCCTGGAGGCCGTCTGTCTCCGGCTGCTGGCGGAGCGCGGACTCACCTTCTCCGCCGCGGAAAGCTGTACCGGCGGCCTGATCGCCAAGCGGATCACCGATCTCCCCGGCGCCTCCGCCGTGTTCCTGGGCGGGGTGGTCTCCTATACCAACGGGGTAAAGGAGCGCCTGCTGGGCGTTCCGTCGGAGGTGCTGGAGAAGTTCGGCGCCGTAAGCCGGGAGACTGCGCTGGCTATGGCGGCGGGGTTACGGGATCGCACCGGCGCGGATCTGGCGGTGAGCGTCACGGGCATCTGCGGTCCGGGTACGGATGAGCGGGGCACCCCGGTGGGCACCGGCTTCGTGGGCTTTGCATCGCCCGACCGGCTGGTCTGCCGCCCCATCCAGATGGGCAGCGACCGGGAACGGGGCCGCGTCGTCGCCGCTTCCCATGCCTTTGATCTTCTGCGCCGCTGGCTTACGGACACACTGCGGGATTCCTGAGGGATTTCCCCATTTGGACTATCCATGGGGCGGATTTTGTGGTACAATATTGGATCGGGAAACCATGCGCTTCGGTTATCCGAATCTGTCGGTCAGGGAGGCGGAGGAACGTTGAAAAAGTGGAGAAAAAGCTTGCTTCTGTTCTGCGCCCTGCTGACCCTTCTGCTGCTCAGCGCCTGCAGCCCGGGACGGGATATGGAGGAATTCATGGCTCTGCCCAGGCTGCCGCAGGAATATCTGGAGCTGCAGAAGGTGCTGGATGCTCTCCAGTCGGACGGAGCCTCCATCGCCGCGCCGGTTTCCGGCAATTACCGTCAGTCCGTACAGTTTTACGACATTAACGGAGACGGCGCCGAGGAAGCCCTCGCTTTTTTCCGCACCCCCGGAGAAAGACCGCTGAAAATCTATATCTTCATCCGAAACGGCAGCCGGTATGAAGCCGCCGCCGTGGTGGAGGGGGACGGCGCCAGCATCGAAAGCGTCACCTATACGGACATGGACGGAGATGGATGGACCGAGCTGGTGGTGGGCTGGGGCATGGATGCGGAGCTGAAAATGCTCACCGTCTATTCCCTGAAAGCTTTCCAGGTCTCCCCCATTGCCAACGCTGGCTACACCCAGTATACCGTGGGTGACCTGGACGGAGACGGCCGCAGTGAGCTGCTTCTCGTGCGGCTCGGGGACGGGGATAAAAGCGGGACCGCCGAGCGGATCGGCGTCAGCCGGGACGGGGAAACGGTGAGCGCCTCCTCCCGTCTCTCCGCCGGGATGGAGAGCGTCAGCCGCCTGACCTGCGGCGCCCTGCTGGATCGAAAATTCGCGCTGTACGTGGAAGGCAGCGTTTCCGGCGGACTGGTGACGGACGTCTTTCTGTTCGAGGACGACGCGCTGAAGAATATCACCCTGGGAACCCAGGAGATCAGCGAAGGCACCTTCCGCTCTTCCTCCGTCGCCCTGCGGGATATGAACGGAGACGGCGTTCCCGAGATCCCCATTCCCAGGGCCTTGCCCGCCCAGGGGGAAACGGTCTACCGGATCCTGGACTGGTACGCCCTGAACAGCCGGGGCGTACGGCGGCTCCAGCTCAGCACCTACCACAACTTTTCCGACAGCTGGTATCTGATCCTTTCCGAGTACTGGGGAGACCGGATCACCATCCGCCGGGAAGACACGGATGCCGGCGAACGTGCGGTGGTCTTCTCCCGGTGGAACGGATCGGATAAACCGGTTACGGATTTTCTGGTGGTTTACACCATCTCTGGCGCAAACCGTGAGGAGCTGGCCGCCCGGCAGGGTCGGCTGATCCTCTACTCCGGCGCTGAGATCACCTATGCGGCCCGGCTGCTGCTCACCAAGGAGGAGTGGTCCCTGGCTCCGGATGAAGCGCAGCTCCGTCTCAACTTCGGCCTGATCTATTCCGAGTGGATCAGCGGCTCCACCTGAAAGGAAGTGGGATCATGAGAAAGATATTGGTTCTGGAGGATGAATCCAGCATCCGCAGCTTTCTGGTCATCAATCTGAAGCGCTCCGGCTATGAGCCCATCGAGGCGGAAACCGGAGAGGAGGCTTTCCGTCAGCTGCAGCTGCACCCGGACATCAATCTGGCCCTGCTGGACATCATGCTGCCCGATATGGACGGCTTTGAAGTCTGCCGCAGGATCCGGGCTTCCGGCAGCAAAATGGGCATCATCATGCTCACCGCCCGTTCCCAGGAGATGGACAAGGTCACCGGTCTCATGACCGGTGCGGACGACTACGTCACCAAGCCCCTGGCCTCCATCGCCGAACTCACCGCCCGGGTGGATGCGCTGTACCGCCGGGTGGGCGGCGGAGACAACGAAGATCCCACGGAGATCGTCCGGGGGGCCTTCCGCCTCAGCACCCGGAACCGGACCCTGGAGAAGAACGGGAGCCGGATCCGCCTGACCCAGGTGGAATATGCCATCGTCAAGCTCTTTATGGATAATCCGGGCAAAGCCCTTTCCCGTGAGGAGATTCTTTCCACCGTCTGGGGCAAGGATTATGACGGCGAGCTGAAGATCGTGGACGTGAATATCCGCCGTCTTCGGCTGAAGGTGGAGGATGATCCCCAGAATCCCACCTGCATCACCACCGTCTGGGGATACGGTTACAAATGGGGGATCTGAAGGGGCACGGCCGGAGCGGTCTGAATCTCCGGGGCATCCGGGCCAAATGGATGCTCAACAGCATGCTTCTCGTGGTGCTGGCTCTGCTTCTGGGCCTGGCAGCCTATTCCTTCGCCATCAGCAGCTATTACTACAGCGGCATCCGCTCCGCCCTGGAATCCAAGGCCAAGACCTCCTCTGATTTCTTTGCCAATTACGTCACCCGCACCTATGCGGAATACTATCAGAGCGCCTATAAGTATACGGAGATTTTCGACGGACGGGATCGGATGGAGCTGCAGTTCGTGGGGTCCACGGGGCGCATCCTGGTCTCCACCACCGGCATTTCCGCCGGTTCTCATCCCAATACGCCGGATATCGCCGAAGCCATCAGCACCGGCAGCCTGAGCACCTGGCAGGGCCGGAGTCCCGCCACGGGCGAGCGCATTCTGGCTGTCTCCAGTCCCCTGCTTTACGGCCAGGGGCAGGTGGTGGGCGTCATCCGGTACGTCACCAGTCTTCGCCTGGTGGACCGGCAGGTGATCCTCAGCATTCTGGTGGGCTGCGCCATCGGCCTGGGCGTCATCCTGGTGGTACTGGTCAGCAATCTGTTTTTCATCCGCTCCATCCTCTCCCCTATCCAGAAGGTCACCGTGATGACCCGGCGGATCGCGGACGGCGGCTTCGGCGCCCAGATCGAAAACAAATATGAGGACGAGATCGGGGACATGGTCGGCGCCATCAACGAGATGTCCATGCAGCTGAGCCAGTCGGAGAAAATGAAGGCAGAGTTCATCTCCTCCGTTTCCCATGAGCTGCGTACCCCCCTCACCGCCATCGCCGGCTGGGGCGAAACGCTGGAATACGACGAAACCCTCAGCGAGGACAGCCGGAAGGGTCTGGACATCATCCTCAAGGAGGCCAGGCGGCTTTCCAATATGGTGGAGGAGCTCCTGGTCTTCACCCGCATCGAGGACGGGCGCTTCACCGTGAACATCGAAATGCTGGACGTGGGCGCAGAGCTGGAGGAGGCCATCTTCACCTACCGGGAGCTGCTGAAGCAGGAGGGCATCCAGCTCTCCTACGATCCTCCCGAGGATCCGCTTCCCCTGATCCCCGGAGATCCGGAACGGCTGAAGCAGGTGATCCTCAATATTCTGGACAATGCGGCCAAGCACGGCGGCAGCGGGAAGCGCATCACGGTCACCAGCGATCTGGTGGAGGACGCGCAGGAGACGGGGTGCGACTGCGTCCGCATCCGGATCCGGGACTATGGCCCCGGTATCCCCCCGGACGAGCTGCCCCGGGTCAAGCTAAAGTTTTATAAGGGCAGCAGCAAGGCCAGAGGCAGCGGCATCGGTCTGGCCGTCTGCGACGAGATCATCCGGCGGCATAACGGCGTGCTGGATATCGCCAATGCCGACGAGGGCAGCGGCACCGTAGTCACCATCCTTCTGCCCACCACCGAATAAAGGTAATCAGAGAAGGGATTTTTTTCCATGTCCGATAAACAGAAACAAGGAAGCGATTTTCGCACCACCATCGGCGGTCAGGCCCTGATGGAGGGCATCCTCATGCGGGGGCCGAAAAAAGAAGCCATCGTATGCCGGGGGCAGGACGGACTGATCTGCAAAACCGAAGAGCTGCGGCTCATCAAGGACCGCTACCCCATCTGCGGTCTGCCGCTGATCCGCGGCGTCGTCACCTTTTTCGACTCCCTGATCCACGGCGTAAAAGCGCTGATGTATTCCGCCGAACAGCTGCCGGAGGAGGAACAGGCCGCCCAGGAGGACAAGCTGGACAAATGGATCAACGCCCATTTCCAGGGGGAAACGGCGAAGAAGCTCATCATCGGGGTTTCCGTCACACTGGGCATCGTGATGGCCGTCGGCCTGTTCATGCTCCTCCCCTACCTGCTCACCGCTTTTCTGACGGGCTCCATCCAGTCCAGCTTCGTGAAGAATCTCATTGACGGCGCCCTGCGGATCCTGATCTTTCTGCTCTATCTCTGGCTGGTGACCCGGGTGCCGGATATTCACCGGGTCTTCGAGTATCACGGAGCGGAGCACAAATCCATCCACTGCTATGAGAAGGGTCTGGAGCTCACGGTGGAAAACGTCCGTCCCCAGCCCAGAGCCCACCCCCGCTGCGGCACCAGCTTCCTCTTCGTGGTGATGATCATCAGCATACTGGTTTTCAGCGTGGTCAGCTGGAAGAACAAGCTGGTCGCCCTGGTCCTGCGTCTTCTGCTCCTGCCGGTGGTGGTGGCTTTCAGTTATGAGCTGAACCGCTGGGTAGGCCGGCATGACAACTGGCTCTCCTCCATCCTCTCGGCTCCCGGGAAGGCGCTGCAGCGCCTGACGGTGTACGAGCCGGATGACGGGATGATCGAATGCGCCATCGAGGCGCTGAAGCTGGTCATTCCGGAGGAAAAGGGCTCGGATCGGTGGTGAAGCCGCGGTGATCCGGGATTATAACGAGATTTATCTGGACGCCCGCCGCAGGCTGAAGGCCGCGGGCATCTCCGAGGCGGGGCTGGAGGCCAGAGTGCTGCTGGCCTTTGCCGCGGACAAGACGCCGGAGGAATTCCTGCGGGACATCCGCATGTTTCCTGATGAAGCCTTCTCCCAGCGGGCCGATGAACTGCTCCGGCGGCGGCTGGCGGGAGAACCGGCAGCCTATCTCACCGGTTCCTGGTCCTTCTACGGCCTGGAGCTGGAGATCAACCCCAACGTTCTCATCCCCCGGGCGGACACGGAACTGGCGGTGGACGCTGCCCTGCAGTGCCTCCGGGATCTTCCGGAGCCCCGGGTGCTGGATCTTTGCACCGGCTCCGGCTGCATTGGGATCGCCATCGCCAGCCGGATCCCCGATTGTCGGGTGGTGCTGGCGGATCTGGATCGCCGGGCTCTGTTCCTGGCCAAGCGAAACACCCTGCTGACTCACGTGAGCGGCCGGACGCTCTGCACCGAGGCGGACGTACATGAGGGACCTTCCCCACGTCTGGGGGAATTCGACCTGATCGTCTGCAACCCGCCCTATGTTCCTTCCGGGGAGCTGGGGACCCTGGACCCCTCCGTACGGGATTATGAGCCCTGGTCAGCTCTGGATGGGGGCGAGGACGGGCTGGACTTTTACCGCAGCATCTTCGCTCGCTGGACGGGGATCATCCGACCCGGGGGCCGGCTGATCCTGGAATGCGGCGAAGACCAGAGCATGGCCCTTCGGCGCATGGCGGAGGAAACGGGGATCCTTCCCACGGATACGCTGATCGACAGCCACGGCACGGAACGCACCCTGGTCTGTGTGAAACCGGA
>CAMVBX010000079.1 GCA_947165825.1 uncultured Clostridia bacterium
GCCTGCGGGCGCGAACTCTGCGAGGCTTTTTGCACATTGTCTACAGTCTGAAAGGAACCCCTCCTGGGTTCCTTTCAGACTTTCTTCCTTCCCGGTATCGTTCCGTTTTTCGGTTTGTCTTCAGTCTGAGCCGACGCACACAGGAAAAGGTGTGCGTCGGCTCTGTGTTTCTTCTCAGTCTTGGAAGGGTATTCCTTGTTCCATGGCCAACAACGCGGCTTTGCGCCAGATCCCCCCTGCATAGCCATGCAGCGAACCGTCTGCCGCCAGCACCCGATGACAGGGCTGCAAAACGGAAATGGGATTGCGCGCCACCGCGCTTCCGACAGCCCGCGGCGAAACCCGACGATTGCCCTGCCGTTGGGACAGGATCGCAGCCAGTTCGCCGTACCCGCAGGTTTTCCCATATGGGATCTCACGCATAGCCGCCCAGACCTCCAGCTGGAAAGGCGTTCCCCTCGGATCCAACTCGGGCACAGGTCCGGGATCGATCCCCCGGAAATACCGGTTCAGCCATTCTTCCGTCTCCGCGAACACCGGAAGGTCTACGGTATCCGCCGTTTCTTCCATCCCACGGGAAAAATAGCGCTGCCCCAGGAACCAAAGTCCGCAGACCGATCTCCCGTCTCCCGAAGCCAGAAGGATCTTCCCCAACGGGCTCGGAATGATCCGCACACCGGTGATGCTCATCCCCGCCTCGCTTCCCGCAGCGGCTTATCCCAGAACACCTTTCCTCCAGCCTGCTCCGCCAGATCGTCGATCTCCTTTTGAAGCGTCTCCATCAGCTTTGCTTCGCGCTTTCCGGACCTTCTGCCCGGTGCGGAGTACAGCTCCCGTTCAAACCATGCGTCATAGGAGACTGCATAGTCCTCCTCGTCCCGGTGGGGAAAGAAGGATACTCCCGCCGTATAGGTTATCCTTCCGTCTTCGGAGGTGGCGGTCAGCACGGTCAGGGCTGCCCTGCGTTCCACATCATGGGACATCATTTCCGCTTGAAAATACTGCTCATACACGTTGACGACCTTCATAACGAACCCCTCCCTGCAAATACGGCCATGCTTCCCTTTTCCCTCTGAACGCTCATTTCTTTCCTTCCCATTCGGAAAAGAATTCTTCCAGGAATCCCCGCATATATGCGGTACGGGCGGCGGCCAGATCCCGAGCCGACTCGGTGTTCATCCTGCTCTCCAGCTGCAGGAGCTTCTCGTAAAAATGATTGATCGTGGTGGACTTGCTGCTCCGGTATTCCTCCTCGCTCATGTGCAGCTTCGGCGGCTGTGCCGGGTCATACATCCGCCGCCGGTGCGCCCCGCCATAGGCAAATGCCCGGGCGATTCCCATTGCCCCGATGGCATCCAGGCGGTCCGCATCCTGCACACATTTTCCCTCCGGCGTATCCGGCACAACACTGTCCTCTCCCGCGAAGGAGATCTGCCGGATCGCTTGGCAGATGGCGCTGATCCGATCCTCGGAGACTTCCTGGCTGCGAAGGAAGGAAACAGCATGCTCCAGTCCTGGGTTCGTTCCGGGAAACAGCTTGACGTCATCCACGTCATGGAGCAGAGCAATGAGGCCGGTGAGCTCCGGATCCGCTCCCTCTTCCTCCGCAAGACGGAGGGCGGTCCGGTAAACCCGCAGGGTATGGTCCATGTCATGCCCGCTGCTGTCCTCCCGAAAGAGGTTTGAAGCAAAGTCCAATGCCGCCCTGAGCCGTTCCGTCATGGGGATCCTCCCTCTCCGCCGTTCTTCCCCGGCGCTTCTTCCCTGTCTGCTTCAACGCAGAAAACGCCGCGTCTCTGCCGGAGGCTGCGGTCAGCCGTTCCTGCGCTTACGGTACAGGTATTCATCCATTTCCGTTTTGATTTTTTCCGGTATCGTCCGGGATACCGGGCAGACCGCCGAATCCGCCATTCTTGCGGTGAAAGCGGCGATAAAGGCAATATCCTTCTCCAGCTGAGCCATGGAAAGCACCTCCGCCGTATCATAACGGCAATGGATCGGCGCCACCGCATTGCTTGCTGCCCGGGCGAAGGACAGGGCAGGCACTCCCTTATCCGCAAAGCTGGTGGAATCGCTGGAGTATACGCCGGTTCTTGCGGCGACAGGGAATCCCAGCTCTGCCCCCATATAGCCGATATAGGCGGCCAGCTTATCCTCAGCCGTGACGCAGGCAATGAATTTTCCCATGATCGAGCCGATCATGTCCAGATTGACGTTCAGCGCAGTCTTCTCCATCTCGCTCTCATGCGCCTGCACGTAAGCTTTTGAGCCCAGCAGTCCCCGCTCCTCGCTGCCGCAGAACACGAAGCGGAGCCCATAGTTCCGTTTTTTGTCCTTCAGGGCCTCCATGACGCCGAGGAGGCCGACGCAGCCGGTCATATTGTCATATGCGCCGTGGGAGAGGGATGTGGTATCGTAGTGGGCGGAGAGCGTGATGAATTCTTCCCGTTTGCCCGGCAGCTCCGCAACGACGTTATGAGATTCCCCGTCGTATTCCCGCTGCCGGACCGTGATGCTTACCTGTCTGACCCCGTTCTTCACCAGATCCATCGCATCGCCGCAGTGGAGCATGGCGCAGAGGACCTTGCGTTCCTCCCCCACCACCAGCTCCCGCAAATCCCGCTCATCGATATCCCGCTGGGGATAGTACAGGTTCCCATACTGGAACAGGATTCCCTTCGCTCCGGCCTGCATGAGATCTTTGTAGACAAAAGCGTCCACGCCCTGGCTGTCCAGCAGGACGATCTTATCCTTGGCTCCCGCCAGGGACACCGGATCTGTTCCTGGCATGTAATACAGCTCGCCGCAGACGGTTCCGCTGCCGCAGCAGGCGACGCCCTTGCAGGCAACCGGTGCACCGTCTGCCAGAACCTCGGCAAATTCTATCTCCCCCATGGGCACGCGAAAGGCTTCCAGGCGGGCCGGGATCCCCATCGCCTCGCACTGGGCCTTCAGGTATTCCGCTGTCTTCCGTTCCTTTGGCGTTCCGCTGCGATGGACATAATCCGTATCCGCAAAAATCTTCCGCAGTTTCTTCTGATCCATGTTTATTCCTCCTTCGTCACAGCATACAGCCGTATGCCGCCGCCCGCACGCGGTGGTGATGATACAGTTCTTCGTTGGGCATCATATTGTGCATATAGGCGATGGAGAATTTCCCCACCGGATCCGCTTCCACCCAGATCCCGGAGCCGCCGGTCCAGCCGAAGCAGCCCAGGTGCCCGTTATGGCCGTACTGCTGGGTGAGGAGCGTACGGAAACCGTAGCCGTAACCGTAGCCGGCCAGATAGTCGTTTTCGAAATCCCGGAGCTGCACGGGTCCCAGCTGGTTCGTATGGAGCATCTCCACGGTCCCGGCGCCCAGGAGCTTTCTGCCCTTATACGTACCGCCGTTTGCCAGCATCTGCATAAAGATGGCGAAGTCCGTGGACGAGGTGATGAGATTCGGTCGGGCGCCCACCGGCGTGACCGCCGGATCCATGGTCGCATCGTAAAAGTCCGGGGAGACGACCAGGGTACCGTCGGGTTTTTTCCCATAATTGGCCACTATCCGATCCCGGTTTTCCGGAGTAAAGAAGGTATCTGTATCCTGCAGCTCCAGCGGCTCGATCACCCGCTCCCGGAAAACCTCCCGCAGAGGCTTATCGGTCAGGGTCTCCACCAGGGCGCCGGTGATCTCGCTGCCGAAGCCGTACAGCCAATGGGAGCCGGGCTCAAACATCACCGGTACGTCCCCCATTGCCCGGACCTCCTCCCGGAGGGTCGGGGTACCTTTTTTCAGCAGCTCACCGATGCGCTGGCTCATGGCGGCCAGGGTCGGGGTATTGGCCTTCGGCACCGGCGCCATGCAGTACGGCAGACCACACATCATGGATACGGCGTTCTGTATGGTCAGCGGCTTCTCCGTCGGAACGATGTCCAAGTTCCCATCCGGTCTCAGCACGAACTTCCGCGTTTCGCTCCATTCCGGGAGGTACTTCCCTACTGGCTCGGAAAAGAGGAACCGCCCTTCCTCATAAAGCATGCCCAGAATGGCATAGGTAAACAGCTTTGTGGTGGATGCCTGCCGGAACATGGAATGGCCGTTCACCTTTTTCTTTGCCGCAATGTCCGCATAACCTGCCGCGCCCTCATAGATGAGCTCATCCCCCTGCATGATGCTGCAAGTGCAGCCGGGAACGCTGGTCTCCGCAAAGTGCTCCAGTAGCTTGTCCAGGCGCGAAAAATCCCGTTTCATTCTGTCTCCTCCTATGTGTATTGTTGTCTGTTTACGGCTGATCGGGGGATAGCGGCTCGCTTTCCAAACGCCCGTATTCCCTGCCCATGTTCAGATGATTTCCCGGTTCCGCCGTCATGGTGAATCCGGCATCCCGGCTGAAGATCATGATGATATCGCTGCCTCCGAAGAGGAAATAGCCCAGGGGATCTCCTTTTTTCACCCTGGCCCCGGGCTTCACCGAAGCTTCAAAATTCACCGAGGCGACCTCGCACATTCCCACGGGAATGACCGCCGCAAGTGCGCCCGCATCGGTTTCCAGGATGACGGCTCCTCTCGTCTCGATGGACTGCCAGCCCAGTTCTTCGGAACCGTATTCCTTATACCGTCCCGCCTCCGGATCCCAGACAATGACGCCGCCCGTGGCATCGTCTCCGGGGAGGATCATGACCTCGCGCACCGTCCCGCTCACCGGAAAATGATACCGGTGGTAATCATTCACGTCCAGGAGGGTGTGGGTGAGTCTGCCCCCGGCGAACGCATGGGCATAAGCACTTCCCGCCAGGAGCGCGGACACGCAGGTCAGTGTTCCGGTTTTGATCGGGATCCCCGGCTCCCCCGCCGGAACCAGCCGGTCATGTTCATCGATTTCCCAGATTCCCTGGGCTACCGCGTCGGCCGGGGAAACCACGATCTTCCCATCTTCCGGCGCTTCGATGGGGCGTTTTGCCGGATCCCGCAGCCTTCTGGCAAAGAAGTCGTTGAAGGTTTTCCAGTTCTCCGGCGATTCATAAAGGTCCCCGTCCAGCTGAAAGCGACGATCCCGTAGCGCCTGCCGGTAATAGGCTTCGCACCAGGAATCCTCCGTATTGAGGAAAGCGCCGTATTCGGCGGTGAACCTCACCAGCCAGCTTCGGAAGGGTTCATGATACATCAGGGAATTGTGATAATACCCCTTATCCGCAAGGGCCTCCAACGGCTGATCGCAGACAAAATAGAAGCAGCCCATGCTCTGGTCGATCCGATCATACAGGTCGGAATATTCCTCCGATGGCGTGATCGCCCAGGGAAGCGCCAAAGCGGCCCGGTCAATAAAGGCGTAGTAGGATTCCAGGGAATACACCGGATTTGTATTGCGGTCCGGATTGATTGCCGCAGCCTTTCGGATGGATTCCTGCAGCAGCGCCTTCAGCTCCGGACTATGCTCCACCGTGCGGATCAGGTCCCAGGTGATCGGCTCATGCTCTCCGGTTCGTTTCAAGTCTGTGGTAATCCCGCTCTCCGGCTCCGACCATTCTTCCTGATCTCCCAACTCCGCATAGGTCATGTTCAGCATGGTTTTTCGCATGACTTCTCCAAAAAATCGATCCAGCATAGCTCCTCCATGATCTGTGTAGGTTTATTCTTCCCTTGGCTTATTCGGACCGGATGATCCGGATCATCATATCCGCCAGGCCTTCGATCTCCTCCCGAAGCTCCAGGTCCTTCATCCATTCTTCCGGGATCGCCTCCATTCCCAGAAATGCTCCGAGGATATTCCCTGCGATCGCCCCGGTGGAATCGCTGTCCCCGCTATGGTTGACCGCCGCCTGCAGCGCCTTCGGAAGGTCCTGCGTATGGCGCAGCGCGGCGTAGACGGCAATGGCCAGCGCCTCATCGCCTACCCATCCCTCGCCCAGGGACCGGATGGCCGCCTCGTCCGCCTCCGCTGTCTCCGACTCGGCCTCCCTCGGTCTTTTCGCCAGAGCCATCGCGCTCCGGATCAGCTTCTCCAGTTTACCCGCTTCTCTGTATGCGGAATAGGTTCTGACCATGTTCACCAGGGAGGCTTCCACGATCTCCTCCAGGGACCCATAGTCTTCGTACAGGCAGCGGTCGACGATATCGGCCAGCATGCCGGCAGGCAGCCAGCCCAAGGGATGACCGTGGGTGATGGCAGCTGCTTCGGCGCCGGTCCTTAGCGCTGTGCCGAAGGGATTCCGCCTGCTGCTCCTGCAGCGGACGAAGCCCAGCGGAGCGGTGCGCATGACGCCGCCGCAGCCCTTGCTGCGATTGATCGGTTTTTCGATCGTACCCATCTCCCCGGAACCCAGGGCGCTCAGGCAGGTATTGCCCGGGGCCCGGCGATGATGCATCTCCGGAACCGTTTTCAGCCTGCTGACCGGATCCCACCGGGATTTTTCGGCGATCCCCTGGGTCTCCAGCCATACCAGATATGCCTGATGGATATCCTCGTTCACCGCTGCGCCTGCCCCCTTTTCTTTCCCCCGGAAGAAGCCCAGACCCATACCTTCCGCAGTGAACAGGGTCATTTGTGTGTCATCCGAGACCCGGGCCTTTCCCCCGTTCCGAACAGGCTTGCGGATCCCCGCTGCTCCGAACCGGCTTTGGATGGATCTCCAGGTCTCGAATTCCACCTCATACCCCAGAGCGTCACCAAGCGCGCCGCCATACAGGCAGGCGGCAATATGATCCCGCAGGAATTCATCCCCGGGAAAGGCTTTTTCTTCATCCGGGCAAGCTTTTCCGGAAACGCTCTCGATCAGGTCCATCACCACTTTTTCCTGTATCCGGAGGAAAGCGTTCAGGTGATCCCTGGATTCCTGCCACAGAGGAAAACGATCGTACTCAGCCCGGTCATCGTTATCCCAGGTTGAGGACAGGGAATGAATCGCGCCGTTTTCCAGATGGATGCGGATTTCCCGTTCCCGGGAGGTGGTATATCCTTCCATCGTTCCTGTACCGATATAATCTGCGTCGATTTTGCGCCGGGATTTGTCCTGCCCGTTTGCCGGATGCTCCGTGATCCTGATCCTCGACTTCAGCCCATAATGATCCGTCAGGATCAGGGTGTCCCCCAATGGGAAATCCTCCGTGTGCAGCCCGCCGTCATCCGTCCATATCCTCCATCCGACGATGAGATCGGATGGCAGATAACCCGCATGGTCATCCGGGCAAGCTGCTCCATCAGGCAGCGGCTCAAAATACCCAAGCGGAAGCTGGTATTCACCCATCAGGCGGAAGAATTGCGCCTTATCGGAGGCGGATGCCGCAATTTCTTTCTTCCCATCCTCCTGACAGACCAGCCAGATACTTCCCCGTTTACTGCACGGCTGCTTTCCGCTCTTCCAAAGGCAATAGTCATCCGTGAACCGCAGCCAGCTGTTCCTTTCCAACCGATTCAGACGCAGGCGCAGCCCCTTTTCAGAGAGGAATCCATAAAAGTCCTGCTGAAGGATCTCCAGGACCTCCCCGGCAACTTCCTCCTCCGTCAGGAGGCCCTTTTTCCGAAGCTCTCCGATTTTTCTCAGCTTCTGAAAGCTTTTCCGGATATGTACGGTCAGCGCTTCATCGGTAATCGCTTGCTTATTCATTGGATTGAAAAACCTCACTTATCCTGCCGCCGGTTTCTTCCTCACGGTCAAACAGGCTGATCTGCTGATACTTCTCCGGTAATTCCCGGATATAACGGAAGCATTCCTCCGGAGTGGAAAGCATATGGTTTTCCTCACAGATCCGGAGGAAAATGCCCTTCAGTTCTTTCGCCTTCGGACTTGGGAGCAAATAGGCATCCCCGTAACGCCTGACATACCGTTCCTTCATCCCGGGAAAGTGCCGGTCCAGCGCTGCGTAATAGTATTCCCGGTCCCCCTCCCGCAGCGTCAGGCCCATGCCGAAATCGATGACTCCCTTTACCCCGACTCCGGCGCAGGCCTGCAAAACAGAGGTGATATTCTCCTCCGTATCGTTGAGGTACGGCAGTACGGGCGTCAGCCACACGACGGTCGGGATTCCCTTATCCCGGAGCGCTGCCAGCACCTCGATGCGGCGTTTCGTGCTGCACACATTTGGCTCCACGATCCGGCACAGGTCGTCGTCATAGGTCGTCAGGGTCATCTGTACCACACATTTGGCTGTGCGGTTGATCTCCTCCAGCAGATCGATATCCCGCAGGATACGATCGGATTTGGTCTGAACCGTTGCCCCGAAGCCGTTTGTCAGGATGATCTCCAGACACCTTCTCGTCAGTCCCAGCTCTTCTTCGCAGTGCATATAGGGATCCGACATGGCGCCCGTTCCGATCATGCATTTCCGTTTTTTCGATTTCAGCGCCGCTTCCAGAAGCTCCGGTGCGTTTTGTTTCACCTCGATATCCTCAAAGGGGTGGGTAAAGCAGTAACACCGGCTCCTGCTGTCGCAATAGATGCAGCCGTGGGAGCACCCCCGGTAGACATTCATGCCACAGTATCCGCCGCTGCCGGTCAGAATTCCTTTTGCATCCACAAAATGCATGCTTCCGCTTCCTTTCCTCCCCATCAAGCCGGATGGCGAGCGGCCTTCTTCTCATTCCCGGGCTTTGCCGGGCGACTCCATTTTTTCAATGACCATCTCCGATGATCCTTCTTCCAGAGAATTATGCTCGTCATAGTGGATATGGTCTCCCGGCATTCCCTCGGCCAGCGCTTGGAGCTGGCGGGCAAGGGAAAGGAGCCCTTCTCTGTTCGCGGAGATGATCACGCCCTGTTCCTGTGCATTCACCGCGATCGCAAATCCATCAACCCAGTCGATCTTCATGTTTACGCCTCATCTGTGCAGCCCGGTATCCGGCAAAGAACGCAGTTCATCAAAGCTGTCGCTTCCTTCCTATCCGGATCATTTGTTTTTCGCGCTTGATCGCAGCCGGCAGTTCATCATACTGCCGCAGGCAGGCCCCGCAGGAAAACTCGTTCACCCGGAAACAACGTGATTCACTCCGCTGTTTCGATCACCACATGGATCCTGTCGCCCTCCTGTTTGTTCAATTGATTCCGGATCGCCTTCAGTACGCCGATGACGTAGCAGACGGAACCGTCCGCATTCTTCACTCCCATATTGACGATGCTTCCGTCGTAGGGGATACCGTCAAACCGCGCATGAACCTTCACGCGGCCTTTTCCGAATTCCTCCCGGATATCCCACGGAAAGGCCACGTAGGCCCCGCCGTTATCCATCGTCTCATGGAGAAGGGCGTCATATTCGTAGCGCTTTTCCTCTTTCATCGCAGCACCTTTTCCAACGGTCTTCCCTTTGCCGGTTCGTCTGCTAGCTTGTCCAGCCGGCAAACTCTCTGCATCAGGGGATCTTCAATGGTTTCTGCCTGCACTCCGCGGATCTTTCCTTTGATCAGCTCAGCCTTCGGGCTCATAGCCGGGATATTTGGGAAAAAGCCGCCGCACGCCACTTCCTGGTCAACCTTGATCAGGCTATGCTCCCGCACTGCATCAGGATTTGAAGGAAGATAATCTCTGAACGCAAGCAGACAAGCCCGCAATTTCCAAACAATCACCGTCGTCTTGGTTCCCTGTGAAAGAAATAACCCAGATTGATTCTTACTTCCCGTCTCCCTATATCATCGTTTGTATAGCAGCAGGTATCAAAGCCGATCAGTTCAAACCCCTGATGCAGATAAAATCCGATGGCATTTGTGTTGCAGGATTGCGTCTCCAGAATGATGGCGCGCCTTTTCTGCCGGATCGCAACTTCCTTTGCCTTATCCATCAGCCGCCTTCCTATGCCGTTCCCCCGGAGTTCATCACGCACCCATAGTTCTGTTACCATGAGTCTGTTTGACCACTCCTCCGGACATACTTCAATACAGGCCATCAATCTTCCGGCATCGTTCAAAACGCCATAAGCTTCCGCACCTTCCCAGTGATCCTTATAAAGCGAATCCGGGAAATCATATTCCTCCGGCGTATGAACAATCTCTTTTTCAACCGGTCTCCTGACCATGGTGATCGTGCATCCTTCACGATTCAGCGGGCTCATTTCCAGGTCATAATAACTGTCGCTCCTGGTTGTCAGCGGAATGGCCGTGCCTTTCCACTGCTCTTTCGGTAAGGCGACTATCTCATAATGCATGCTTCGTTTTCCTCCGCAAATCCCGATTTTTGAGGTGATTGTATCATATTCAGCAGTATGAAACAAAGCAGCTCAGGGATTCAGTATCAAAGCATAGAGAAAGCGGTCAATCACTGTCCATGGCCAGGCAGTGATTGACCGCTTTTTCCGTGTGAATATCAGGTGAATTACATGCTGTACGGCCGGTCAAACTGCTCCATGTAATCCAGCAGGGAGAGCGTGATTG
>CAMVBX010000080.1 GCA_947165825.1 uncultured Clostridia bacterium
CCCGGTGCAGAAGGCCTTCCATGGCACGGACGTTCCCTATTTCTTCGATAACGCCTACTTGGCCCCGGGCACCTACACCGCGAAGAACAAGGCGGAGGCCTTCCGGGTATCGGATACCTGCGGCTCCGCCTGGGCGAACTTCGCCCGCACGGGCGATCCCACGGGACGGAACATGCCCGAATGGCTCCCCTATGAGCAGGGCACCCGGTATACCATGCTCATCAAGGGGGAGAGCGAGCTGGTCTCCAACTACCGGGCCAAGGGCCGGGAGCTGGTGTACCGCATGGAGGGCGCGAAGATGCCCGGCTTCGCCCGGAACGACGAGAAGGAAACCTGAATGGAAAAAGCCGTCCTGTCGGAGCTGGGTTTCTCCTCCCGGAGGGAGGCCCTGACCTTCCTGAAGTGCCTGTGGCGGGGGGAGCCCGCGGCCTGTCCCCTCTGCGGCCGGTTGCTGGAGCCCCTGCACCGGAAGGCCAAGAACAGCGACTGCGACTGGCAGTGCCGCCCCTGCGGCAGGGTCTATCGGACCATCCATCTCCTGGATGAACTGAACGGGCAGATGCCTGTCTGATGCGCCAGAAATAAAAACCGTCCCCCCGGAGCAGAAGCTCCGGGGGGACGGTTTCTCTGTTTTATGGTTTTTCCTGCCGGTTTTCCCTGCTCTTGGGCTTGCGGCTGCGGTAGAAAGGCCGGCGGCCGGGTTTCTTTCCGGCGTTCTGTCCCCCCTGCTGGGCCTGACCGCCCTGGGGCTGCTGACTTTCCCGGGGAGTCTGGGGCTTTTTCCCCTCTCCCTGGGGCTTTTTGTCCGCCGGGTTCCTGCTGCCCTGGCTCTTCCGCCGGGGCTGCTGGGTGCTCTTCGCCGGGTCTCCGTCGGAGGGCTTCTGGGGCAATTTCGGTGCGCCCTGCTTCGGTCCGGCCTCCTGGCTCTGTTCGGGCTTCGGTCCGCCCTTTTTCCGGTTCCTGCTGCGGTTCCTGCCGTTCTTTTTGGGCTGCTGACCCTCCTCCGGCGTCAGGCTGATGGGCGTACCCTCCTCCAGCCAGCCCGGAAGGCGGAGCTCCGTCCGCTCCTCCTCGGGTTTGGGCTCCTCCGGGATGGGTTCCTTATATTCTCCGTTCAGGGTATAGCCCAGCCGGTCCACATGCCAGCTCTGGAGGGAGGTGGTATCCGGCCCTTCCGCCAGCCGCACCTTCACGGTGCGCCGGAGGAGATTCACCTCCACCACGGTGCCCTTGCCCTTGGGGGTGTCCACCTGGGTTTCCTGCTTGGGCATGGTGCGGATCAGATCCTCGTAAGCCTCCTGCTCATACTTCAGGCAGCACATGAGCCTTCCGCAGGTGCCGGAGATCTTGGTGGGATTCAGGGACAGGGACTGGGTCTTTGCCATTTTGATGGAGACAGGCTGGAACTCCTCCAGGAAGGTGGAGCAGCAGAAGGGCCGTCCGCAGATTCCCAGACCGCCCAGCAGCTTGGCTCCGTCCCGCACGCCGATCTGCCGCAGCTCGATGCGCACGTGGAAGGTGGCGGCCAGGTCCTTCACCAGTTCCCGGAAATCCACCCGTCCGTCGGCGGTGAAAAAGAACAGGATCTTGCTCCCTTCGAAGCTGTATTCCACGTCCACCAGCTTCATCTCCAGGCCGTGGGCGGCGATGCGTTCCTCGCAGATGGCGAAGGCGTTCTTCTCCCTGGCCCGGTTCTGCTCCGCCCGGCGCAGATCGTCCTGGGTGGCCAGGCGCAGCACGGGGCGCAGAGGGGAATAGACCTTATTCTCCGGCAGGTCGTGGACCTCGCTGACGCAGGCCCCCAGCTCGCTGCCCTTGGAGGTTTCCACCACTACCTGGTCCCCTTCGTGCAGGATCAGGGATCCGGGGTCGAAATCATAGGCTTTGCCGCGGCCGCGAAACCGCACGCTGATTACATCTGGCATATACTTTCCTCAATTCTCCACGGTGCTCAGCAGCAGGCCCATGCACAGGCCCGGGCTGACGTTGTACTTTCTCATGCTCCGGAGCTTTTCCGTAAGCTCCGTCAATTCCAGGGCCCGATCCCGCTGAGGGCCTCCGGCCTTGGCCCGGAGCCCGGCGGCGGCGTAAAGCCCCTCCAGCAGCTGATCGAATTTCAGTTTATCCAGCTTTTCCGCCCGGAAGGTCAGGGCGGCCAGAGCCGGTCCGTTTCTCCCGATCCAGGCCTCCGCCAGCTTTGCCGCCTCCGGGTCGCCCCCCTCAGAGGCGCTGCCCCCGGCCCGCAGGCTCACGCAGCGGGATTTGATCGTGGGGAGAAAGGCTCCGGGGTTTGCCCCCAGAAGCAGGAAGGCCGCATAGGCGGGGGGCTCCTCCAGGAGCTTCAGCAGGGCATTCTGGGCCTGGATATTCATGGTGTCCGCCTCCGGCAGGAGGAAGACCTTCCGTTTCCCTTCGTTGGGCAGGATATAGGCCTCCGCGCTCATCTCCCGCACCTGGTCCACCTTGAAGACCTGGGAATCCGGCAGGCGCTCCCGGCGCAGCAGATCCGGGTGGATGCCCTTTTCCGCCTTCCGGCAGGCCAGGCAGCGGCCGCAGGGGCGGCTCCCCTCCCCTTCGCACAGCAGGGCCTGGGCGCAGAACAGCCCCAGCTTCTCCCGCTCCGCCGGGTCCGGGCCGGTGATGAGGAAGGCATGGCCCAGCTCCTCCCGCTCCGCCAGAGTCCGGATATGGGCGTATACGTCCATGGGCGCGCCTCCTCTCCATTGAATCATGCTGACTATAAATTTTATCATGCGCAGGACGAAATTGCAAGCACGAGGGATTTTCTCCTTTTGCCGCCGGGGACGACCCCGTCCTCACCCCCTGGACGGACCAACGGCTTCCCCCTGCAAGCCCGGAAAACGGGAGACGGGCGTCGACTTTCGGCTCCCGTCGGCGTTTCTCCCGCCCTCACCCGGATTTCCCGTTGACTTCTTTCTTCAATTGGCGTAAAATGGCGGGTATCCGAACAATTTGGACAAATTTTCGGGAGGGAGAAAGATGAAGCTTGGAGATATCGCCGGACTTGCCCGGTCCATTCGGGAAAATGTGGAAAAGGTCATCATCCCCACGGGGGATACCCTGGACCTGCTCCTCACCGCCCTGATCGCCGGCGGTCACGTGCTGCTGGACGACGTGCCCGGCACCGGCAAGACCGTTACCGCCAAGGCCCTGGCCCGGAGCCTGGGCGTCCGCTGCACCCGGGTGCAGTTCACCCCGGACCTGCTGCCCTCGGACATTACGGGCACCAACGTATACAACCAGAAGGAAGGGGTCTTCACCTTCCGCAAGGGTCCCGCCTTCACCAACATCCTCCTGGCTGACGAGCTGAACCGGGCCACCTCCCGGACCCAGTCCGCCCTGCTGGAATGCATGGAGGAGCGGCAGATCACCGCCGATGGGGAGACCAAGATCCTGGACCGGCCCTTCTTCGTCATCGCCACCCAGAACCCGGTGGAGACCTCCGGCACCTTCCCCCTGCCCGAGGCCCAGCTGGACCGCTTCCTCATGCGGCTGAGACCCGGCTATCCCTCCACGGAGGGGGAGCTGAAGATCCTGGACCGCTTCATCAAGGACGATCCTCTGGAGACCCTGGAGCCGGTGACGGACGGGGCTGCTCTTCTGGAGGCCCAGGCCCTGTGCCGGGAGGTCACCGTAGCCGACCCGGTACGGCAGTATATCGTGAGTCTGACGGAGGCCACCCGGACGCCCCAGGACGTGAGCCTGGGGGTCAGCCCCCGGGGCATGCTGTGGATGCTCCGCAGCGTTCAGGCCCGGGCCGCCATCCATGGCCGGGATTTCGTCCTGCCGGACGACGTAAAGGCCCTGGCCGTTCCGGTCTTCGCCCACCGGCTGGTGACCCGTTCGGGCTACGCCGCCGCGGAGCGGAGCGAGGCCATCCTGCGGGAGCTGCTGCGGGTGGTGCCGGTCCCCTCGGAGGATCCCAAGGCCGACGAAATGCCGGAGGCCTGAGATGAGCACAGTCTGGATCGCCGTGGTGGTGGTCCTCCTGGCCTTCGGCCAGACCCTGTACTACCACCGCCGGGGACTCCGGCGGGTGCAGTATGCCCGGCATTTCAGCCGGGACCGGGTCTTTGCCGGGGAGGAGGTGGAGCTGACGGAGGTCTTATCCAACGATAAGCTCCTTCCGGTGCCCTGGGTGCGGGTGGAATCCCGCATCTCCTCCCGGCTGCAGTTTCAGCGGCAGGAGAACCTGAATATCGCCATGGACCTGTTTCATAAGAGCATGTTTTTCCTGGGCTCTTATTCCAAGATCACCCGCCGCCATCGCATCCTCTGCACCCGCAGAGGGTATTACGACTGTTCCCTGGTATCCATCGTGGCGGGGGACCTGTTCGGCCTGGCCCACGATCGGACGGATTGCCGGACCCAGGCAAAGCTCATGGTCTATCCCCCCATCCTGTCCCAGGATGAGCTGCCGGACGCCGCCCTGAAATGGCAGGGGGACGTGACCGCCCGGCGGTGGATCCTGCCGGATCCCATTCTGGTCACCGGCATCCGGGATTACCGCAGCGGCGATCCCCAGCGGGACGTGCACTGGGGCGCCACCGCCCGCACCGGCAAGCTTCAGGTCAAGCAGCGGGATTATACCGTCTCCCCCCGGGCCATGCTGGTGCTGAACTGCCAGATCTCCCCCCGCCTCATGGGGGGCATGGAGCCGGACCAGATCGAGCTGATCGAGAACGGCGTCACCATGGCCGCTTCCCTGGCCTCCTGGTGCGTGCGCAGCGGCGTGGACGTGGGCTTCATGTCCAACGGGGAAAACCAGATGAACGAAGGGGTCACGGTTTATGTGGAGCCCCGGTGCTCGGAGGCCCACCTGGACCGCATCCTGACGGAGCTGAGCCTCCTGCGGATCAAGATGGTCCTGGGCATCGAGACCATGCTGGATAAGCAGCTCAAGGCCGGGCTGACGGATATGGACCTGCTCATCCTCTCCCCCTACTGGGACGATGGGCTGGAGCTCCGGGCCCAGCAGCTGAGGCGGCAGAATAACAGCGTCACCTGGCTGCCCATCCGGGAGGGGGTGAACCCTTCGTGAAGATCTCCAAAGGCATCCTGGCCTTTCTGAACCTGGTCCTGGGCGCCGCCCTGGCCTTCGGCGTCCTGTTTCTCATCGAGCGGCTCATGCGGCAGAACTGGACCTGGTACAGCCGTGTCCTGGCCTGCTGGCCCATCCTCCTGTGCTGGGTCGTGGGTCTGGTGGGGCGGAAGCTGGAGCCCCTGCGCATCCTGCTTCTGGCTGCGGCTCTGGTGCTGGCGGCGGCGGTGATGGCGCTGCTTCTCCGCTCCTTCGGCTTCTGGGATATCGCCTTCCGGGTCCTGGCCCTGGTCCCCGGCGCGGCTCTCTACCTGGTGGGGCTGAAGGGGGATGAACCCTTCCCGCCGCGCTTCGCCGTGGGCGGCATGCTGGTGTACCTGCTGGAGGTCCTGCGCCATGGGGGGGATCCCCAGGGGACGGCCCTGTGCTGGTGCGGCCTCATCGCCCTGATCCTGACCCTGTACAGCTTCAATACCGCCAGCGTCACCGCCGGCGTGCACAACGTAAAGGGCGGGGAGACCATGAGTCTGCCCGCAGGCATCCGGGGGAAAAACCTCGCCCTGCTTACGGGCTTCCTGCTCATCTGCATCTTCATTGCCAATATCGGCTTTCTGCGCACCGCCGCTTCCTCCGTATGGCAGTTCATCTGGGGCGGCATCTCGGCGTTTCTCAAGTGGGTCACGAGTCTCGGCACCACCAGCCCCAGCGCGCCGCCCCCCACGGAGTACGTGCCGGAGGTGCAGACCATGCACCCCATCGAGATCGAGGAGGAGGGCTCCGGGATCTTCGTCACTATTTACGGCGTATTCTGGGGCATCGTCTGCGTGCTGTTCTTCCTTCTGGCCTACGGCGTAGCCCGGGAGGGGAAAAACGGCGGCGTCCTCCGCCGCCTGTCCGATGCCCTGCGCCGGCTCATGCGCACCCGGCAGGTGCTGGAATATGAGGACGACGTGGAGCAGGCGGACCTGAAGACCATCGTCCGGAAGCAGCGGGACGCGGTCCGGAAATTCTGGAAGAAGGTCACGGTGCGGAAGCGAAGGTTCTCGGATATGCAGGACGACCGGAACCGGGTGCGGTACGCCTACCGGGCCCTGATCCGCTCCAAATACGGGGAGGACTGGACGCCCGGCACCACCCCCGCCGAGCTGGGAAAGCAGCAGAACCGGGAGACCCTGCGGCAGCTTACGGATACCTACAACCAGGTGCGCTACGACCCGGATAAACCCGTCCCCCCGGATTTCGGCGAGCAGGCCGCCCGGGCGGTGCGGGAGATGGGGAGCCGATAAGGTCTCCCCGCCCGGAGATCCGAAACGGACCGGATATCGGGATCGGCGAAATTTCGCCGGTCCCGTCATTTTTATCCCCCCGGGAGGCTTGCGGGTCAGCAGACCGTCGGGTATACTCGGCGCGTAAACGCTCATCCGAATCCCCTTCCCGCTTTCTGTAAAGACAATCCCTGCCGGAACGCCAGACCGGCAGGGATTGTCTATGCACCCATGCGGCTCCGAAGCGCCGCATGGACGATCATTCCGCGAACAGCGGGGTGGATAGGTACCGGTCCCCGGTATCCGGCAGGAGGACCACGACGGTCTTCCCCGCGCTCTCCGGCCGCTTTGCGATCTGCAGGGCGGCCCACAGGGCGGCCCCGGAGGAGATGCCCACCAGGATGCCCTCCTCCCGGCCCATACGCCGGGCCAGGTCGTAGGCGTCCGCCTCCGTCACGGGGATGACCTCGTCATAGATCCCGGTATCCAGCACCTGGGGCACGAAATTCGCCCCGATGCCCTGGAGGCCGTGGCTCCCGGCGACGCCCTTGCTCAGCAGGGGCGAAGAGGCGGGCTCCACCGCGGCGATCTTTACCCCGGGCTTCCTCTCCTTCAGATACCGGCCGACGCCGGTGACGGTGCCCCCGGTGCCGACTCCCGCCACGAACCAGTCCGCCTGTCCCTCCGTATCCGCCCAGATCTCCGGGCCGGTGGTCTCGTAGTGGGCTCTGGGGTTCGCGGGATTGTCAAACTGTCCGGCGATGATGCTGCCGGGGATGGCCGCCTTCAGCTCCTCCGCCCTGGCAATGGCGCCGGACATGCCCTCGGCGCCGGGGCTGAGCACCAGCTCCGCCCCATAAGCCCGGATGAGCTGCCGCCGTTCCAGGCTCATGGTATCCGGCAGGACGATGATGAGCCGGTATCCCCGGGCGGCGCAGACGGAGGCCAGGCCGATGCCCGTATTTCCGGAGGTGGGCTCGATGACCGTGCCTCCCGGCTGCAGCAGGCCCCGCTCCTCCGCATCCGCGATGATGGCCAGGGCCACCCGGTCCTTGGCGGAACCGGCGGGATTCAGATATTCCAGCTTGGCCAGAAGCCTGGCCTTCAGCCCCTCCCGCTCCTCCAGATGCCGGAGCTCCAGGAGGGGGGTGCCGCCGATGAGCTGATCGGCGGAGGTATAGATCCGGGACATTTCTGTTCCTTCTTTCTCAGTCGATCCGGTCCAGCGCCTGGGCCAGGTCTTCCAGGATATCGTCGATATGCTCGATGCCGATGGACAGGCGGACGGTATTGGGCTTGATGCCGCAGGCCAGCAGGTCCGCTTCGCTGAGCTGGGAATGGGTGGTGCTGGCGGGGTGGATCACCAGAGATTTCACGTCCGCCACGTTGGCCAGCAGGGAGAAGAGCTTCAGGTTTTCGCTGAACTTCTTCGCGCCCGCCGCGCCGCCCTTGATCTCCACGGTGAAGATGGCTCCGGCCCCATGGGGGAAATACCGGTCGTACAGCTCCTTTTCCCGGCCCACGGCCAGGGAGGGATGGTTCACCCTCTCCACCTTGGGATGGTTTTTCAGGAACTCCACCACCCGCAGGGCGTTCTCCACATGCCGTTCCACCCGGAGGGAGAGGGTCTCCAGCCCCTGGAGCAGCAGGAAGGAGTTGAAGGGGGAGATGGTGGCCCCCAGGTCCCGCATCAGGGTGCAGCGGAGCTTCAGGATGTAGGCCGCCGCCCCGCCCACCTCCGTGAAGACGATATCGTGGTAGGAGGGGTTGGGCTTGCTGAGGCCGGGGAACTTGTCCGAGGCGTTCCAGTCGAACCTGCCCCCGTCCACGATGACGCCCCCCAGCACGGTGCCGTGGCCGCCGATGAACTTGGTGGCGGAGTGGACGACGATATCCGCCCCGTGCTCCAGGGGCCGCAGGAGATAGGGGGTGGCGAAGGTGCTGTCCACGATGAAGGGCAGGCCGTGGCGGTGGGCGATCTCCCCGATGGCCTCCAGGTCGATCACGTCGGAGTTGGGGTTCCCCAGGGTCTCCGCGTACAGGAGCTTCGTATTGGGCCGGATGGCCTTCTCAAAGCTTTCCGGATCCGCCGGATCCACAAAGGTGGTGGTGAGCCCCTGCTCCACCAGGGTGTTGGCAAAGAGATTGTGGGTGCCGCCGTACAGGTTGGCGGAGGAGACGATATGGTCCCCTGCCAGGGCGATATTCTGGATGGCATAGGCGATGGCGGCGGAGCCGGTGGCGGTGGCCAGGGCCCCCACGCCCCCCTCCAGGGCGGCGATGCGCTTTTCGAACACGTCCGTGGTGGGGTTCTGGAGGCGGGTGTAGATGTTCCCCTCCTCCGTCAGGGCGAAACGGCCCGCCGCCTGGGCGGAATCCTTGAAGACGTAGCTGGTGGTAAGATACAGGGGCACCGCCCGGGCATCCGTGGCGGGATCCGCCTGCTCCTGGCCCACATGGACCTGCAGGGTCTCGAAACGATAGTCTGCCATTGGCTTGTCCTTCCTTTCCAAAAAGGCGCGCTGCGCCGGTCTTTTCCACCGGCCATTATACCCGCGGCGGAAAGCAGGGTCAATGCCGCGCCGGCCATTTCCCGGAAATCCCCCCTTGAAAACCTCCCTGCGCCTATGCCATAATCAGGGCAGAAAATCCGATTCAAGGAGGGAAAAATATGGGCAGTCTGAAAAACCTGGACGGACTTCTCCAGGATACGCTGAAGCGCGGCCCCGGCGGCGCGGGCCTGCGGGTCTATCAGGGGGAAAACCTGCTTTACGAAAACTACGTGGGCTACGCCAGCAAGGAGAAGAATATCCCCTTTACGGACAAAACCATCTGCCAGCTGGCCTCCATGACCAAACCCATCGCCAGCGCCGCCTGCATGCAGCTCTTTGAGCAGGGAAAATTCCTGCTCACGGACTTCGTGGAGGATTATTATCCCGAATGGAAGGACCGCAGGATCTTCGTCTACACGCCCCGGGGGGACCTGCGGGTGGAAAAAGCGAAGATCAAGCCCACCGTGGGCCACCTGTTCGACATGACCAGCGGCGTCACCGTGGACTGGGGCTGGAAGAACCCCAACAGCGAAGCCCTGGCGGAGCGGATGAACGAGGCCAAGAAGAAGGGGGAGTATACGCTCCAGACCTTCGCCCGGGCCGCGGGAGAGATCCCCGGCGCCTTTGAGGCGGGGGAGCACTACTATTACGGCCAGAGCCTGGACGTGGCGGCGGCCCTGCTGGAGCTCCTGTCCGGCCAGACCCTGGGGGAATATCTGAAGGCGCATTTCTTCGATCCCCTGGGCATGGAGGATACCTATTTCCGGGTACCGGCGGAGAAGAAATCCCGGATCTCCGTCCAGTACCAGGTCACCCCCGACGGGGTGCGGGAGGGGGATTTCCCGCCCCTGTTCTACGATCCCACCTACGAATCCGCCTGCGGCGGTCTCTTCGGCACCATGGAGGACTATTCCCGCTTCGCCCTGGCCATGACCCTGGGGGAATACAAGGGCGTCCGGCTGCTGAACGACAGCACCATCCGCCTCATGGCCATGAACCGGCTCTCTCCCCAGGCCCTGGCGGATTTCGAGAATCCCTACCTCAGCGGCTATGGCTACGGCCTTGCCGTACGCACCCGCATGCACCCCGAGGCGGGGAGCAACAGCAGCATCGGGGAATTCGGCTGGACCGGCGGCTGGGGAAGCTGGGTGCTCATGGACCCGGCGAAGAAAATCACCATCGTCTACGCCCACCAGTGCGTCCCCAACCAGGAGGAATACGTCCATCCCCGGATCCGCAACATCGTCTACGGAGCCCTGTAAGGAAGAATGACGAAAGGACCGGCGCGGCAGTATGCCGCGCCGGTCAGCGTGTCGACAAAGTCTTGTCGCCCCGCTGAAGCAAGTTTTTCGAAC
>CAMVBX010000081.1 GCA_947165825.1 uncultured Clostridia bacterium
CTGGTGTTTGAGGGGCGAAAACCCCAAGCCCGGGAGCTGGTGGTGATCGCCGTCCTCTGTGCCATCGGTGTGGTGGGTCGCGGTGCCTTCTTTATGCTGCCCTCCTTCAAGCCGGTCCTGGCCCTGGTGATCATTTCCGGCGTGGCCTTCGGCGGGGAGGCAGGCTTCTTGGTGGGAGCCATGACTATGGTAGCATCCAACGTCCTCTTCGGCCAGGGACCCTGGACGCCCTTCCAGATGTTTGCTGCTGGGATCATCGGCTTCCTTGCCGGTGTGCTGTTCCGCAAGGGCCTTCTGCGGCGGACGAAGATCTCCCTCTGCATCTTTGGGGCCATTGCCACGGTGGTGATCTATGGCGGCATCATGAACCCCGCCGCAGCCCTGATCTACGCCAGGACCCTGAACTGGCAATTGCTTCTCACCTACTATGTCTCCGGCATCCCGGTAGATCTAGTCCATGCCACGGCCACGGTCCTTTTTCTCTGGTTTGCCGCGGAGCCTATGCTGGAGAAGCTGGACCGCATAAAAACCAAGTATGGATTACTGGATTAAACATACTCCTTTGTAGACAAAGACAGGTGATGTAACTGATTCATGGTATCGGCCCTCCAACTCTTGAGAGCTTGGAGGAAGAAACAAGACCACCGCCTGATTGGAAGGTGCAGACAGCCGAAAGGCTGTCTGCACCTTCTTTTTCTTCGACACCTTTCCCGATAGTTCCCTATCGAAACCGAGAGAAAAACCGGGAAAAGTGTCGAATAATCCTGACGAAATACAAGATATGCGATGGAAAGACGTCAGGAAATGCAGTTTTTTGTTATTTTTGCAAGAAAGACTCAAGCAACCTGGTGCGCTGCAGAGGTCCCCCGCACCTCCGATCAGATCCAGCCTAAGCTGATGAACTACATCCGCTATTGGCAGGCATCTGGCGAGAGCTTGAAAACCTCAATACGCGTGAAAACCCGCCTCAGTCAATTGACTGGAGAGGGCTGCTATACCGGCGGCTCCTATCCGTTTGGCTATCGAATCGTGAAACAGGGGCGGTTGAATAAAAAAGGACAGGAAGTCTATGACCTTGTGGTAGATGAGAATGAAGCACAGATTATCCGCCTGATTTTTCATAAGTATGCTGATGAGGGTTATGGAGCCCAGCGACTGTGTCACTGGCTATACGAACAGGGGATAACAAGTCGGGAGGGGAAAGGATTCCCAAACACGACGATCAATCGGATCATTAAAAATCGAATCTACATCGGCGTATTGAAAAACGGAGAAACCGAAATCAAGTTGGAGCATCTTCGAATCATTGACAACGCTTTATTTGCGCGGGCACAGACTGTGATGGATTCAAGGGTGAATAAGCACAGGAGCATCCCTATGAACAACAAGGGTAAAAGCCTTCTGGTAGGAAAAATCTATTGCGCACACTGCGGAAATCGTTTAACCATCTCGACCAGTGGACACAAAATGAAGAACGCCGATGGTCAAGAAGGATACATCACCAGGCTGCGGTATCAATGTCACTATCAGGTTCGACACCCGGGAGAATGCGACGGCCAGTCCGTATATGTTGCCAGCAGGGTGGACGCCATCGTTGATGAGATTCTGCGCCTGAAATTCTCGGAGATCAAAGCTGCGTCCAAGGCAGAGATTCTGAAAAAGCAGGGTGAACGTGACCTACGCGCAGCACGGCTCAGGTTGGAGAAAGCAGAAAAACAGCTTCAATTTCATGAGGAGGATCAACGTGATTTTCAGAAGGAAGTCCTGAAAGTGATACGGGGTGAGAGCAAACTCAGTATGGGTTTTCTGAACTCTGCAATTGAACAGACGGAGAAGTCGATTGAAGCAGACAAAAAAGCAGTAGAAAGCGCACAACTCAACTTGGAGCAAATCGAAGAGTTGGCTGCGGCGCGGAATGAAGAATTGGATGAGATCATCACTTGGGCAGACATATATAGCAACGCAAGCCTGGAAAGGAAAAAGATGATCGTGGGTCAGTTGATAAAAAAAGTCTGCATCAGCCGGGGATACCTGGTTTCAGTCGATTTCAACATCACCTTTGAAGAACTACAGCGGGCCATTGTAGGTGAGTATACGGAAGAAACCGGAATTAGCACGACGTTTTTACCCGCGATAAGACTGCAAACCAGTGCATGATCGACGCGAAACACAGCCAAAAAACACCGTCGGGAAAAGAATTCCCCAAAACTACCACTCGGTTCACATCCCGGAGAAAATCAAATAAAAGAATTTGCAGGACCTACTATAAAGTAAATCCTGCAAACTCTGGTGGAGACAAAGGGATTCGAACCCTCGACCTTACGGATGCGAACCGTACGCTCTCCCAGCTGAGCTATGCCCCCAAATTTTTCCAATTTTGCGATTTTTCGGGATGTGAATCGGGTGGGGAGAAAGGGAGATACACCAAGTGACTAGAAACTGTACCGCGTGCCCTCCCAGCTGAGCTACGCCCCCACAGGCTCATGTATTATAACACAGAATCCGGATTTGTAAAGCCTTTTTTGCATCAATGGAGAAACTCCCTGCCGGACCTTCCCGGATGGGGCGGGCGGATCCCCGGCCGCTGCTCGGGAGAAAAGCCGCGCGTCTTCGCCGGGGACGGCCCTCCCCGTTCCTCCCGGCGTCGGCTGCGGTGCTTCCCACCGCCTTGGCAGGCTTTCGGGAAAGCGGGGAAAGGGCAGGGAGATCCGGATGAAATGATCCGGGGCGCGGATTTCCGCGCCCCGGAATGAAAGTCTTTGCCAACCTTACGGCTTGATCATGATGACCAGCATCCTGGCGGTGATGTCGCCGGTGTTCTTGCAGCCGCGCTTGGTGCCCTTGCCGAAGTGGACGCTGTCCCCCGCGTGCAGGACATAGTCGGTGGGCTGATCGTTTTCGTCGTACATGGTCACGGTCATCTCGCCGGAGATGATGTAGTAGATCATCTCAAACTTGCTGACGGCAGCCTCGGCACCGCCGCCGGGGAGAAAATGGCTCAGCCCGTTGACGATGGTGCCTTCATTCACATCTGCGGGATCATGCAGGCGGGTGGTGAGGACGTCGTAATGGCCGGGAGCCTCATAGCGATAGGCTTCGTTGCGCCGGGTAACTTTATAGCTCATGGTAACGCTTCCTTTCTTTGAGCGGCCGCCGGAGCGGCAGCCGCCGATGATTCTCCTACTATATTAGCACGGTCATTCGCCCAATTCAAGCCGCAGTTTTTCATAATCTCCCGGCTCGTTCAGATTCAGGAGCAGGCGGTCCTCCCAGGCTTCCCCCAGATCCGAGGGCTTCAGGACCTCCACCCTGCTCCGGTCCAGCAGAGCGCCCATGCTCCGGCGGCCAGAATCCTGCAGCTCCCGGATGCGGGGGAGGATATCGGGCTTGTACAGGCCGAAAAGCGGTTCCCACCGGCCTTCTTTATCCGTCAGGACGCAGGCCTCCGCTTCATGGGGACAAAGGGAACCCATCCGGAGCGCCGCCGCGGGGGAGGAAAAGGGCATATCCGCCGCCGTGAGGAATACCGGCTCCCCGGCCCGCAGGAGGCCGGCCTCAAGACCTGCCATGGGTCCCTGACCCGGGTGGAGATCCGGCACCCGCCGGTCTCCCAGCCAGGGATACCGGTCCGGTCCTCCCACACTCACCAGCACCCGGGGGAATACCGCCTCCCAGCGCCGGAGAGCGCGCTCCAGCAGCGCCTCCCCCTCCAGGGTGAGACGGAGCTTGTCCCGGCCCATGCGGCGGCTTTCACCGCCCGCCAGGATCACAATGGTCATGGCTTGCCTCCCGCATACGTTCTGCCTGCCATTATAGCAGGCTGAGGAGAATGCCGCAAGGGCGTTTCCTTGTTTTCAGCAGGATCACCGGAAAATCGGGAGAAGGCGGCAGACCGGGCAGATCGAAAAAAGACCGGCAAGATCTCCCGAAGCCTGTCACCAAAGGGCCGGTCCGTGTAATATAACATGCAGAGGGAAATCAGCGGGCGGTTTGCGCCGCCTGCTCAGGGATACGCAGACGAGGAGAGGCGGATATGCGGAATGACGGCGGCCGCCCGCTGGAAACGGAAGAACAGACGTTTTTTCAGGGGCTCTATCAGGACCATTACCGGGCGCTGTTCAGCTATGCCTATCATCTGGGCTTTCGCAGAGAAATGGCGGAGGACTGTGTGCAGGATGCCTTCCTGGTAGCCCTGGAGCATATCGAGGCCGTCCGAAGCTCGCCCAATCCCCGGGGGTACCTCCAGCAGACGCTGAAAAACGTGATCGGGTATCAGCTGCGCTGCATGCGGTACGCCGCCGAGCTGCAGCGGAAGCTGCGGGAGCGGATCCCGGAGGAGGGCGGATCCGGTTCGGGCGGCTTGCCGCCGGAGACGCTGTACCGGGGCGCGGTCAGCGATGAAGATCTGAGGCTCCTCATCCGGTTTTATCTGGAGGGCTGGTCCCAGAAGGAACTGGCGGAGGAGCTGGGGATCAGCCTGAACGCCTGCAAGAAGCGGATCCAGCGGGCAAAGGAACGGCTGCGAAGCGCATTGGAGGAAACGGAAGATCCGGAGGGCGGATCGACGGAAAGGAGGGAGCGGAAATGAGCGGAAATAAGGATGAAGCGCGGAAAGAATACGGGGAGATGACCGTGGAAGAACTGGAACGGGAACTTAGGGAAGTCTTCTTCTGCACGGATCGGATCGACGGACCTTTATCCGAGGAGCTGGAGAGGATCCGGGAGGCCCTGGAACAAAAACGTCCGGCGGAATACCTGTTTTCCCCTGAGGAATCCTGGACGCGGTTCCGGGAGGATCACGGGGAAGAGCTGGCGAGACTCCTGCCTTCCCCTTCGAGAGAAGCGTCAACGGGGAGACCCGCCGACGGAGGGAGCGCCCGGCATGCCCGCGCATCCGTGAAAAACGCCCGGCCTCGTCCCCGCGCTCTGCTCCGAGGATTCCTCATCGCGGCAGCGCTCGTCGTGCTCCTGGCCGGGGCCGCTCTGGCGGCGGACTCCCTGGGGCTGGTGGTCTGGGTCCCCCGATGGAACGCCGAAGCGGGTAGGTATGAGCCCATCCGTCAGGCGGCTGCGGGGGAGTGTCCCATTCCTGCAGCCCTCAGGGAATTGGGGATCACGGAACCGGTATATCCGTCAAAGCTGCCGGAGGGATTTGTGATCACGGAATCCCACATCAGCGAGGAGCCGTTGGTGCTGATGGAGCAGTATGCGAGAGGGGATCAGCGTCTCAGCATCACCGTTACCCCCATCGACGGCTTCAAAAGCACCGTGTATCAGCGGAGCGGTGAGCCGATGCGGGAGTACCGGTCCGGCCAGGCGGTGCACTATGTATTTTTCACCGATGGGACCATCACGTCCATCCGGTATACAAAAAACTATGCCACCACCGTCAGCGGCGATCTGCCCCTGGAGGAGCTGAAGGGGATCATGGATTCTCTCCGTGAGGTGACGGCATGACGCAAAGGGCAAGATTCCGAAGATGGGTCGTCCTCACGGCAGTCCCGGCACTACTGATCGGGGCGGCGCTGATCCTTACGCTGGCTGTGATCCCGAAGCGGAAAACCCAAAAGGCCATGGAGCTCTTGGCCGCCGGGGAGTTTGAAACAGCCTACGCCCTGCTGGAGGAACTGGGGCGGGACGATATCGCTGCCGACAGCAGAACCCGGCGGGCGGAAGCCCTGCTGGAAGCGGAGGACTATGCATCAGCCTATGCCCTTCTGAAAGAAGCGGGAAAGGAAGAACTGATCGCCGCCAGCCTGAATGAACGGGCCGACGCCCTTCTGGAGAAAGGGGAGCCGGATGCGGCTTACGCTCTCCTGGCAGGTCTGACAGATGAAGCCGGACGGGAAAAGCGCATGGCGATCAAGCGGCGGCAGATCGCAGAGCTGAAGGTCGGCCGTTCATTCACCTTTGGCTTATATGAACAGGACAACAGCCAAAAGAACGGGCCGGAGCCCATCCGCTGGGTGATCCTTGACCGGGACGGGGATCGGGTCCTGGTGATCAGCCGGTATGTCCTGGACTGCAAGCTGTATCACGAGGAGCGGCAGCCCGTTACCTGGGAGACCTGCACCCTCCGGGCCTGGCTCAATGGAGAATTCCTGAACGCCGCCTTTGATCCGGATGAGTTGGAGCTGATCCAGACCACCCATGTCACCGCAGACCGCAATCCGATCTATGATGTGGACCCTGGGTCAGACGTGGACGACAAACTCTTCCTGCTGAGTCTTTATGAGGCAGAATTGTACTTTCTGCCGGATATGACCGGTATAGCGAAATGGAGAGTGTATGAACAAAACTACCCGGAGCTTCTTTGCGAACCCACAGCCTACAGTACGGCCCGCGGCTGCGCCCCCCAGTCTGAAAACGGCTCGGCCCGCTGGTGGCTGCGCACACCCGGCCTGAGCGAATCCAGCGCGGCCTGGGTGACCAGGACCGGAGGACTGAAAGATCAAGGAAGCCTGGTCAATTGCGAAAACAATTCTGTCACCCCGGGAATCCGTCCTGCCATGTGGATCGACCTGGGGATCGGATCGGAAAAGGAGGAGGCAGTGCCATGAAGCATCTGAAATCATTGTACCGCAGCCCGTTGAAAACAGCCCTGACTCTGCTGCTCCTGGCAGCGGCGGCTTTTCTGTTCCTGTATAACCTTTCGGAATACAGCGTCTCCAGCCGGGAGTACCGGGAAGCCCGGGACCGGTACGAAGGGGTGCTCACGCTGGACAGCGAACCTCTGCCCATGGAGAAGATGAATCCGCTGTTCGATTTTTTCCTGCATACGGATCCCACCAATCCGGCCGACACCTACGGGATGGCGGCTTATTCGGATTACCATCAGCCGGATTTCGATGAGGAGACTGCCGCCATGCTGGAGGGGCTGGATCACGTCTCCCGGACGGAGCGGCGGTTTATGACCGCCGGCGTATCCCCGGACTATATGCGGTTGGATACGGATTTCAGGATGTTCCCCTATTATGCCCGCTGTGTGCTCGAGGCGGAGATCAAAAACATCGAACCCATCATTTCGGACTCAGCCCTGATGTTCGGAAAATCGCTGGTGAAGGAAGGGCTGATTTCCCTAAAGCTGACGGACTGGAAGATCCTAGGGGGAGATCCGGAGTGGCTCTGGGGCCTGGAGGATCAGCAGGTGGAAGTCTGGGCCTCCGATGACGGTGCGAAGGGACAGGGGGACCGGATCGCCTATACCGATTTTACCACCAGATGCCTCTTCCTTGTCCTGGATCCGGATCTGTTCCTTTCGGATGTGGAGAAGCTGGAGGAAGGACGGCGCTATGTCTTCGTCCTGCGAAATAACCGGACGGACGGTTATGACGGCAGCCCCGCCCCTGAAGACGGTCTCATCCATATGTTCTTTTTTGGGGACGACTTCCGCAAGGGCTGGTGGCCCTATATCACGGATATCACAGACCTGCCGGAGGGCTGGCTGGAGACCGGGGAATTTGCCCCTCTGCGGGAGCTCATCCAGGTGACCAACGACGACATACACACCTTCGACGTGGTGTATGGGGACGATATGACCGCCATCCGCCGGGTATCCGACGGGCGCATCGTCTGCGACGAGGGGCGGTTCCTCACCCCGGCGGATGCCGGACAGCCGGTGTGTGTGGTGAACTCAGACCTGCTGGAGGCCTGCGGCCTGAAGGTGGGGGACACGATCACCCTGGATCTGGGGAATTACCTGTGTGAGCAGTACGCCCCCCTGGGGGCGGTGGCGGTGACCCGGGGGCGGCACGCCACCGCCTTTGACCGGCAGACCTTTACCATCGTGGGCGCCTGGCGGGATCTGAACGAGGGAAAACACGCCCTGCGGGATCTGTACTGGTGCTATTCCAATAACGCCATCTTTGTCCCGTCTGCCTTTTTGCCGGATTGCGTCAATCAGGATTCCTATGCCCTGAAAGCCGGAGAGATCAGCTTCGTGGTGGGAAACGCGGAGGAGATCACGGCCTTCGTGGAGGACTGCCTGCCCCAGGTGGAGGCCATGGGTTTGAGCTGCCAGTTCAGCGACGGGGGCTGGCTCCAGATCGCGGATGAGCTCATGCAGGCCAAAAACCTTTCCCTGGTGAAGCTGCTGATCTTTTCCGGGGCAGCCCTCTTTGCCCTGATCCTCACGGTCTGGCTCTTCATCGGACGGAAGAAGCGGGAGTACGGGATCCTTCGGGCCTTGGGTATGCCCGGGGGAGAGGCGGGGAGCCGCCTGGTCGTCCCCTTCCTGCTGCTGGGCGTTCTTGCTGCCGTGATCGGCCTGCTGATCTCCCGCATCGTCTCGCTGCGGCAGCTTGCCGCCGCGTCGGAGGAAGCGGGCGCCCATGCCCCGGCCCCCTTCGGCCTGTTCCTCCTGGGGGCTCTGGGCTTCCTGGTCCTGCTGGCTCTCGCCGCCTTCATCGGCCTGCTTCTCATCCGGCGGAAGAGCATTCTGGAGCTGGTGCAGGAGAAGCAGAAATGACCTGGTCCGGCAGGTATTTATGCCGTCTTCTGGGACGGAATCCGGGGCGGAGCCTGCTGAGTCTCCTGCTGGCGGCCCTCCTGGCCTTTGCCTTCGGCCTGCTCACGGTGCTCCGGGGGATCTATGGGGAGCTGTATCAGCAGGTGGAGGTGAAACCCGTAGTATCCGGCATCGGGTATGAGCGGGCCCGGAAGATCGAAAACTCCGGTCTGGTGCGGGACCCCTATTATGAGACCCGGAGCCAGGACAGCCAGATCGAGCTGGAGGATGCCCCGGTGTACCTGGTGAACCGGCTGGACCGGCTGGTGCATGACCCGGTGGAATGGGCCGAGGGCTGGGATGAAGCGGCCTTCGGCAGCACGCAGAGGCTGGTATGCGTCATGTATGCGCCCTATGCCGAAGTCCTTGGGGTCGGCCTGGGGGATAAGGTGCGGGTGAATGAAAAGGCCTGGCTGACCAATCTTTCCCAGAATGGGGATCCCTTTGAACCGGGAGAGACCCTGGAGGAGCTGCGGGACAGGAGACGGCCCTTTTTTACCGTCATCGGTCTCATTCAGTCAGATGATGAGGACCGGACCGTCTTTGCTCCGGTAGGTGCGAATACAAACCTCTCCTGCCTCTTTCCGGTGTTCCTGCTGGATATCGCGGAATACACCCTGGCGGATTACCATCAGGCTTCTGCGCTCAGAGAATTTGTCAAGGGCGTATTGGATGGTCTGAAAAGCGCAGCCAAGCTCCATATGGACACCTCCAATGCGGACAACATCTATCGGATCCATCGGCTGCTGGAGACCCTGTATCCCCTCACCGTCGCTGCGGCGCTGCTCCTGGGGGGCGTCCTGCCGGGACTTACGGTGCTCCATGCCTCCCGGCAGATCAGCATACTGCGGGCATTGGGGGTAAAGGTACGGAAATGCGTGGGGATCTATACCCTGGGGCAGGCGCTTTGCGCCCTCTCCGGTCTGTTTCTGGGTTTCGCCCTGGTGATCCTGATCCGGAAGCCGGAGTTTGCGGCGGTGGGGAGGTCCTTCGGACTCTACCTGGCTGCCCATCTGGCGGCCTGCGTTGCCGGCTCCGGCGTATTTGCCTGGCTGTGCGCCCGGAAGCGGGTGCTGGAACAATTGCAGGCAAAAGAATAGAATACGAGAGTTTTCCTTCATTCGGGCCGCCTCACCGGCGGGGCGTTCCTTTCCCCCCGATGGGGGTTGCCTCCGGCGGCCATATTTCTTTTTGTGCGACAAAAAGAAATATGGAAAAGAAAAAGCGCCCGGGGAACCTTCCGAATGGTTCCCCGGGCCCCCTCCTCCCGGCCAAGGGAGAAACCGCGCGGCGGTTTCCCCCATTGGATCCTCCTTCCCGGGGACGGAAGGACGCAGGACGGGAGTTGCGGATTACCACAGCCGTTAACATCGGACGGAGGGGGAGACGATGAACGGGATCACGGAGCAGATCGAGCCCTTGCTTTCCCCAGGTGGAAGCCGATCCGCTGCTGCAGCAGGAAACAGTGAGCTATGTCAGGGTACAGATCAGCACCCTGAGAAGCAATGAAGCTTTGCCTGCAGCACAGGAAGAGACGGCAGACTCACATCCCGCACCCGCTTGTTCTTCGCCGCGTCAGTGCCCCCTTCGCTTCAGCGCCCGCCGCACCGGGGTGCAGGGGCGGAGCCCCGCCGCGCTCTTTCCCCGATTTCTCTCGCGTGAGAGAAATCGGGCCGCCGGAGGCGTCGTCGTCGCAAATCTCA
>CAMVBX010000082.1 GCA_947165825.1 uncultured Clostridia bacterium
ATCCCGGGCTGGAAGCGGATTTCCCGGTCCCGGGAAATGGTCGGATACTCCTCGGCATGATGGCCGCAGCCGATGGAGTGACCCATATTGCCTCTGGGATAGCTGGGAATCAGGGGGGATTTTTCCACCTCTCTGCGGATGGCCCAGTAGAGATCCCGGAACCGGACGCCCGGCTTCAGCAGCTCCAGCCCGGCGCGGTATCCCTTGTAGAGGGTGTGATAGACCTCCTGCACCTGATCGCTGGCCTCGCCGCCCACGGCGATGGTCCGGGCAATGTCGGAGGTGTGCTCCATGTAGCGGAAGCCGGAATCCAGCTTCACCACGTCTCCCTTCCGGAGGATATAGCCTCTCGGCATACCGGACAGGCCGTAATATACGCCCTGCGAGGTCAGGAAGACGTGGCGCCGGCTCATGGCGCCGTGGCTGAGATTTCTCTGAGCAGAGAAGTAGACATACATGGCGTCGATTTTCCAGGCAGGCATACCGGGTTTGATCTCATCGGCAATCATCCGGTAAACCTGCTCTGCCTCCTGAGCCGCCAGGCGCAGCATGTCGATCTCCCAGGGCGTTTTCAGAATCCGCACATCCAGCAGCATCTGGGCGCAGTCGGCGAAGACACAGGCAGGCAGGCGCTCCGTGAGCCTGTCCCAGAGCCGCTTGCCCACGATTCCCAGATTGAGACCGATTTTTCCCTGCAGCGGCTTTCTTGTGAGGATGTCCAGCAGGACGCCGGCAGCGCCGTCCGGGTCAATGATGGTGCCCTTTTCGCTGCGGGAGGCTTCGGTTCCGTCGTCCACAAAGACCCAGGAGCGCACTTCCCGGACCTCCACCTCTTCCGGCGTCAGGCAGGCCGCCGCCTCGCTCTCCAGGGTGCTGACAATCAGTACCGCATTGCCCTCCGCCGGTACCAGGGAGACCGCGCTGGGCATCAGGGGCATATAGCCGGTGGCATAGAAGGTGTCCTGCACATGGGTGAGAATGATGTACTCGAAGCCCTCCTGCTTCATGGCGGCCTGAATGCGGCCAATCATGGTCTTGTGGTCCCGCTGGGCTAGCAGGGGAGGGAGACACTTTTCGAAGGTAATCATAATCGCAACGCTCCTTTCTCAGTTCAGATCAGTTTTCTGCATTTGCCCGGCAAAGCTCCCGCATGGCTGCGTAGAAAGCGTCCATATCCCGCTGCGTGTTGAACAGCGCGATGGTCAAACGAATATAGCCTTCCCGGAGCGTCACATGGATCTTGCGTTCGGACAGAATCTTTTCGGCCCGCCGGGTCAATTCCGCCGGGAACAGGATTGCGATCAGGCCGGACAGGGCGGCAGGGTCCTCCGGCGTGACAACGTCCAGGGGCAGCTCCTGCAGCCTGCCGCGCAAATACCGATCCAGGGAGAGAACGTGCGCCTCCACCTCCCTGACGCCCAGCTCCAGCAGCAGCTCCACGCCCAGACCCATGGACTCGATGGCGTAGGTGCACTGGCTGCCGGCCTCCAGCCGCCGGACGTCATCCTTGAAGTCGATCTCATCAAATTCTGTCGTGACGCCCGGGGCCAGGGTATGAGACTTGGCGCTCTGGTAGCCTGCGGTGGGGGGATTGATCCTGCCGATGATTTCCGGGCGGCAGTAGATGAAGGCCGCGCCCCAGGTGCCCATCAGGGCCTTGAAGCCGCCGCAGGGCATGTAATCTATGGCGCATTCCTCCACATCCACGGAGAGGCGGCCCAGGCCCTGGAAGCCGTCCACCACAAAGGCAATCCCCCGATCCCTGCAGAACTGCCCCAGGGCTTTCAGGTCCGCCAGATACCCCCAGCCGGACTGGACCATGGAGATGGCCAGGACTCTGGTGTTTTCATCCACCAGGGACAGCAGCTCCCGGGTAATGATCTGACCGCGGCAGGTCCGGTAGACCTTGAGATCAAAGCCCCGCTGATGATGGGCGTTGATCCAGGGATAGATGGTATTGGGGAAGTCCGAGTCCACAATCACGGCGTTGGTGCCGGGCTGCAGCTCCGCGTATCCCATTGCAAAGGTGGAAAGCGCCTCTGTGACGTTTTTCTCAAAGATGATGTCCTCCGGCCGGGCGTGGATCATTTTGGCGATGGCCGCCTTGGCTCGCTCCCGCTTTGCCAGAAGGTCTGCTTTGATGCTGTCGTTGAAGGTTGCCACATAGTCGTCCATAAACCGCCGGCACGCCTGCTTTACCCGCTCCGGCGGCATGCCCACCAGACTGTTGTTCAGATACACATGGTCCCCGATGTATCCGAATTCTTTTTGGATCAGCTCCTGATTCAGCATAATTGCGCCTCCTTTTTAACATGAAAGAGAAAAAATAATTTCTATTAAGACTATACATGATTCCCGATTAAAAGTCAATACCATTTGCGGATTATTCAGAAAAAAACGAAGCAGTCAAATGACTGCTTCGTCGGAAGGAATGGTCTGTTCAGTTGCAGCTCAGTTGGACCCGGGACAAGGTGTCCATGATTTCCGCGATCACCTCCGGGGTGATGATCCGGTCAAATTCCTGGGTCGGCATGGCCAGATCCAGCGTCCCCACGGTCACGCCGGTGATATCGTGGAGGGGGAAGGCAATGGTGGAAAAGCCGTAATACCGTTCCCCGTCCAGGCGGCACCAGCCCTGACGCCGGACCCGGTCCAGACTGGCGATGATATCTTCGGCGTCCCGGGGCGTGGATTCCGTAAAGGGCGTCAGCGGAATCGCGGCGAGGATTTCCCGGACCTCCGCGTCGGTCCGGTTGGCCAGAAGAACCCGGCCGGAGGAGGAGGCGTAGACAGAGGAGGTCTGGCCGATGATGCTGTTGCTGTCCACCACGGCGCTGGTGCCGCCGATGGCGGAGTAGGCAATCACCACATCGTCATGGGAAAAGGCAGAGAGGGAAACGGCGCAGCGGAATCGCCGCAGGTACATCAGAACATAGGGGTAAAAGACAGAGAGAAACTTCCGCCGGTTCAGACAGTAATAGCCCAGCTGCAGGGGCTTCATTGTGGCGTAATACAGGTTTGTTGTCTCGTTCTGATCAATATAGCCAAGATCCCGCAGGGTTTGCAGAAGCTTGTGGAGGGTGGACTTCGGAATTCCGGTTCTGGCGTGGATCTCAATTGCGCTGACGTCCGTCTGCTTTTTCAGAATAAATTCCAGAACCGCGAAGGCGTTTTCAATGGAGCCAACAGAATAGCGGCCTTTTTCTGCACTGGGCATAATGGAATCTCCTTCCTGTCGGGTTGGACTTATCATACCACAGAACCCGGCGTCTGGCAAGAAGAGATTCGATTCATTTTTCATAACAGAAAATTAAACAAAAGTTTTAAGAAGCTCTTGACAAGAAAAAAGAAAAAATATATAATGTTTATAGAAAAAATAATTTCTATAAAATGGAGGGGCAACTATGAGTCGAAAAGCGGTAATCAACACAGAGTGGTGCAAGAGCTGCGGCATCTGCGTCCTGCACTGTCCGAGAAAAGCACTGCGGATCGGATCGGAGCTGAACACCCGCGGATATCGCTACGCCGTGCTGGAGGAAGACAGGTGCATCGGCTGCGGGTTGTGCTACAACGTCTGTCCGGACTATGCATTCCGGATTGTTGAAGAGGAAGGGTAAGGTGAATGCAGATGGCGAAGAAGATCATGATGAAAGGAAATGTGGCGGCCGCTGAGGCAGCCATAAGAGGCGGTGCGGAATTCTTTGCGGGATATCCCATCACACCGTCCACCGAAACCCTGGAGACTCTGTCCTTCCGGATGCCGGAGGAGGGCAGGGTATTCATCCAGGCAGAGAATGAAATTGCCAGCATCAACATGGTGCTCGGCGCCGCGGCCTGCGGAGCCAGAGCCTTTACCACGTCCTCCGGGCCGGGAATGGCCCTGAAGCAGGAGGGCTTCTCCTATGCGGCCCGGATGGAGCTGCCCTATGTGGTGATGAACGTGCAGCGCTGGGGTGTCGGGCTGGGCATGCTGGATTCCGGCCAGGTAGACTACCTGCGGGACACCAGAGCCGGCGGCAACGGCGACTATCGGCACATCGTCTATGCGCCGGACAGTGTCCAGGAACTGGTGGATGACCTGTATGAGGCCTTCGACGTCTCCCAAAAGTACCGGATGGGTGTGCTGATTCTCTCAGAGGGTTACCTGGGCCAGATGATGGAAGCCGTGGAGCTGCCCCCCTTCAAGGAGATCCGCCGTCCCGATTGGGGTCTGGACGGCACCGGCGAGGTCGGCCTGAAGCAGCTTTGCCCCACCTATAATATGGCCCTGGCTCACGAGCTGCTGCCGGTGCGGCAGGAGCGGATCAACCGGGTCTGCCGGGAGATGCAGCGCTGGGAGTCTGTGGAGACAGAGGACGCGGATTATGTGCTGGTTGCCTTCGGCCTCCCGGCCCGGGTCTGCGTGGATGCCGTTCGCCGGCTGCGGGAGGAGGGCTGCAAGGTTGGCCTGATCCGTCCGAAGCTGGTCTTCCCCTTCCCCTATGACGCCTTCCACCGGGTCAATCCGAACGTCAGGGGTTTTATCTCCGTGGAGACCAACGACCTGGGCCAGATGGTGCAGGATGTTGCGCTGGCAGCCAAGCGTGAGCTGCCTCAGCGGAATGTTCCGGTCTACTGTTATACCCACAGCGCCGGCGTGCCCCGGGTGCAGGACGTGGTCCGCTATTATCGGTCGGTGCTGGACGGAGCCGTCAAGGAGGTATATTGAAATGAAAGTGATCCGAGAAAAACCGGCGGTGATCCAGAGACCGCACAACTTCTGCGCCGGCTGCTCCCACGGCGTATTTTACCGGCTGATCCAGGAGTGTGTGGAGGAGCTGGGTTACTCCAAACGGCAGATCATCGCGATGGGCGTTGGCTGCAACTGCAACCTGACTCTCTCCAAAATCGACACAGTCGACAAGTTCCAGTGTGCCCACGGCCGTGCGGCCGCATCCGCCACCGGAATCAAAAGAATGCGGCCGGATCTTCTGGTGATGACTTACCAGGGGGACGGAGACTGCGGCGTTATCGGCCTGGGAGAGACCCTGAACGCAGCCTACCGGAATGAAAAGATCACGGTATTTACCGTAAACAACCTGAACTTCGGCATGACCGGGGGGCAGATGAGCTGGACCACCCTGGAGGGCCAGAAAACGGCCACCTCCGTCCGCGGCCGGGACTGCGCGGCCACCGGCTATCCCATTCATCTGCCGGAGATCATCGCCGGACAATTCCGGCCGGCCTATGCGGCGCGGTGCGCGGTCTATGATCCCAAAACCGTCGCGCAGGCGAAGAAGTACATCCGTCGGGCCCTGGAGGCCCAGATCAACGGGGAGGGCTACGCCATCGTGGAGCTTTTGGGCATCTGCCCCACCAACTGGGGCATGTCTCCCGTTCAAGCCATCGAGCATCTGCAGAAAAAGGCACTGCAGGAATACCCGCTGGGAGAGTTTGCCGGCGGGGAGCAGGCAGAGCTTGCGTTTCTGAGACAGGAGGCGGAGAAATGAAAGAGATTATTTTTGCCGGCTTCGGCGGGCAGGGTGTGCTGACCGGCGGTCTGCTGATTGCGGAGCTGGCGGCCAGAACGCAGCGCAACGCTGTGTGGATGCCTGCCTACGGTCCTACCATGCGGGGCGGGAAGGCCAACTGTGTTGTGAAATTCGGACAGACCCCGGAGGAGCGGATCGGCAGTCCGGTGATGGAGGAGGCCGACGTTCTGGTGGCCATGAATGTACCTGCGCTGGATTACCTGGAATACTGCAGGAAGGACTGCACCATCTTTGTCAACGCCCATACGGTACCTGCCGATCAGCAGCTGCCGGAGCAGGCGGTTGTTGTCCGGCTGGACTGCGCGGAGCTTGCGCAGAAGGCGGAGAATCCCAAGGGAGAAAGTCTGGTGATGGTGGGTGCGATTGTACGGCGTCTGGGTTGGTTTGACGAGGACTTTGCCAGGTCCGCCATCACGGATTATTTCACCGGTAAGGGCAAAGGAAAGTATGCGGCAGCCAATGTTCGGGCCTTTGATTTGGGCTGTCAGGAGGTCAAATGAGTCTGAAAAAGCTATTTGCGCCCCGGAGCATTGCCGTAGTTGGCGCCAGCGACCGACCCGGCAGCTTCGGCTGCTGCTCTGCGGAAAACAGCCTGCGCTCTGCCTCTGCCAGGGTTTATCTGGTGAACCCCCGAAAAAAGGAACTGCACGGTCAGAGCACCTATGAGACCCTTTCCCGGCTTCCGGAGACTGTGGACTGTGCGATGATCTGTACCCCGAAGCAGACCGTTCTGCCCTTGCTGCGGGAGGCGGCTGAGCTGGGAACCAAGGCTGCCGTCGTCTTTGCCAGCGGCTTTTCCGAGGAGCACAGCGCCGATGGCATTGCCCTGGAGCGGGAGATGCAGGACCTTGCCGGGAAATACGGCATGTCCATCCTGGGGCCGAACTGCGCCGGCCTGATCAATAATGTGGACAAGGTCAATCTCTGGGGCATGAACTGCAGCCTGGATATGAACACCAGACCCGCCGGCATCGGCGTCCTGGCCCAGAGCGGCTTTATCGCCTCCAATATCATGGCAAGACCCGGTCTGCATATCTCCTACGTGGTATCCTCCGGCAACGGCAACATCGTTCCCCTGGAGGACTGTCTGGAGTATATGACGGAGGATCCGGCCGTCCGGGTGATTGCGCTCTACCTGGAGGGCGTCCGGGACGCGGCAAAGTTTACAAAAGCCTTGGGCGCCGCAGCAAGAGCCCGGAAACCCGTGATTGTCCTGAAGGCCGGAAAATCAGCAGTGGGAGCCCGGGCGGCATCCTCGCACACCGGTAACCTGGCAGGGAACAACGAAGCCTATCGGGCCGTATTCCGGAAATACGGTGTGGTGGAGGTGGACTGCCTGGAGGAACTGCTCTGCATGGCGCAGATGTTTGCCGTGCTGGGGGACCATCTGCCCCGGAGCACCGGGCTGGGCGGACTGAATCTTTCCGGCGGTGCCAATACGATCTGCGCGGATCTTTGCCACTTATACAGGCTGGAGCTTCCGGGCCTGTCGGAGCGGGATAAGGCTCGGATGCGGCAATTCATTCCTGCCTTCGCCACGCCCGACAATCCCCTGGATGCCACTACGGCTCTGTTCGGGGACATTGAGAAAACCATCGGCCTGCTTCAGGTCTATGAGCAGATCCCGGAGATCGGCGGCGTCACCGTGGGCTGCAGCATTGACATCACCGAGGGCAAGGTTTCCGTTGCCATCTGCGAAGCGCTGCTGGAAGCCCGCCGCCGGGGCTTGAAAAAGCCTTATTATGTAGTGCCCTCCCTGGAGGGCACCCCCAGTCCCCGGTACCAGGAAAAGCTGGAGCGGGAGGGAATTGTCCTGATGTCCAGCGCAAAGACGGCTTATCGCTGCCTGGCGCTGCTGCGGGACTACATGAACTACCGCCCGGAGCGGCACGACCTGACGCCGTCTGCGCTTCCCGCAGACCCTGCAGCAAAGCATACCGCTGTTCTGACGGAATATGAGGCCAAGCGGAAGCTTGGCGCCTGGGGCGTGCCGGTGGGGGATGAGCGGGTGTTCCGTTCCGCAGAAGAGCTTAGCGGCGCGGCGGAGGAGCTTTCCTTCCCCCTGGCCATGAAGATCAGCTCCCCGGACATTCTCCACAAGACAGACTGCGGCGGCGTACGGCTCGGAGTTTCGAATTTGGAAGAGGCGCGCCTGGCGTTTACGCAGATTTTGGAGCATTGCCGGGAAAACTGCCCCGGCGCCCTTCTCGACGGCGTTCTGGTGGGCCCGATGGCAGAGAAGGGACTGGAGCTGATCCTGGGCGTCAAGCGGGACAGCCAGTTCGGCCCCCTGCTTTTGGTGGGCCTGGGCGGGGTCTTTGTGGAGGTTTTCCACGACGTGGCCCTGGCGCCGTGCCCAATCTGCCGTGAGGAGGCGGAGGATCTGCTGCAGTCCCTGCGCGGCAGCGTCCTGCTCCGGGGATACCGGGGAGAGCCCATTCGGGACAGCGGGGCGGCAGCGGAACTGATGGTGCGGGTGTCCCGCTATGCGGTGGAGCACCCAGAGCTGCAGGAGCTGGATCTCAATCCTGTCTTTGTCTATCCGGAGGGAAGGGGCGTGCGGGTCGTAGACGCGCTGATGCTGCTTCGTCAGCCGGAGGAAGCCGGAACCAATCAGAAGGAGGGAAGCGCATGAATTATCCTTATGCGAACCGTATGAATGACTTTGGCCGCTCGCCGATCCGGGAAATCCTGAAGCTTGCGACCCAGCCCGGTGTAATATCCCTGGCAGCGGGAAGCCCGAATCCCGCTTCCTATCCCGTGGAAGAAATCAAAGAGATTCTGAACCGCATGATGGATACGGAGCCTGTCCGGATGCTTCAATATGGGATCAGCGAGGGCTTCCCGCCTCTGCAGGAAACGCTGCGGCACCGGATGCAGACCAGGTATCATTCCTGCTCCGAGGCGGACGGCATTCTGATTACCTCAGGGGCGCAGCAGGGGATTGAAGCCTTCGCGAAGACCTTCCTGAACGAGGGCGACGGTGTGATCTGCGAGGATCCCAGCTTCATCAGCGCGCTCAACGCCATCCGGTCCTATAACGGCGGCCGCCTCATCGGCATCCCGGTGGATCAGGACGGCATGCGGATGGATCTTCTGGAAGAGGCCCTTCAGCGGGAAAAAAACGTCAAGTTTATCTATACGATCCCGACCTTCCAGAATCCCACCGGCGTCACGCTGAGCCTGGAGCGCCGGAAAAAGATGCTGGAGCTGGCAAAGCGGTATCAGGTCATGATCCTGGAGGATTCCCCCTACTTTGAGCTGCGCTACTCCGGGGAGGAGCTGCCCACCATAAAAAGCCTGGATCGGGACGGCATCGTGACGTTTGTCGGCTCCCTGTCCAAGATCCTGGCGCCGGGGATCCGGGTTGGTTTCCTCATCGGCCCCAGGGAGATTATCAGGAAGGTGACCAAGTGCAAGCAGATCAGCGACGTGCATACCACTACGCTGATGCAGGCGGTCTGTGACGTCTATCTTCGGGACTATGACGTGGACGCCCATATCAGACAGATCTGCGACCGCTATCGGGAGAGCCGGGACGTGATGCTGGATGCGCTGGCTGGAATGGATCCCAGAGTCCGATATACCCGGCCGGAGGGGGGCCTGTTTCTCTGGGTCACTCTGCCGGAGGGCTGTGACGCGGAGAAGCTCATTGACGCGACGCTGGCCAAGGGAAAGGTGGTTATGGTTTCCGGCGGCGCCTTCACCGTGGAACCGGGCGGTTTCTCAAATTGCTTCCGGCTGAACTTCTCCATGCCGACCCATGAGCAGATTCGCCGCGGCGTGGCGGTGATCCGGGAATGCGTCGATGAGATGCTGAACGCATAACGAAACAGACCGGAACGCTGATCCGGGAAAGGAGATCATATGAGTCAAATACCTGTACCTCAGGGCCGCTATCATCCGGCGGTCCGCTGGGGGAATATCGTCTGTACCGCCGGCATGACTTCCAGAAAGAACGGGAAGCTGCTGTTCAGCGGCAAGGTTACTGCGGAAAAACCGACGGAGGAATACCGTCAAGCCGTGGAACAGGCTGCCGCCAATGCCCTGACTGCCGCGAGAAGCGTGCTTACCGGCGCGGAAGAAATCGGACAGATCCTCTCGCTTACGGTATACATCAATGCGGAGCAGGATTTCACGACCCACGCAAAAATCGGTGATCTGGCCTCAGACTACCTGGTTCGGGAGCTTGGCGCAGCCGGAATCGGGGCCAGAGCCGCTCTTGGCGTGGCGACGCTTCCGGGCAACGCTCCGGTGGAGATCCAGCTGGTTGCCGGAATCCGGGAAGAGCCCCAAAACTGACGGCTCCGGTTTTCCTGCCCGAGGGGAAAAACGGAAAAACACACCGGCGTTCACCCGTCCCGAGGGGGACGGATGGGCGCCGGTTCCCTTGTTGGGATCTACGCGCTGAAGCGGGCCCGTGGCAAAAAAACCGGGCAGCCTTCAGAATGCCGGCCCGGAAGGTGTGGAACGGACGGAATGGAGGGCTTTTCCACGCTGAATTGCGCAAGCTTTTCCGCGCTGAATTGCACAGAAATTGCGGTTTCGAGCTGCCGCGCAGAAAAAGAGGAGAAGGATTCGCGCAGTATCCGGCAGCGAGAGACAACGGGGATGGCCCTGCGGCCATCCCCGTTTTGCGGATTTGAAATGATGTTTTAACGA
>CAMVBX010000083.1 GCA_947165825.1 uncultured Clostridia bacterium
TCGCTAGAGGGGAGTACATTGGGTTTGTTGATTCAGATGATTCTATTTCAAACATCGGCGGGAACCATGTCCCGGAAATGATGAAGACCCACGATAATCTCCCGCTCTTCGCCGAGCTCTCCGCTGCGATCCATGAGCACGGAGCTCTCGCCAGCGCAGAGCTGACCCACGGCGGGATCAAAACCAAACCGGAATACAACACCCGACGGGCAATGGGACCTGTGGAAGCTCCGACCATGAATCCCGGGGTAACTTCCCTGGCCATGACCCGGGAAATGATGGAGGAAGTCTGCCGGCAGTATGCGGATACAGCAGAATACGTCTATCTGGCGGGTTTCGATGCCGTTCTTCTGCATTTCGGCCACGGCTGGCTTCCGGCACAGTTCCTCTCCCCCATTGTGAACACCCGGACAGACGAATTCGGCGGCAGCCTGGAGAACCGCATGCGCTTCCCCTTGATGATCCTGCGTGCCATACGGGATCGCGTCGGTCCCGATCGTCTGGTGATGGCCAGGATCAGCGGCTCTGAACGGGTCGAGGGGGGATTCACGGTTGAAGATATGATCTGCTTCCTGGAGAAGGCGCAGACCTACATCGATCTTGTGGAAGTCAGCGTAGAAGGTCTGCAGAATAACATGACCGCCACCTTCCGTCCGCTGGGGATCAACACGGATCTCTCCGAAGCGATCAAGCGCTCCGGTCGGGTAAATATTCCCGTTTACACGGTCGGCGCGGTGCTTTATCCTGAACAGGCGGAGGAGATCATCGCTTCAGGCAAGGCGGACGGCGTTTCCATGTCCCGGGCGCTCATCGCTGACCCATATTTTCCGGAGAAAGCCTTTGCCGGAAAGGAGGACGATATTACGCCATGTATCCGCTGCCTTGGCTGCTGCGACAGCGACAATCTCATCCGGCATTTCACCTGCAGCGTGAACCCGCTCATCGGCCGGGAAGCACGATTGGGCTTCGGGGAGGACATGATCAAAGCGAAGCACAAAAAGCGTGTTCTGGTCATCGGCGGCGGTCCTGCCGGCATGACCGCCGCGATTACCGCTTACCGCCGCGGACACGAAGTGATCCTCTGGGAGAAGTCCGATAAGCTGGGAGGTCTTTTGAACTTCACCGACACGGACAGCCTCAAGCACGATCTCCGCAGGTATAAGAACTTCCTCATCGCTCAGACGGAGAAATCCGGAGTCAAAGTCGTCCTGAACAAAACCGCAACGGCTGTGGAAGTCGCTGCTCTGGCGCCGGATGATATCATTCTGGCCACAGGAAGCAAACCGATAGAGCCGGCGTTCCTTCCCGGATGGGAAAACGCCCGCCACGCCCTGGAGGTCTATCGTGATCCGGCCTCCGTCGGAGAAAACGTTGCGATCATCGGCGGCGGACTGGTAGGCGTAGAGACGGGGCTTCATCTCCGCAGCCTGGGCAAAAAGGTCACCGTGCTGGAGATGGATAAGGAATATGCCCGGGACGGCGGCTTCGGCTATAAATTCGGACTCCTATACACCGTACGGGAAAAGCGGTTGGACGTGATCACCGGCGCGCGCTGCAAGGAGATCCGCCGGGATGCTGTTCTCTTTGAGAAAGACGGCAGAGCCGAAACGATTCCCTGCGATTGCGTGTATTACGCTGTCGGCATGCGATCTGAGGACAGCCTGTACACAGAGCTGGCCGCCCTGGGCATTCGGATCACCGCCGCGGGAGACTGCAAAAAAACGGGGAAGGTCGCAGGCGCGGTACACAGCGGTTACTTCGCCGCCATGGACATCGGCAAATTCTGAGCCGCTGCATACAGGATCGTGACAGGGAGGAATTGCAATCCCCGACCTTGTCTGGTATAGTAAGAGCAACGAATTTGCAATTCATGTCAATGAAGGAGTGAACGAAATGGGCAAATACGATGATCTGATCTTCACCATCCCGCAGGAGCACCATTCCTGGTACGGCTTCGTAGCCCCCAGAGGCTTCTTCCGGGGCACCACCATGATGGAAAAAGCCAAGGTCTATATGGACTGGACCGCTGTGAATAAGCCTCTTCCCATGGAGGTCCCCCATACCCACCACTGCGCCGACGAGTACCTGGTCTTTACCAACGCGGATATGAAGAATTTCTTTGAGTTTGACGCGGAAATCGACGTCTGGATCGGCGAAGACCCGGAGAATCTGGAGATGTACACCATCACCCAGCCGACCATCATCCGGGTACCTCCGAAGATGTACCACTGCCCGGTAAACTTCCGGAAGATCAATATGGAGAAGCCCATCGTCTTCTCCGCCGTTTATCTGGATGGAGACTGGTCCAAGATCAACCGCCGGGTGAACGCTAAAGGGCGAGAAGAATTCTCCTACGACGGCGCCGGCATCCGCCGCTGCGTCATGGATCGCTCCAAGGAATGCATTTATTGCGGCAAGTGCTTCTCCAAGGCGATGAAGACCGCGGAGGAAAAGGGCGAAACGAAGCAGAATCAGCCGGCCAAACACCAGATGGATATGCTGGCCCCCTATTATGAGATGGCCAAGAAACCCCACACCGGCAAGTATGACAAGTACGTCTATCCCTATCGTCCGGATGTTCATACGGACAGCCGCTTCATCAGTCCCCGGGGCGGATTCCGGGGTATCGAGGAGATGGAAGGAAGCCGTCTCTGGTACCTGTACAACATCGTGCAGCAGGAATGCACCATCGGGGAGACCCATATGCACCACGCCGTAGAAGAATACCTCTTCTTCACAGGTGCCGATATCTCCAAGTTCTTTGAATTCGATGCGGAGATCGAAATATCCCTGGGCCCGGATCCGGACCATCTGGAGACCTATACCATTACGGAACCCACGGTCGTCCGTATCCCCGCGGGGCTATGGCATGGACCTGTCGTCATCAAACGCCTCGGTTCCCCCATCAATTTCGAGCCCTTCTATCCCAGCGGGAGTTACGGGAAGGTAGTCTGGCAGGACGGTCAGTATATCTACAAAGGCCGTGACCTTCCCAGGAAATGAGTTAAGGAAATGGATTTCCGGCGGAACAGGAAGATCTGTTCCGCCGGAAACGTATAATCAGCTGCAACCGGTTTACTTTTTCCCGTTTTCTTGGTATACTTCGGTCATCATACCGGCGTCGTTCAGCCGGGCCAGAAGGAAGTATGTTTCCGTTATGAACATCCGTATGATCGCGCAGATTTTGGGGAAGGTCCTGTTCACCATCGCTGTGCTTCTGCTGCTTCCCGCCATTGTCGCCCTGCTCTATCGGGAGAGTCCTTTTCCCTTTCTGCTCACGGTGCTGATCTCCGCCGCTCTCGGCGGCCTGCTCAGCCTTCTGAAACCCCGGAATACCAAGATCTATGCCAGAGAAGGGTTTGTCTGCGTGGGGCTTTCCTGGCTCTGTATCTCCCTGCTTGGCGCCCTCCCCTTTATCTTCTCCGGGGATATCCCCAATTACATAAACGCTCTGTTTGAAACAGCCTCCGGCTTTACGACCACCGGTGCCAGCATTCTGACGAATGTTGAAGCGCTGAGCATGAGCGGACTGTTCTGGCGCAGCTTCACCCACTGGATCGGCGGTATGGGCGTTCTGGTTTTCATCATGGCGGTACTGCCTATGTCCGGAAGCCGCTCCATGCACATCATGCGTGCAGAAGTCCCCGGCCCCACCGTGGGCAAGCTGGTACCCAGCGCCAGAAAGACCGCCGGGATCCTGTATCTGATCTATATCCTGCTCACCCTGGTGGAAACCGTCCTGCTGCTCTGCGGCGGTATGAACCTGTTCGACGCGCTGATCCATTCCTTCGGTACAGCGGGTACCGGAGGCTTTTCCAACCGCGCCGCCAGCGTCGGCTTCTACAGTCCCTATGTTCAGGTTGTCATTACCGTATTCATGTTCCTCTTTGGGGTGAATTTCAACCTCTATTTCCTTATCCTCGCCGGCAAGATACGGGAGGCGCTGAAAAGCGAAGAGCTGCATGTATACCTTTGTCTTGCCGCTCTGGGAATTCTGGCAATCACCGTGAATATCCTTCCGCTGTACGGCAGCTTTGGGGTAAGTCTTCGCCATTCCGCCTTCCAGGTGGGCAGTATCATGAGCACCACCGGATATGCCACCGCAGATTTCAACCAATGGCCGGAATTCTCCAAATGGATCCTGGTTCTCTTCATGTTCACCGGCGCCTGCGCCGGCTCTACCTGCGGCGGTTTGAAAATCTCCAGAATCATGCTTCTGTTCAAAGGGATCCGGCAGGAGCTTTGGCGGCAGCAGCATCCCCATGGGGTGAGCGTTGTCCGGCTGGAGAAAAAGCCTGTCGCCGAAAGCACGCTCCATACCACTCTGGTGTTCGCAGCCTGCTATATCGGTATTCTTCTGTTAGGCACCCTCTGTCTTTCCCTGGACGGGTTTGACCTCACCACCAATTTCACCGGCACTCTGGCCTGCATTTCCAATATCGGGCCCGGTTTGAATGCCGTAGGTCCGACCGGCAATTTCGCCATGTTTTCCGGCGGAAACAAGCTGCTGCTCTCCTTTATCATGATTCTGGGCAGATTGGAGATCTTCCCGCTGCTGCTTCTCTTCTCCCCCTCGGTCTGGAGGAAACAATGAAACAACTGCGGAGAAATCTGACGCCCGGCAGGACCATAACCCTGGGTTTTCTCGCCCTGATCCTTCTCGGGGCATTCCTGCTGAGTCTTCCGGCGGCGAGGACGGCGAGCATGACGGCCAGTCCGCTGGATTCCCTTTTCACCGCCACCAGCGCGGCTTGTGTCACCGGCCTGGTGGTTACGGAGACCGGGGGATCCTGGACGGTTTTCGGGAAAACCGTCATCCTTCTCCTCATCCAGATCGGCGGTCTTGGCGTCGCGGCCATCGGCGTTTCCGTTACCCTGCTGGCGGGCGGGGACATGCGCCTCCGTGACCGGCAGATGCTGAAGGAGAGCTGGAACCTGACCAGTTATGGGGACGTTTCCGGTCTTCTTGGCCGCGTTCTGCTGATCACGCTGATCTTTGAAACTGCAGGCGCTCTCCTGATCTGGCCGGTTTTCGCCCGGGAATTCGGCGTGGGGGCAGGCCTGGGCATGGCGGTTTTCCATGCCGTATCCGCATTCAACAACGCCGGCTTTGATATCCTGGGCGGGCTGGACAGTCTGACCCGCTATGGGGATCAGCTCTGGATGAACCTGATCACCGCTCTGCTGATTATCGGCGGCGGCCTGGGCTACCTGGTCATTCTGGAGCTTTGCCGTTTCCGCAAACGGCGCAGACTGAGTCTGCAAAGCAAAGTGGTCCTGGTCATGACCGGGCTCCTGATCCTTGTGGGCATGCTGCTGCTGCGTCTGACCCAGCCGATCAGTTGGATGGGCGCCTTCTTTCAAAGCGTTTCCGCCCGTACTGCCGGCTTTGCCACCTGGGATCTGGGCGCTTTCCGTCCTGCCGCGCTTTCTGTCATGTGCCTGCTGATGTTCATCGGCGCATCCCCCGGCTCCACCGGCGGCGGCATCAAAACCACCACTGTTTTTGCCCTGTTTCTATCTGTACGGTCCACAGCCACGGGAAAACCGGCTCAGGCCTTCCGTCGGCGGATACCCGAGGAGACCATCAGCAAGGCCTTCACCGTCTGTTTTATCGGCGCCGCTTTTTTGGCTCTGTGCACGTTTCTCCTCTGTCTGTGTGAACCGGGTCGGGAATTCATGACCCTGCTCTTTGAAACGGTCTCCGCCTGCTGCACGGTGGGCCTCAGCATCATCCCCACCCCGGAGCTGGGCATAGGCGCAAGACTTGTTCTGATCGTCTGTATGTTCGTGGGCCGCCTCGGTCCGCTTACCATTGCGACGCTGTGGCGCTATTCTGCCCAGAGTGAATGGGCGTACAGCCAGGAGGGTTTTACCATAGGATGAAAAAGAAAACGAAGGAAAACGGAACGTTCGGCGTGATCGGTCTGGGCCGCTTCGGCAGCGCCCTCGCCCAGGGTCTGGCTGCCGCCGGCGCGGAGGTCATCGTTGCCGACCGGGAAGAGAGCAAGGTAAACGAGGCTAGAGCCTACACTGAATACGCCTATGTTCTCCACGTTCTTTCCAAGCAGAATCTGGAGGACGTAGGCTTCGCCGCCTGCGACGCGGTCATCATCTGCATTGGCGCCCTGGACGTCAGTCTGCTTACCGCCATGAATCTCATGGCTTTGGGGGTGAAGCGGGTGATGGCCAAGGCGATCAGTCCGGAGCATGGATTGCTGCTGGAAAAGATCGGCGCGGAAATGGTCTTTCCGGAGCGGGATGCGGGCGCCAGACTGGCCCAGCGCCTCACCGGCAGTTCCCTCATGGATTACATCCGCCTGAATAATGAAATGGATATTACCGAATGCCCCGTACCCCGGAAGCTGGTGGGCGTCCGCATTACGGACAGCAATCTTCGTCCGAAATACGGCATCAACGTGATCGCCATTCAGAGCGGAAGCAAGATCAACACGCATATCGAACCGGGCTACCCCTTCAAAGAGGAGGATAACCTGGTGATCCTGGGCAGAAGCGAGGATATCCTCCGCTTCCATGCCGATTTTGACGAGTAAGCCCTCGATCAAATGTCTGCATATCCTGGAACACCAGCCTGATCCCTCCTGCACCCGGGAAGGAAAAGCAGACAAGGAAAAAGAATCGTTTACGGAAAGCCCAGTTCAGTCTTGTGCTGAACTGGGCTTTTGTATTCCTGAGCAGCGTTCCGCCGCACCGGTAAAGGACAAATACACCGATCAGAACGAACCGACTTTACCGTGCATCGCCAAACACCACGGGCATGGAAAAGCACCGCCTGCGATCCTCGGATCCATAACCTGCGCTTCTCGTCAAGGCTGCCAGTGCTCCAGAAGGGCGTCGAACTGCGCAGGAATCTCGTCAGGATCCTCCCGGCAGGAGACGTACGCGCCAGGATTCCAGGGGCGGGTATTCAGAGAAGCTTTCCAACTCTGAAAATCCTCTTCAGCCTGATGGTAAGCTTCTGCAGTGACCGTTTCCCCGTTCACCCGCCAGCCGGTCTCCGTATAGGTTCCCCGGCTGTCCTCCTCCCCTTCCACGGAAAGGCTGAGAAGGCTTTGGCAGGTCAGGCAGCCGTCCTCTGCCGGACCAAACCGGAGCCAATCGCACCAGACCTCGGCAGGCCAGGCCGCATTGCCGGAATTCAGCAGCCAGAAACCCTCGCCGTTCTCGATATAGTATCGGAAAGCCGGAACATCGTCGGCAAACTGCCCGGCCGGCAGGTCGTTTGCCCAGAACGCCTCATCAACGGCGTATCTGGACAGGGGCAGGCCATAAGTGCACACGGAATTGAAGGCGCGGACTTCTCCTTCCTCTACGGTGAAAACAACAGCGGCGTGGCTTTTGCTTGCTCCGGGGAAGAAAAGGATCAGTTCCGGTATGCCGCTTCCGTTCAGATCCAGAAGGCCGGCGGCCTGTACCGGGCCCAGAAGATAATCCACATAATCCGCGTTTTCCAATACGGTACGGAAGAGCTGCCGGTATGCCTCCCGCCAGCCTTCAGCATCTGCATCCGGATCGGCGTGTGCTCTTTCCTCCGCCCCTACGGTGAGATCAAACTCCGCATAGATCAAATATGTATCGTAATCCCCTCCCCCGCGGAAATCCATGACCTCCTTTCCGATCCGGTAACGTCCGGCTTCCAAAGCGCCGAAGGGCCGTTCCCAATGGGTTTCCAGTTTTGTTGTTCCGTTCTGGTTGATGCCATAGGCAAGATCATACCAGAAGAGCGGCTCTTCGACAGTGACTTCCTTCCAGCTTCCGTCCTCATCCCACCGGTACAGCCAGTATGCTGCCCCTGTCTGCAGGCTTCCGGTCACATTTCCGCCGGATTGAGTGAATACCAGGGTACAGCCCGTAGGGGCAAGGTCCTCCACACCCATGGTCAAGCCCAGGGGATCAGCCGTCTCCCCGGCTGGGATCATGAATTCTGCATAGATCGAATAAACATCGTAATCCCCTGTGCCGCGGGAATCCAGAACTTCCTTTACGATTCGGTATTGCCCAGCCTCCAGGGTGAAGGCCCCGCCCCAATAGGTATCAATCTCCGTGGCGCCCTCTGCAGCGATGGGATAACCGATGGCAAGCCAGCCGACTTTCCTACCTGCAAACAGATCCTGCCACACGCCCTCTGCATCCCGCTTGAACAGCGCAAACTTTTCTCCAGTCATCAACTCTCCTGTGATATTTCCACCTGACTGGGTGAACACCAGCGTGCAGCCGGTAGGGGTGACTAATTCAGCTCGCATGGTCAGGCCCAGGGGATCGTCCCCTTGCCCGAAGGGGCTTTCCGCCCATAAGGCGTCCAGCCAGGCGTACAGGGCCTCGTCATGGATCTCCCATGCCGGAGCGGCGGCTGCGGTGGAAGCCCTGGGCCTGCTGCAGTCCAGTTCGATCACGCCACCATCAAAACGCAGGGCATAACCGGTATCCCGGAGCTCCAGCACCCGCTTGGAGGGGGTCCCCCGTCCGCCGGAGACCTGGTCCTTCGGGACGGCATTGAGCAGCGCCGTCAGTTCGTTGATCTGGTCCTGAGACAGCAGGATCTCCGTCTGGGTCGCTGCGGATCTCAGGGCAGCCTCCCGAATATCCGGCGCTTGGAGGGTACTGGTCCAGCTCCACGGGGTATCCCCTGCCGCCGTCTCCGAAGCATCGGGCTCCTTCGGCTCCTTCGGATCGGCGGTGCAGGCAGCCACGGAGACGATACACAGAAGGATCGCCGTCAGGGTGATCCAGAGCTTCGGCTTCTTCCAGCGCAGGGCATTTGTGATCCGGCTTTTTGCGTCGGATTCCCCAAAGCCCAGGGGGGCAGGGGCGGGAAACTGCCTGCCCTCGGCAAAGCGCAGAAGCGTCATACTGTAGGCTTTCGCCGAACCGGTCAAATCCAGGAGGACCCGCTCATCGCAGCTCATTTCCATATCCCGGCTCATGAGAAAGAACGCTGCCCAGACTGCAGGGTTGAACCAATGAATCGCTAGCAGAAGATAAGACAGGAGCTTCACCCAATGGTCTCCCCGGCGGATATGGACCCGTTCATGGGCCAGGACAAACCGCTGCTCCGCCTGTTCCGTACCGGCGGGAAGATAGATGCGGGGCGGCAGCAATCCCAGGATAAAGGGGACTCGGATCCGATCCGTTGCGAACACACCCGGCTCCAGCGCGGCTGCATCGCTCAGGAGCCGCTTCATACGGATATATCGGATGATCCCCAGAGCAAGCATTACGGTCATCCCGCAGAGCCAGAGGACGATGCCCAAGGTCGGCCAAAGCTGAACCGGCGCCGGAACAGAAACCTGGGGCGCGGCGGTCATGGCTGCAGGAACTGCCGCAGGATCCAGCTGTACCGAAGAAGGCGTCACCGTCGCCGCGGGAACGCCGATCGGCACGGCAGAAGGCAGAGTCTGGGGCAAAGCCCTGATCAGCCCCAGGTCGGCAGCGACGGATACCGACGCAGGGCGCAGACGGAAAATGCTGAAGAAAGCCTTAAAACTCACCGGACAGCAGAGCCGGAAGCCTGCTGCGCTCCAGAGCAGATAGCGCCATTTCTTCGGCGCAGATCGCAGAACCAGCCGCACAAGCAGCACGACCCCGATCACCACCGCTGCGGACAGGCTCATGTTCAGCACCCGGATGAACAGGTTTTCCATGTCAGTCCTCCCTATGCTCATCGATGAGCTTCTTTAATTCCTCAGCCTCCTTGGCGGAGATCGTCTTCCCTCCCAAAAAGGAAACCAGAAATCCAGGCAGAGACCCGGAAAAGGTCTGCTCCACCACATAGGCGCTCTCCGAAGCCTGAATCTCCGCTCGGGAGACAAGAGCCGTTACAACACTCTCTTCATTCTTCACATACCCCTTCTCCGACAGGATACGCAGACGGGTATAGGTGGTGGATTTTTTCCAGCCCAGCTTCTCCCGGCACAGCTCCACCAGCCTGCCGGAGGGGACAGGCTCATTTTCCCAGATGATGTCCATAAAGCGGGACTCCCCATAAGACAGCCGCTTTCCTTCCATCGTCTCACCGCCTTTGGTTTAATTGATTAAACTTGCATTTAGTCTAATTCATTAGACCGCTTTTGTCAACAGGAATTTCTGAAAAAAGAGCCGGGCGAAGTCCACCGACTTCTCCCGTCAGACTGTAGACAAACCCGAAAATGGAACGAAAACGGGAAGGAAGA
>CAMVBX010000084.1 GCA_947165825.1 uncultured Clostridia bacterium
TCACAACGGCAATGAGATAGTATTGTCTTCCGCCCAGGTAGTACGCGCCGATGAAGATGGTCAGAGGGATCAACAGCAGGATAGAGATCGCGGCGGCCAGCGTCCGTTTTGAGAGCTTCCGTTTCTCCTTGGGCGTCTGCGCCCGCACCGGCTGGGGCGCTTTCCGGCTGAGGGAGAAGGCGCAGATCAGCAGGCATGCCACCAGAAGGAGATAGAGTGGGATATCCTGCCACGCCGCTGCCGTCAGGCCGTCCTTTGTGATGAGAGAAGATAGATCCTGGTGGGAAAGAGTATGGATGAAGAGAATGATTGCCCCGATGCCGCTGAAGGATGCCAGAAGGATGCGCCATAAGGGCAGCTTTTTCGGTTTGGCGTTTGCGCTGTCCTCATCCGGCTCCGGGAGCGGCGGCACTTCCTCCGGCAGCTCAGGCTCCTGGGACAGGGTTCCCCCGCAGGCGGCCATGATGTCCCTGGGCGTCACGGCTTCGGGCAGCAGACTCCGGGCCATGCGGTTGGCAGAGGTGGTATAGAAGCTGTTGCCGGAGAAGAATTCTCTCGGGCGTCCCTGGGAGACGATGTTTCCATCGAAGAACAGGGCGCAGCGGTCCGCGTACTCGGCACAGAATTCCACATCGTGACTTACCATGAAGATGGTGACGCCCCGGCGCTGGAGGGTTTTCAGGATCACGGCGAAGACCTGCTTGAACTCCGCGTCCAAGCCCTTGGTGGGCTCGTCCAGCAGGAGGATCTCCGGGTCCAGAAGCAGCACCTTGGCCAGAGCCGCCCGCTGCTGTTCGCCCCCGGAGAGATCGTAGGGGTGCCGGTCCAATAGCTCCTCCAGGCGACAGAGCTGCACCGCCCGCGCCACCCGATTCTCCTGGTATTTCTTTTCCAGCCTTACACCCCGGAAGATCTCAAACAGATCCTCCCGGACCGTCTTTTTCACAAAGAGGGTCTGCGGATTCTGCGGCAGGGTCCCTACCCTGCCATTCAGATTGACTTCTCCCCGATAGGGCTTCTGCAGGCCGCCGATGAGGGAAAGCGTTGTGGTCTTACCGGTGCCGTTCCCGCCCAGCAGGGCCAGAAACTCCCCCTTCTGCACGGTGAGGCTGACGCCCTTTACCACGTCGGGCAGGTCCTTTTCGTATTTGAACCACACGTCCTCCAAGGTAATGGCGGTTTCCTCCGATGCAGCCGCGTCCTCTTCCTCCGGGATCATACCCAGGGGATGCCGCTCTGCATAGTCCGTCAGCCAATCCCGCCCGTCCCGGACAGTGATGGGACAGGGGGCTGTATCTTCCACGCTGGCCCATACCCGCATGGCGGTGGGCATTGCCAGGAACATCCCGTGACCACTGCCCCGGAGCAGTTCTCCCACTTCGCTGGGCGTCCCGTCCGCGATAAGCCTCCCCCTGTCCATCACCAGAACACGGTCAGAGAGAGGGAACGCTTCCTCCAACCGGTGTTCCGTGAGAAGGATCGTGGTACCCAATTCCCGGTTCACCTTGCCGATGGTGGCCAGAAAATCCGAGGCGGCAATGGGGTCAAGCTGGCTGGTGGGCTCGTCCAGAATGAGGACGGAGGGCTGCATGGCCATGATGCTGGCCAGGTTCAGGAGTTGCTTCTGGCCCCCGGAGAGCTCCGTCACGTTTTTGTAGAACCAGGTTTGGATGCCGAAAAAGGAGGCCATCTCCGCCACCCGGCTGCGAATGGTGGGGGTATCATACCCCAGGCTCTCCAGCCCGAAGGCCAGCTCATGCCACACCTTATCCGTCACGATCTGGTTCTCCGGGGATTGCTGCACAAAGCCGATGCGGGAGCTCTGATCCCGATGGCTGACTTCTTGCAAAAGCGTCCCCTCAAACAGGATTTCGCCGCGCAGATACCCCGCAGGCGCAAGAACTGTTTTGAGCTGCCGGAGCAGGGTGCTCTTCCCGCAGCCGGAGGGCCCGCAGAGGGTGACGAACTGCCCCTGGGGGATAGAAAAGGAAAGATGCGAAAGGGTGTCCTGCCGTTGCTCCGGATAGGCAAAGCTCAGGTCCCGGATCGTAAACGCTTCCATTTCACATCCTCCCTTCCGTTCAGGATCAGGGGCGTCAAACACAGGGCCAGGTAGACCAGCAGGAAACTCACGGGGAACGGCATGAAGCCCGCCCCTTTGATGGAGGGATAGTAGCGAAACTCCAAGCCGCCGCTGATCCAGCCGAATACGATGTACCACAGGCAGAAGCCCAGCCAAAGCAAGGCAGATCGGTCCCGGCTATCCATACGGTAAATGGAGAAGGCAGATCGCCCCGGCAGGCCGTAACCTCGGCTTTTCATACTATCTGCGGTCTCAATGGCGTTCTCCAGGCTCCATGTCACCAGAATGGACAGTATGGTGATCCCGTGCTTCATCCGCTGAACGATGCCGCCATTGCTCACATCCCGCCCGATACATTGTTGAGCGGCACGCACAGTTTTCAGCTGAGCGGTGAATTTGGGCACAAACCGGAGGGTCATGCTCAGGACCAGACTCAGGGCCGGGATTACCCGTCCGAAGAGATATACGAACTTGTCCGAAGTCATGACCTCGTTATAGCAGGAAAACCACTGCACCACGCTCACCAGCATAACGGCGGAGGCCACACCGTAGATGAGGCTCTCCAGGGTGATGGGGTTATCGTTGGGGGTGTAGGCCAGGATGGTGACGCCCTCATGATTGAAGGCCGGGTTTAGAATCGCCGCCAAGAGCATCATGGGCAGCAGGAAACGAAGGGAGAAAAGAAGCCCTTTTCTCCCCTTGAGATAGAGATTGTACGCCGTGGCGCTGCCTAAAGAGATCACCAGACAGACCGGATGCATGAAGCACATCCCGAAGACCAGCACCAGGGCAAAGTACAGAAAGTTCACCAGCGGGTGATAGCTGGAAAAAGTATCTCGGTTGATCATCTCTTACCCAATGCTTATTTGTTTTCCCGTCCGCGTCGGATCGTGCCAAGCTGACGCCGGATCGCTCCCAACTGACTGCGGCGGGGACCTGAGCTGAGTTCATGGGTGAGATACTTGGGCTCCACGCGGTCGATGATGCGTACACAGTCCGGGTCTGTCCAAGGCCGGTGCCGGTCAATCTGCAGGATATGCCCGTAGTTGCGCCCGAACTCATTGTTGTATGGCAGGGGGAAATCCTCAGGGAGCTTCCCCACGCTCTTGCGGCAGTAGGCTCCGCTGACGGATTGGTGGAAGTGCAGGCCGCAGATGCTTTTTGCCAGCTCCCCGTGTTTTTCAATCGTGTCCAGGATGTACTTGATGCCATCCCGCTGGCTTTTGATTCTCCAGTTCGTATTCATGAGGTGCCCGGTGTCCAACATGATTCCCACGCGGGGGTAATTGATGTGGGACAGAAGGTACTCCGTCTTTTCGGGGTCTGTGAAGGTGAAGCCCGGCCACCATTGGTTTTCCACCAGGAAATCAAAAGTCGGCTCTACCCCGTCCAACAGGATGTTGATGAACTCAATCGCCCCATCCAGGACTTCCCGGTCTGTATGCAGCCAGCGGTAAGTATACCCTTCTTCCAGAGATACATCCGAAACATGAAAGACCATATAAGGCGCTTTCAGTCGGATACCCAGGGCCAGATCCTCCCGAAAATGCCGCAGCAGGTCCTCCGGCTTCGTCCCGCGGTAGACCTCATTCACTGTCTCCCAGGAATCAAACTTGTGCATGAGCGCCGCATCATTCTGACGCCAAAAATCCAGCCAATCCACATAAAAAGTCATGTGGTATCCTGCCACGAGGGAGAGGGGGATATCGTCTGGAAGGTTATCCGGGTCAGCAATGAACTCCAGGCCGTCCAGCTTAACCTCCTTCACTTTTTCTTTCACATTCTCCCAGCCTCCATAAGCCTGGAGGGTGTAGGTAGAAAGAGGGAAATTCGTGGTTTCAATCATCTATTTGTCTTCTTTCATGCAATATTTATGATGCCGATTGTATTGCATAGGCAAGCTGCATATGCTATACTGATGGCATAGGGAGGGATGGTCATGTCCACAACTTCTATTCGCATGGATGATGCAGTTCGAGAGGAAACGACCCGGATCGCTTCGGAAATGGGACTCTCGCTGAATACGGTGATCAATATCCTGGTCCGGAAGTTCAATGCCGAAAAAGGCTTCTTCTTTCCTGTTCGTTTGGAAACAGCGGAGAAAACCGTCTTCGATCTGGACTCTGACGAATTCCAGGCTGCCTGCCGCAAGGCCGTCGCCGAACGGGATACGCTGCAGGCCATGCCTTACGTTACCCGGCTGGATGCCGAAACGGGCAAGCTCATGAAGGTTTATCCGGACGGACAGGTGGAATATGTCCTCTGAAAAGCCTGTCGAAAACCGTCCCCGTCTCCTGGTCTTCGCCGGGCCGAACGGCTCCGGTAAATCCACGGTAACGAAGGGTCTGCCAATTGTCGGCATTTATGTGAATGCTGATGATATCAAGCGCATCTCCGGCTGTACCGATCTGGAAGCTGCGCAGGAAGCCGAGAAGATCCGCAGCATCCTGCTGGAGGAAAAACAGGACTTCACCTTCGAGACGGTCCTTTCTACAGACCGGAATTTGGAACTGCTGCGGCGGGCGAAGGAAGCCGGATATGAGATCCAAGCTGTTTTTGTGCTGACCTGCAGCAGCGATATCAATGTCCGTCGCGTCCAGGAACGGGTGCGTAACGGCGGTCACGATGTCCCGGAGGAGAAGATCCGGAGCAGATATATCCGCTCCATAAAGAATCTGGCAAAGCTTGTCCGCATCGCTGATCGGACCCGGGTAATCGATAACTCCGGTACCGAGCCTTTTCTGATCTGCGAGGTTGCCGGTATGTCTGTCCGCATTTGGGAAACGGAGGTTTGGCCGAAAACGGCGATCCTAAGTCTGCTTTACGAAGAAACCAAAAACTGAGGCGGATGCGGTACTTATCTGTATCTATCCAGATAAAACGCATTTCCGGTAGTTGGCTGCGGAGAAAGTAATTACTAAACCGAATCTGCGGGGCAGGTCCTCTTCTTGGGGACTTTCCCCGCTTTTTCATCCTTCTGCGGCGACCGTTCCGCCCACAGCATACCCGCCGCCCACATCGTAACCCAGATCGCAGGTGTAGCGCCATTCCACCACGTCCCCGTCCTTCAGGGCGTAGCGGGAGCAGCCGTAGTTGGGATACCAACCGTTTACGCTGTACATCCAGCCGCTGCCCTCGCCCACGTCGAATTCATACAGGTTATGGATCCCCTCGATGTAGGCCGAATTGTAAATGGGCGTATTTTCAAATTCCATGTGGATGCCTTTTTGTTTGCAGGTCCTCTTCAGCACCTGGAACACGCTTTCCCCCTCAAAGAACACCACTTCGGTGGGCTCCAGGATCCAGCCGTCTTCCGGTACCAGCTCCCGCTTGTCCTTATCACATTTCTCCATGTTGTCCAGAATGGTGGCACAGGAGATCGAGAAGGTACAATGGAATTCCTGATCCGTTACGGTGGCGTCCTGGGGCTCCACCGGCATGGGCTTCCCCTCCGGCACCGGGTCGGTGAGGTACTTATCCCGGCCCGTCTCCGGGTCCAGTTCCATACCCTGGCTCTCGGAGTAGGCGATATCCTCCTCTTTGAAGCCCCCCTCCGGGGTAGGCGCTGCGGCGGGATCGGTTTTCCCTCCGCAGGCGGGCAATGCCAGGAGCAGAAGCAGCGCCAGCAGCAGCGGCAATACACGTCTCAGCATCCTTTTCACCTCAGATCAGATTCGCCAGGACCAGCATCCGGTACAGCATCTCCGCCACCTCGCCCCGGAGGATCTCCCGTGCGGGCTCCGCGTTCATTGCTGACGTATCCAGGAGCTCGTTGGCATAGCAGGACGCCATGGCCTCCTTTGCCCAGGAAGCGATGGTCCGGTAATCCATATAATCGCAGAGGATATCGTTGATGGCCGCCTCGCCCACAGCCGTGTCCAGCCCGCATAGCTTGGCTGCACGGACGGTCATGACAGCGGCTTCCTGCCGGGTGATGGTCCCTTCCGGATCGAATTCTGTATCCGATCTGCCGTTCACGATACCGTAGGTATTCGCCGTACCCACATATGCTGCGTACCAAGCGTTTGCCGCCACATCCTTGAACTTCCCGTTTGCCTTGGGCGTCAAGCCCAAGGCCTTGACCACAATAGTGGCGTACTGTGCACGGGTCATGGTGGCGTCCGGACAGAACTCCGCCTCGTTCATCCCGTTGATGATCTCCCGTGCTGCCAGTGCTTCAATTGCAGCCTTATTGGGGCTGTTCGTGATATCTCCAAAGGTAATCCCCGACTTCGTCACTCCCTTTGGCTGCACGTCCTTGTCCTTATTCGCAAGCCCCGTACCCGGCGCACGCTCATCCACAGCGGGGGCATCCCCAATGGAAATGGCGTCAGTCATCCGGTACAGGCTTTTCTTTCCTTTCTCAAAACGCAGACAGGCGATCAGACCGTAGAACCCCTGCTCGGCGGTCATCTGGTTATTCCCGTCCGACCCGTCCGCGATATGGTTGAAGCCGCCTGTGGCGGTGCGGAAGGTGAGGACATTGTCTAACAGAGTGTTTCCGTTTTTCACAAAACGGCTGTCGTTCCAACCAAGCCCCAGTTCACACAGGGCTACCAGCATCTGCACGGCACTTTCGCAATTGAGGTCGCCGTCCATATTTGCGTAGCCTCCCCGTTCATCCTGCTTGTTGCTCATGCAGGTCAGTGCCCGCTCCGTGGCTGCGGCTACGGCAGGTTGATCCTGATATTTTGCCAGGGCTTGGAGAGCCATACCCGTGATATCCGCTTCAGCGGGATCTGCAGAACTGCGGCGGGATAGGGTCCATCCGCCTTCATCCAGCTCCGCATTCAGGATGCAGTCAATGTACATCTGCCGCGTGGCCTGGGTCGCTGCCTCAGGGTTCTGCGGCATGGGATAATTCGCGCTGTCCAATGCGATGAGCGCCCAGATAGGACCGTTGAGCCCCTGCCAGATGGTCTTGTCATAATCTCCAAGGGGCGTCAGCAGATTATAGCCCCCCACGTCCCGGGCATCCTTGCCCAGGGCGGACAGAGTGACGATGACCCTGGAGTATTCCGTATATTTTCTGTTGTGCAAGACACCTTGCATTCCCTGGATGTCCTGTACAAGCTTGCCGTAGTACGCTTCGAAGTACCCATCCGGCACGGCATAGCCGCTCCGAGCCAGACCCAAAACGGCCCATTCCCCGCCGATGGAGCCCAGCTCCGGCTTCGGCACAGCGTTGAGCATATATTGTGCGCTACCGTTTACCAGCGTCTGCAGATCAACGCCCGCAGCCCCTGCGGCAGGGGTGAACAGCGCCAGCAGACAGGTGAAAATCAAGACAAAAGACAGTATTTTCTTCATTTTCCTCCAACCTCCGGAAATGGCTACTTGGGACGCGAGTTTCCGCGTCCCAAGATCGTTTTTTGCGCCTGTCCCATGCCCCGGTTTCCCGGGGCATGGGACCAAAGTTTTTACTTTACGATGAGCTTCACCAGCCGCTGCATCAGAGTTGCAACCTCTGCGCGGGTGGCGTTGCTGCCGGGATTCAGGCAATTGCTATCATCGCCCTGGAACAGGCTGGCCTCCACGGCCCAGGCCATGGCGTCCGCCGCCCAGCCGGAGACCTTGCTGCCGTCACTGAACCGGCTCACGCTGCCCTTGGCGCTGACGTCGATTCCCAGGTACTGTGCGTAGCGATACAGGATCGTGGCGATCTGCTCACGGGTGATGTTGTCATTGGGGGCGAAACCGCTACCGTTGCCCATGACGATGCCCTCTTTCGCAGCCCAGGCCACAGCCTTTGCATACCAGCTGTCCGCCGGCACGTCGTTGAAGCTCACCGTACCGGAAACCGCGGGCTCATCCTCCAGACGGTACAGTACGGTCACCAGCATGGCCCGGGTCATAGGAGCCTTCGGTGCGAAATTGCCATCGCCCACGCCCTGGAACAGTTCATGGCTGCTGACGAAATCCACCGCGGAAGCATACCAGTCGCTTGCCTTCACATCATTGAAGGTCTTCTTGTTCGCAATGACCTTCACTGTCGCGCCGGAGGGGATCTCCGCGTAGGCTTTTCCGTTCTCCACAATAGACTTCTTGAGCACTTTCTCCGTCCCGTTCGGGTTCACCAGGACCAGCACCTGGCCGCCGGAAGACGCGGGCAGCTCGACCTTCATGGTCACATCGGCGGTCGTACTGCCGACAGTGACGGTCACCTTCTTCGCTCCGCCGGACTGATCCTCCAGGACGATCCGCACCTCCTGACCGTTCTTCGCCAGGGCGGCCACATCGGCGGTGTCCAGCATGATATTGCCCTTATCAGTCTCCACGCGGAGCGCGTTATTTGCACCGGCGATGGACTTTACCGCATCGGGATCAACGCTCAGGATGGTCCGGCTCGCGCTCTTGTTCTCGATCTTCACGGTGAGTTGATCCTTATCCTTGGACAGCTTCAGGCCGGTCTCGGCAGTTTCCTTGTCCAGTTTGGCGAATGCGGTCCCGGACTCAGTCTCAGCTTCGAGGATCACCGCACCGTTTTCGAAACGGGCGTTGTTCTTATCTTCCGCCTTATCCGTATTGCCGGTTGCCTTACCGCCGAAGATATCCGGCGCTTTCAGCCAGCCGTTGTAGTAGGTGCCGTCGCCCAGAGCCTGCCACTTGCCCTCGCTGACCCAGTCGGCGCACTCATAGCTGTAATCGTTGATGTAGTGCCAGATCACCACGTCACCGTCCCGAAGCTTCTGCTCCTTCAGGCCGAAGCCGGGATGGCTCCCGTTGATGGTATACATCCAGCCGCTCCGGTAGCCGTTGGTAAACTCGCTGAGCGCATAGCCGCCCAGTGCGTCGGGGGCATAGACGGTAGCCACATAGTTCTTGTCCGCGCCGATGCTGCGGATACCCGCATCGCCGGTGACCTTGACCCACAGGTCATACACCGTGGCGCCCTCAGGCAGAACGCAGAAGGTGGTGGGAATCCAGGTGACGTAATCGGGGAGGTAGCTGCTGGCGCCCAGGTCAACGTCCTGCGCGGCGAGCTCCGCGCCGATCAGCCGCATGCTGACGCGGATGGTACCGCCGTACCAATCGCCGCCACCGCCGCTGGAATAGAGGGTATAGGTCGCAGAGGCGATCTCACTGTCGTTCATCCCGGCCATAATGGCGATGGCCTTGACCGTGGTGGTCCCGGAGATGGTAAACGCTCCGGTATAGAGCGTGCTGGCCGCGCTGGGGGTACTGCCGTCAACGGTGTAATAGATATCTGCGCCTTTCGTCGCGCAGGTGATGGTGATGGTCTTGGTGCCGCTGAACTCGCCGGACTTCGGAAGCTTTGGCGTTGCGACGGTCTCGGTCACGACCGGAGCATCCTGCCAAAGGGCGGTGATGACAGTATCCGCATTGACCTTATAGACGTTGTTGGGCTGGTACTCATCCTCGCCGATCTTCCAGGCCTTGTATTCCTTGCCTTCCGGAGCGGTGAAGCTGCATTCAGGGAGGGTATAATCACCTTCATTGACCGTCACGACAGCCATGGTCCCGCTGCCGCCGTTTGCATCAAAGCTGACCGTATAAGTAACGGGAATATCTTCCCAAACCGCCATGATCGTGGTGTCCGCACTGATCGTGACGGCTGCTCCGGCGGCATATTCCTTGCCGTTCACGTTCCAGGCCTTGAACTGCTTCCCCTCAGGAGCCGTGAAGCTGCATGCGGGCAGAGTGTAGTCGCCGGCATCTGCCGTAACATCGGCCATCGTTCCCGTTCCGTCCCCCGCGACGAAGCTCACGGTATAGGATACGACCGGGATATCCTCCCATACAGCTTTGATCGTGGTATCCGCAGTGACCTCGATGGAAGCGCCCGCGGCGTACTCCTTGCCGCCCACGTCCCAGGCCTTGAACTGCTTCCCCTCGGGGGCGGTGAATCCGTTCTCCGGCAGCTTGTAGCTTCCGGAAATACCGGTCACCTTTGACATGCTCCCGCTGCCGCCATTGGCTGCGAAGCTCACCGTATAGGTCACGACCGGGATATCCTCCCAAATCGCCTTGACCGTGGTATCCGCAGTGACCTCAATGGAAGCTCCCGCGGCGTATTCCTTGCCGCCCACGTCCCAGGCCTTGAACTGCTTCCCCTCGGGGGCGGTGAATC
>CAMVBX010000085.1 GCA_947165825.1 uncultured Clostridia bacterium
TCATCTTCAGCGGCATCCAGCCCAGCGGCGAACTGACCCTGGGTTCCTATATGGGGGCCATCCGGAACTGGGTGGACCTGTCCGGGCAGTACGACTGCTATTACTGCATCGTGGATATGCACGCCATCACCGTGCGGCAGAATCCGGCGGAGCTGCGGCGGCGCAGCATGAGCCAGCTGGCCCAGTATATCGCCTGCGGCCTGGATCCGGAAAAGAACACCCTGTTCATCCAGAGCCACGTGGCGGAGCATGCTCAGCTGGGCTGGGTGCTGGACTGCTACACCATGTTCGGGGAGCTGAGCCGCATGACCCAGTTTAAGGATAAATCCGCCAAAAATGCGGAAAACATCAATGCGGGCCTCTTCACCTATCCCTCCCTCATGGCGGCGGATATTCTGCTGTACCAGACGGATCTGGTCCCCGTGGGCAGCGACCAGAAGCAGCACGTGGAGCTGAGCCGGGATATCGCCCTGCGCTTCAACGGCATCTACGGGGACGTGTTCACCATTCCCGAGCCCTTCATCCCCCAGGCCGGCGCCCGGATCATGAGCCTCACCAGTCCCCAGAACAAAATGTCCAAGTCCGATAAGGATCCCGGGGGCTGCATCTATATTCTCCAGAAGCCGGAGGAGATCCTCCGCTGCTTCAAGCGGGCCGTGACGGATTCCGACACGGAGCGCTGCGTCCGCTATGATCCCCAGGCCAAGCCCGGGGTCTCCAACCTCATGCAGATCTACGCCTGCGCCACGGGAAAGACCTTCCCGGAGATCGAGGCGGAGTTCGACGGCAAGGGTTACGGGGACTTCAAGACCGCCGTGGGGGAAAGCGTGGTGGAGCTTCTCCGGCCCATCCGGGAGAAGACGGAGGATCTGATGAAGAACAAGGACTATCTCTCCTCCATCCTGCGGACAGGGGCGGAAAAAGCCTCCCGCACCGCCTCCCGCACTCTGCGGAAGGTCTACAAGAAGGTCGGTTTCGTAGAAAGGTAACGCCACATGTTCACCATTGATATAGGCCTTCTGGCCCAGGTCCTGGTCTCCCTGGTTGCCGCCTTGGTCATGAGCTTTGCCCTCACCCCGGTGGTGAAGGTCTTTGCCCAGAAGGTGGGCGCCATGGACGTACCCAAGGACGGAAGAAGGATGCACGACCATCCCATCCCCCGTCTGGGCGGGCTGGCCATGTTCCTGGGGTTCCTGGTGAGCACACTGCTGTTCAGCAAGATCGATACCCAGGTACGGGGCATGCTCCTGGGCTGCGTCCTGGTGGTCATCACCGGAGTCATCGACGATATCGTTCCCCTAAAATGGTGGGTCAAGCTCATCCTCCAGATCGCCGCTGCTCTGGTGGCCGTATTCTCCGGTATCCGCATCGAGGTCTTTTCCAACCCCATTCCCTTTACGGGCACCGAATGGCTGATCCTTCGGGAGCTGAGCATACCCATCACCGTTCTGTGGATCGTTCTGGTGACGAACGCCGTTAACCTCATCGACGGGCTGGACGGGCTGGCCGTAGGCGTCAGCGCCATCGACTCTCTCGCCATGCTGGTGATCGCCCTGCTGGTGAGCGAGGGGAACGTGGCCATCATCCTGGCCGCCCTGGTGGGAGCCTGCGTGGGCTTCATGCCCTACAACATGAATCCGGCGAAGATCTTCGCCGGGGATACGGGGGCTTTGCTTCTGGGCTACGTGCTGGCCACCATGTCGGTGATCGGCCTGTTCAAGACCTATGCCATCATTTCCTTCCTGCTCCCCTTCCTGCTTCTGGCCCTTCCCCTGTTCGACACCAGCTTCGCCATCATCCGAAGGCTCATCCACGGGCAGAGTCCCATGCATCCGGACCGGGGGCATGTCCACCATCGGCTGATCGACATGGGTCTGAACCAGAAGCAGGCTGTCGCCATCCTTTACTGCGTCAGCGCCGTATTCGGCCTTTCCGCCGTGGTGCTGGCCACCAGCGGCGGGATGAAGGCGCTGCTGCTGGTCCTGGCCTTCCTGGCTACGGGGCTGCTCGCGGGCTTCGTGCTCCGCAGCGGACACAGGCCTGAGCCCAAGGCGGATCAGAGCAAGGAGAATTCCGACCCCGCCATCCGCATCACGCTGAAAGGCCGGGAGGAGGCCCCGCCCGAGAACCGGGAGAAAAACGAAAAATCATGAAGCGCATCAGTTCTCTCACCGTCGCCGTGATCGCCACTCTGGTCCTGCTTGCGGGCATCCTGCTGTTTCTGGCTTCCCCTCTGGCCGCACGGAAAACGGCGGAGGTGCATCTTCCGGAAATCATCGATCGGCTGCCGGAGCACACCGGCGCCGCCGTGCCCCGGGAACTGACTCTGGTAGAGGTGACCCCGGAAACGGTGCAGGCTGTGGTGGCTACCCTGAACCGGCCGGACAGCTACTCCCGCACCCTTCAGGTATTCCAGTACTGGGAAGGGGGCGGACGCACCGCCGAGATCCGGGTCTGGACCCGGAGCGGTGCCGTCCGGCTGAGCATCGTCGGTGCGGAGCGGGAGACCAACTACCTGCTGGAGGGGGATACGCTTACCCTCTGGTATGGCAGCGATACCAGCCGCCGGTACACCTACAGGGGGGCGGATGCCCGGCTGGGGGACAGTCTCCAGCGCATCCCCACCTACGAAGATATCCTCTCCCTGGACCCCGCGTCCATCAGGGCGGCAGGCTGTTTCCAGACAGAAGATGGGAAATGGCGCATCCTGGTGTCGGCGGTGGATCCGGATTTCGGCTATCTGGACAGCTATTCCATCTCCCTGGATACGGGATTGCTGGTCGGCGCGGAGCAGTGGGACGGGGATACCCTCATCTACCAAATGACCGCCGGGGAAGCGGATCTTTCCGCCCCCGCCGATCAGCTCTTCCTTCTGTCCTCCTGATCGCTGAAGCTCAGCACCACCAGGGCAGCCAGGGTGATCAGCAGCTCCTCATCCTCCTTCTCCAGATACAGGAGCAGGAGCACAAGGTACAGCAGCAGGTCTCCCGTATCCACCCGGCTTCCCAGGAGTCCGTTCAATATGCCCTTCAGCCCGGCGGTGGTACCCGCCGGGCTTTCTCTTGTTTCCGGCTGACGGACCCGGCGGGGCGCGGAACGTTCGCCCCGCTCCTCCCCGCCGCCCTGCCGCATCAGCAGATACCGGTTGTACATCCCGACCTTTCCGCCCCCCTATCGTCCCAACCCCAGCTCCGGGAGCGCCGTTTTGGCCGCCCGGGTCAGCCGGGCAATGCGCAGGGCTTTTTCCAGGCGCCTTCCCCGATCCTCGTCCAGCCAGGGGCGGAGAGCCTCCACCAGTTCCCCGGTTCTGCTGGGGGACTGGAATTCACGCAGAACGCCGGTGATCAGCTGCATGAATCCGGGGTCCGGACCATCGGACATTTCCGTCCCCCGATCCGTTCCCGTTCCCCGTTCCCCGCCTCCGGAACCCAGGGTTCCGGCCAGGGTGTCCGCCAATTGCTTCAGCTGGGCCATGCTCTCCGGCGAGGAGAACAGGGCGCTGAGCTTTTCCTCCAATCCGTCCAAAGGGTGATCCTCTCAGCCCAGCAGATCCTTCAGCCGGCCTGCCAGCCGCCTGCCCTCTTCGGTGCTCAGCACCCGCTCCATGATCTGCCGGAGCTCCGCCGCATTCCCGGTTTCCAGGGCCTTTGCCGCCTTCTGCTCATCTCCCAGCAGCTCCCGGACCTTCTTCCCATCGGGGGACTCCGCCAGCTTCTGCAGGCTTCCCGCATTGGCCTGCAGGGCCCTGGCCCGGTCCTCCGTCAGCAGGTCTCCCCTGTCGTTTCCCCTTGCCTGCGCCATATCCGCACCTCCCCGGCGGCAGGATGCCGCCCGTCTGCATCATTCTATGCTGAGCTTATGGACCGGGTGCGGAAAACATGCCCCTCGCCGCCGTTCTATTCTCCCCGGCGGGGCGCATAAACTGCAGCAAGCAGGAAACGGAGGGATCGGTTTTGGATAATCAGACCATCTATCAGGACATCGCCACCCGCACGGGGGGCAACATCTATATCGGGGTGGTGGGGCCGGTGCGCACGGGCAAATCCACCTTCATCAAACGCTTTATGGAAACGCTGGTCCTTCCGGGGATCGAGGACGTATATATGCGGGAGCGGGCCAGGGATGAACTGCCCCAGAGCGGTTCCGGCCGCACCGTCATGACCGCGGAGCCCAAATTCGTGCCGGAGGACGCGGTGCGGGTGGATGCGGGAGGCGCGGTGTTCTCCGCCCGCCTCATCGACTGCGTAGGCTACCTGGTGGAGGGGGCAGCCGGAGCGGAGGAGGACGGCAATCCCCGCATGGTCACCACCCCCTGGTTCGACCATGAGATCCCCATGGTTGAGGCGGCGGAGCTGGGGACCCGCCGGGTGATCGCGGAGCATTCCACCGTGGGGGTGGTGGTCACCACGGACGGCAGCATCGGGGATATTCCCCGGGCCAGCTTCGTCCCCGCCGAGGAGCGGGTGGTGGCGGAGCTGAAGGCCATCGGCAAACCCTTTGTGGTGGTGCTGAACTCCGCGCAGCCGGACGCCCCGGAAACCCGGAATCTGGCTGCTTCCCTGGGGGAGAAATACGATGTGGCCTGCCTGCCCGTCAGCTGTCTCACCCTGGGGGAAGAGGAGGTGCGGAGCATCATCCGCAGTCTGCTCCTGGAATTTCCCATCACCGAGCTGGGGATCTATCTGCCCGATTGGGTCACCGCCCTGCCGGCAGAGCATCCGGTACCCACCCGGATCTGCGCCGCCCTGCGGAAAGCCTGCGCCGGCATGACCAGGCTGCGGCATGCGGAGGCAGCCGTCCAGCGGCTTGGGCAGAGCGGCGCGGTGAGCTCCGCCCTTCTCCGGGAGATCCGGGCAGGCAAAGGCGAGGTGCTGGCGGAGGCGGCGCTTCCCCGGGAACTGTTCTATGAGACCCTCAGCGAGCGCTCCGGCATCCCGGTGGCGGATGACGGGGACCTGCTGCGGCTGCTCACGGATATGGCCGAAATGAAGCAGGAGTACGACCGGGTGCGGGACGCCCTCCACAGCGTTTATGAGACGGGTTACGGCATCGTCTGTCCCCGGGTGGAGGAGCTGAAGCTGGCGGAGCCGGAGATCGTCCGCCGGGGCGGGCGGTACAGCGTGCGGCTGAAGGCCAGCGCCCCCTCCATCCATATGATCCTGGCCAATATCGAGACGGAGGTCTCCCCCGCCATCGGCAGCGAGAAGCAGAGCGAGGAGATCATCAACTACCTGCTCCAGGAATTCGAGGGAGACAGCGGGAAGATCTGGCAGTCCAACATCTTCGGCAAATCCCTGTACGATATCGCCGGGGAGGGGCTGCAGGCCAAGATCAAGAAGATGCCCGCGGATGCCCAGGGAAAGCTTCAGGAAGCCCTGCAGCGCATCGTAAACGAGGGCAGCGGCGGGCTGATCTGCATCATTCTATGAGGGTGCGTCCATGCGGACGCGGGTAAACAGCACTTCGACCGGGGCCCACTTCGTTGGGCTCCCGGTCGATTTGGTTTGCACTACGCTCCCCGCACTTCGTCGAAGCGCGCTGCGCTCATTCCGTTTCCGCGGTTAGCGTAAGCGCCGCGAAAACTGCATATCGCTTGCGGCTTCTCCTCTTCGACCCAAAGCAGCCGCTTTGGGAAAGCATGGATCTCCACCCGATCATGACCTTCTTCCTGAACCAAAATGAAAGCCAGCTTTCATTTTGGAGAGGAGGAGCAGGCGAATATCGGAGCTTTGCCCCTTCGGGGTAAAGCGGAGCAATGAGCCTTGCGACGACGAAGTACGCTCCGTGAGCGGTATTTTGGCCCAGAAATGAATTCCGGGCCAAAATGGATCTTGACTCTATTCGCGCCTGCGGGCGCGAACTCTGCGAGGCTTTGGTACTTTGTCTACAGTCTGGGGCGGCTTCCCATGGGGAAGCCGCCCGTTTCTTGTTTTTCCTTATTCCGTGATCTCCATCCGGATATCTCCCGTGGAGGTGGTGATCTCGCACCCGCCTCCGGTGACGGACCTGGGCACCTGCACCTTGCCGGTGTCGGTCTCCGTGAAGAAGACCTTCGGAGAAAGCAGGGTGCCGGTCACGTCGCCGGTATCGGTCTCGATATGGATCACGGCGGCGTCGCTGTCTTCCAGCTTCACATCCCCGGTGCTGCGGCGGATCTTGAGGTCCCCTTGGACGATCGTATCCTTCAGGGTCATGTCCCCGGTGCTGCCCGTGGACTCCAGATTGGCAAAGCGGCAGTTCTCCAACAGCGTTTCCCCGGTGGATACCTGGAGGAAAAGATCTCCCGCGCAGCCTGCGTTTTCCACCCGGATGTGCCCGGTGGAGGTGATCAGGGAGAGATTCCCCACAATGTTGACCTTCTTTGCGGGAGGTGCTTCCCGGTAAGTCCAGCGGATATCCCCGGTGTCGGTCTGTACGGAAACGTTCACCCCCACCGCATCCTGAACATACACGTCGCCCGTATCGGTCCGGATGCGGATATCATTCCCCAGAGAATTGTCCTGGATCTCCACGTCCCCGGTATCGGTCTCGATATCCAGAACATAAGGAAAAACGGGAATGTAGAGCAGGATCTCCGGCTTGCCGGACACGTTAATGCCGATATGATCATACCATTTCCGGGTGTCCACGCTCCGGATGGTCAGGGTATCGTTCTCCACCGTGACCGTATGCTTCAGCCAGCTGTTCTCCGAGCAGACCACTCTGGGTGTCCGGGTTTCGGGAAAATTCTGATCGATGCGGCAGAGGCGGATGTTTTCTGTGTTTCCCCGGATATCGATCGCAGTGAACTCCGTACCGATCTCCGTAGTGACGGACTCATATTTCTCCTTGGCAAAGCTGTTGAAGGAAAACCCCATGAGGGCAAAGGAAATGCCGCTGACCACGAGGCCCAGCGCCAGGATCAGGATCCCGACGATCACTGCCTTTTTCATTCTGCCTCCTCCTTTCTGGTAAGCCGGGCTTTGATTCCCGGCCAAATGCCCGTCGTCAGCTTAACCGCGCCCTTCGTCAGGGCCAGGCTGAGGGCGATCCACAGGAGCGTCAGCCCCACGCACACCAGACAGGCCCCGAAGAAAAAGCCCGCTTCCCCCGGTCTGCCCCTGAACAGATAGAATCCCGCTCCAAACAGGCATCCCAGGGCGCTCGCCCCCAGGGCCAATGCCACAACCCAAAGGGAAAACACGATGACCCACAGGACGACATACAGGCTGAACCCCACGGCTAACCCCGCAACGAGCAGGGAGAGCCAGATGGGAGATCCCAGGATCAGCAGCACGGTCTCCCAGGCCTTCATTCTCCGCTTGGGCCGGACCTTCTCCCGGAGGATCATGGCCATGGGGATCTCCGCCAGCACCTGGGCGGCCACCTCATCCGGGGTACCCAGGGACTCCACGGCCTCTTCCTCCGTCAGCCCATCCTCCAGCCGGTCGTCCAGCATCTCGCCGTAAAAGTCCAGCCGTTCTTCCCGTTCCTCCAAGGGCAGCCCCGCCAGCTGCTGCCGGAGCCCGGCCAAAAACGTTTCTTTATTCATGTGCCTCTTCCTCCCTGGTGATGAATCGGTAAATGGACAGGATCATGCTCCAATCCTCCCGGAATTCCTCGATGCGGTCCAGCCCCTTCCGGGTGATGCGGTAGTATTTCCGCAGCCTGCCCCCGTGCTCCGCAGACCGGACGGTGAGCATCTCCGCCCCCTCCAGGCGTTTGAGGATGGTATAGAGCGTGGACTCGGACATCTCCAGATAGGGCTTCATGTCCTTGATCATCTGGTAGCCGTAGGACTCCCCGCTCTTGATGGCGGCAAGGGCGCAGACATCCAGCAGGCCCCGTTTCAGCTGCCCGTCCATATCATACCTCCTTTCATGTCATACTTCGCTTTGCGAAGTATGTATACTTCATATCACGAAGTATAATGTTTGTCAAGGGGAAATTGCAAAAAATGCAAAATTTGTTGACAAGGCAGAAAAAGGCGAGTAATCTGTTCTTGTTATGATAGAGGTGCGGCCGACATCAGTACCCTTCATTCACCGCCGGGCAGGCGGAAGGGGAAAGGGGAAGCCGCCGAGGGAACGGAAACGCCCAGGTCCGTTTGCCCGGGCCGTCGGAGAATATCCGGCGGACTGTCACGTTTGTGGAGCGCTGTCATGATTCTGTCGAAGGGAGAAAAATCGGTCCTTCTCCCTCCCCTTTTCAGTCATGCCGGCGCCGTTCCCGGTCATGACTGATTTTTTATTGGGGAGTGAACAAAAAATGGCAGCAACAAAGCGCAGGAGCGTCGCCACCATCGTGGTGCTCGTCCTACTCCTGGCGGTGGCGGTGGCCGGGGCGGTGTACGCCCTGAGCGGGAATCCCATGATCGCCACCTTCTGGTCCCTGGTCCCCCCGCTGATCGCCACCATCATGGCTCTGGTCACCAAGGAGGTCTACTCTTCCCTGCTGATCGGCATCATCCTGGGGAACTTCTTCTATGGCTTTGCCGACGGGAAATTCAGCTTTGAGACCTTCTTCAACGGCATCTTTTTCTCCGACGGCGGCATCATCACCAATCTGGCGGATTCCTGGAACGTGGGCATCATGGTCTTCCTGGTGGTTCTGGGCATCATGGTCGCCCTGATGAACAAGGCCGGCGGCGCTTCCGCCTTCGGCCGCTGGGCGGGCAGGCACATCAAAACCCGGGTGGGGGCCGAGCTGGCCACCGTGGTCCTGGGCGTGCTCATCTTCGTGGACGACTATTTCAACTGCCTCACCGTGGGCAGCGTCATGCGGCCCATCACGGATTCCCACAAGGTCTCCCGGGCCAAGCTGGCCTACCTCATCGACGCCACGGCGGCCCCGGTGTGCATCATCGCCCCCATCAGCTCCTGGGCGGCGGCGGTCACCAGCTACGTGCCGGAGGAAAGCGGCATCAACGGCTTCCTCATGTTCCTCCGCACCATTCCCTATAACCTCTACGCCATCCTTACCATCCTCATGCTCGTCGTTCTGGCCATTGCCAGGTTCGACTATGGCCCCATGGCAAAGCATGAGTTGAACGCCGTGAAAAACGGAGACCTGTTCACCACCGAGGTCCGCCCCTACGGGGACGACACGGTGGCGGAGGAGCCCAAGAAGGGCGCCAGCCTCTGGGATATGGTCCTGCCGGTCATCGTGCTCATCGTCTTCTGCATCATCGGTCTCATCTATACCGGCGGCTTTTTCGAGGGGGCGGGCTTCGCCTCCAGCTTCGCGGATGCGGACGCCTCCATGGGTCTGGTTCTGGGCAGCGCGGCGGCCCTGGTCTTCACCTTCATCTATTACATGATCCGGCGCTGTGTGGACTTCAAGACCTTCATGGGCTGCTTCCCCGAGGGCTTCATCGCCATGGTCCCCGCCATGCTGATCCTGGCTCTGGCCTGGTCCCTGGGCGGCACCACCAAGTATAACCTGGGCAGCACGGACTTCGTCCAGGCGGTCCTGGCCAATGCGGACACCCTGAAGAACTTCCTGCCCCTGATCCTGTTCCTCATCGCCTGCGGCATCAGCTTCTCCACCGGCACCAGCTGGGGCACCTTCGGCATCATGATCCCCATCGTCTGCGGCATCTATGACATGGGCTCCCCCATGCTCACCATTGCCATCGCCGCCGCCATGGGCGGCGCGGTCATGGGCGACCACTGCTCCCCCATCTCCGACACCACCATCATGGCCTCCGCGGGCGCCCATTCCGACCATGTGAACCATGTATCCACCCAGCTGCCCTATGCGGTCACCGTGGCGGTCTGCTGCGCGGTGGGCTACCTGGTTGCCGCCTTCACCACCAGTCTGGCCATCATCCTGCCGGTGGCCATTGTTCTGGAGCTGGTACTGCTCTTCATCATCAAGGCAGTGGCCGGAAAGAAGACGGCGTAACGCACCCCCTTGAACGGAAAAACTCCCCTCCATCCGGAGGGGAGGTTCAGACTGTAGACAAAGTACCGAAGCCTCGCAGGGTTCGCGCCCGCAGGCGCGAATAGATGCAAGA
>CAMVBX010000086.1 GCA_947165825.1 uncultured Clostridia bacterium
GTTGCGTACAATGACACGCTGAGCTGCGTGCAATGGTGCAAATACGCCCGGCAGTGCGTGGGGGAAGAGATGTACGAGCACATGATGAAGCTGACGGAGGAGCAGAAAAAGCGGCGCGACGCTGAAAAAAGGCAAAAGGAGGCGCAGAGGACATGAAGAGAAGGATCATCCGCATTGACGAGGAGAAATGCACCGGCTGCGGAGCCTGCGCTTCAGCCTGCCACGAGGGGGCCATACAGATGGTGGAAGGAAAGGCCCGCCTCACCCGGGAGGATTACTGCGACGGTCTGGGGGACTGTCTTCCTGCCTGCCCCTCCGGCGCCATCACCTTTGAGGAGCGGGAGGCGCCGGCATACGACGCGGCAGCGGTGGAAGAAAACCGGCGGGCGAAAGCCCCCGAGCCGGACCGGCTCACCGGATCGTCCTCCAGCGAGCTTCGGCAGTGGCCGGTGCAGATCAAACTCGCCCCGCTCAGCGCCCCGGTATACCGGGAGGCCGACCTTCTGGTGGCCGCGGACTGCACCGCCTATGCTTACGGTGCTTTCCACCGGGACTTTATCCGGGGTCATGCTGTCTTGGTGGGCTGTACCAAACTGGACGGAGTGAATTATGCGGAGAAGCTGGCGGAGATCTTCCGACGCAACCCGATCCGCAGCGTTACCGTCGCCCGCATGGAGGTGCCCTGCTGCGGCGGGATGGAATATGCCGTACGCACCGCCCTGGAAGCCAGCGGAAAAGATATCCCCATGCAGGTCGTCACCATCAGTACGGAAGGAAATATCCTGTAGCCCCATAACCGGATCGGACCCGCTCCGCAGCGGGTCCGATTTCATTCTTCCGCTGGGAATTGATTTCCTGCGATCCATCATGTATAATACCCGCAATCGCACGAATCAACAAACGACAGATGGAGCGAACTGATGACAGTTTTCGATGTGATCACCCTTTTGGGCGGTGTTGCTTTTTTCCTTTTCGGCATGTCCACCATGGGCACCGGTCTGAAGAGTCTGGCCGGAAACCGGATGGAGCGGATCCTCTGGACCCTCTCCTCCAAGCCGCTGAAGGGCCTGCTTCTGGGTACCGTGGTCACCGCCGTGATCCAGTCTTCCTCAGCTGCCACCATTATGACCGTCAGCTTTGTCAACGCAGGGATGATGAAGCTCGCCCAGACCATCACCGTGATCCTCGGTGCCGAAATCGGTACCACCGCCACAGGCTGGATCCTCTCTCTCTCCGGCGCTCACGGGGGGAACGGCTGGACCCGGATCATTGCCTCCTCCACCTTCGTTCCGCTGGTTGCCCTGGCGGGCATCATTCTCATTCTGTTTGTCCGGCAGCAGCGGAAAAAGCATCTGGGCTCCATTCTATTGGGATTTGCTCTGCTGATGACCGGCATGAGCATAATGAGCGGTGCGGTGGAGCCGCTGAAAACCGATCCCAGCTTCACTGGGATCCTCACGCTCTTCTCCAATCCCGCTCTGGGTCTGCTGGCCGGGCTGGTCCTTGGCGCCGTGGTACAAAGCTGCTCCGCCGGCGTTGGTATCGTTCAGGCAATCTCCGTAACCGGCGTTCTTGCCTACTCCACCTGTCTGCCTCTGATCATGGGCATCAACCTGGGCGCCTGTTCTCCGGTCTTGCTGAGCATGGTAGGGGCGACGAAGAACGGTCGCCGGGTGGCGGTGTGCTATGTTTCCACCACGGGGATCTCCATCATTCTGGTCCTGTTCGTTTACTTCGTTCTCCGGGCTGTCGGGCTGCTCGCCTTCATGGACAATACCGCAAATATGCTGGGGATCGCCGCCCTCAACACCCTTACCCGCCTGGGCGCTTCGGTCATCATGGTGCCTTTCTATAAGCAGATCGAACAGCTCTGTTACAAGATCATCCGGTACTCTCCCACCGAGGATGCAGACAGCGAGGTCCTGGAGAAACTTACGGACTCCGCGCTCCGTTATCCCCGCACCGCCGTGAATCTCAGCCTTGCTGCCGTGCAGAAGATGGCAGAGCTGGCCCAGGAAGCGGTGACGGACGCCATTGACCTGTTCAATGTTTTCGATAAGGACAAGGCGGAGCTCATCGCCCAGCGGGAAGTCCTTCTGGATAAGTATGAGGATAAGCTGGGGGATTACATGATGCGCATCATGGGTCAGGGCGCAGTCCAGGATTTGGAATGGGAACTGGACAAGGCGCTCAGCTCCATCAGCGATCTGGAACGTCTGGGAGACCATGCCATGAACCTCATGGAGCTGGCTCAGGAAATGCAGGACAAACACATTTCCTTCTCCGAGGAAGCCATGGAGGAGCTGCGGTATTTCAGCGAAGCGGTGACCGAAGTGACCGCCATTGCCTGCACCTCGTTCATCCAGGAGGACGAAAAGGAAGCGCTGAAGGTCGAGCCGCTGGAAGAGGTCATCGATATTATGTGCGACGAACTGAAGCTCCGGCATGTGGCCCGGCTGCAGTCCGGCCGCTGCACCATCAGCATCGGCTTCGTTTTCAACGACTTCATCACCAACTGCGAACGGGTGGCGGACCATTGCTCCAACCTGGGTATCTGTACGCTGAAAAGTCTGAATCCCCAGTATATGCCCCACGAGTATTCCTCCAGCGTGGAAGCCTCCGCCACCTTCACGGAGCACTTCCTGCACTTCACCGAGAAATATGTCAGCAATCTGTAACCGCGGAGGCCGCAGGCGCAGCGCAGGAGGCGCTGCGCTGTCGTTTTGCGTACTTTTTCTGTTCCTCCTGACGGCCTCCGGATGCGCCTCATCCCGGCGTTACAGCGTAACCTGGGCGGACGTGTTCGATACGGTGACCACCTTCTCGGCCTATACCCGGAACCAGGCAGAGTTCGATGCGCTGGCCGACACGCTCCACGAATACCTGCGGGAGGAGCACAGACGATTCGACATTTATCGGGAGTATGCGGGCACGGTAAACCTCTGCACCCTGAACCGCCTGGCATACCACGCGCCGGTCACCGTGGACACGGAGCTGATGGAGCTGCTTCTTTTCGCCCGGGAAATGTATGATCGTTCCGGCGGAAAGCTGAACATCGCCCTGGGACCGGTGCTGCTTCTCTGGGAAGACTCCCGGGAAAAGGCGGCTGAGGGCATTATCTCCCTGCCGGATCCGAATGCACTGGACGAGGCCTCGAAGCACTGCCGCATGGAGGACCTGGTTCTGGATCCGCAGATGAACACCGTGCGCTATACGGATCCTGCCATGCGGCTGGACGTTGGCGCCGTCGCCAAGGGCTGGGCCCAGGCCGGTGCCATGGAGCTGCTGAACACCCTGGGCTGCCGGAATTACCTCCTGAACATGGGCGGCAGCGTATGCTGCCGCGGTCACAAGTCGGACGGAAGTTCCTGGATCATCGGGCTGGAGGATCCCCTGGATAAGAGCAAACCCATGCGTACCTTCCCCATGACCGACGGCTGCGCCGTCACCAGCGGCATCGACCAGCGCTATTTCCTGGCGGATGGGGTGCGGTATCATCATCTGATCGATCCGGATACCGGATGGCCCGGAAGCTCGTACAGCCAGGTCACGGTTCTCCTGCCGGACCCGGCCATGGCGGATGCCCTGTCCACCGCTTTATTCCTGCTGGATCGGGAGACGGGACTCTCCCTGGCAAGCGGGCTGGATGCTCAGGTCCTCTGGATATACCCAGACGGCAGCTCCGCGTCGACGGAGGGATTCCCGCAGCTGAGCTGAATGAAAAGCATGCCGCAGGCGGTTTCGCCTGCGGCATGCTTCAGCGTGTCGACAAAGTCTTGCCGCCCCGCTGAAGCAAGTTTTTCGAACAGGAAATACGGTAGAAATTGTTCGAAAAACTTCTGATTGAACGCGAAAGACACCCCTCCTGGGTTTCTTTCGCGCTATCTTCCTTCCCGTTTTCGTTCCATTTTCGGGTTTGTCTACAGTCTGAAACATGCCGCAGGCGGTTTCGCCTGCGGCATGTTTTTTGGGTTTTACTCTGTGATCCGCTTGATGATCCCCAGCCAGGACCCGGGGGACCCGTCGCAGGACTCCCGGTAATGCTTCACGGCCCGATACTTGAAATCCGAATGTTCAATGAGCCGGAACAGCGTGGCGATCACATCCGCCGCATCCTCCCGGATGCTGTCCGGTCCCAGGCAGCCCATCAGGATGAAGTCCACAAAGGCGGCAGTGACACAGATGGAAAGGAAGGGATCCTCCTCCCCGTTGGTGCCGCCCACGTGGGGGAAGCTGTTATAGAACATACTGTTAAGGATGAGGTTGGTCAGGTTCATTTCCCAATGGGGCAGCACCCTTTTGCCGGCCTGCCGGGCAAGGGCATACCGTTCAGCCAGCGCAGGAAGCTCTTCTGCCTCCGGCTTCTTCCCATCCAGGCCATAGGTATTCATCGCCTTTCCGCAGCAGGAGCCGACGACGGGACTGTTCCGGGTAAACCAGGCTGTCATCTCCCAAAGCATGCGGATGCCGTTCAGGGCGCCGTCCTCCCCCTCCGGAAGATGGAACAGCGAATCGTTGAGCCTGCGGAAGCGGTCCTCCAGCCCCTTGCCCAGACGAAATACCTCCAGAGCCTGACGGCATTCCCGGAAGAAGCTGTCCTTCATATCGATGGAAAACCGGGGAGTCTCCTCCAGTTCCACAGAACAAAAGCCTATGGGTTCTTCGCCGTTCAGCAGGATTTCCGTCACCCCTTCGCAGCTCCCGGCGCAGGCACATTCCGCTTCTCCGCATACCTCACGGGTATTCCGGGGGTATAACCGGCAGACATCCGGCAGGATCCCCTCCCCCAGCTCCAGCTGCAGCGTACACAGGCCGTCTTTCCCCAGAAGCGGGCAGGCTCCGCTCCGGTCATGGACCACGTGGGCGGTACCGCCTCGCCGGGGATCTCCATCCAGATTGAAGGCCTCATTCAGTTTTTTCCGAAAATCCGGGCTGCACTCCGACTCCTGCAGGCGGGTATACTCCTCCCCCGTGATGATGACCGGCCAGCCCTTGCAGCAGGAGCTGCGGCAGCTGCCGCATTTGCAGGCAAAGCCGGGATAATAATCCGGAACGAAAAACGATCTGCTCATTTCTCCGTCTCCTTTTCCGCCTCGGCGCCGAACAGCTCCGCGATCCCCGTACCGGTCCGCAGCTCCGCCGCGAACTCCTTCAGCAATGCCGCGGAACGCTGACGGACGAATTTCACCTCCGGGTTTGAGCCGGGATCGATGCCCATCATGCGGGAATAGACCAAGGTCACATCCGCGAAAAGCTGACCCAGCACGGCGCTGTGATCGGGTCCCGGCGCGCCCTGGATTTCCAGTAGGACAGAGGGCATGACTTCGGCAAAACGCCGATAATTGGCCAGGGCCAGGATGACCTCCTCATCCCCCAGCTCCAGTCCCTGATGGCCGGGATCGATGGGATCCACCTGCTGCCGCACAAGGGGATGGGTCACCTCGCCCCGCCGGGTATTCCGCAGGAGGAAAACCCCCATTTTGGTCTGCCGGTTCCCCAGAACGCCCTCCAGATTCATATGACTGTCCCGGGGAAGACCGAAGAAGCGGGAGACCAGAAGATCATTCCCGTTTTTGTTGACGCCCTCATTCCAGAACTGGATAAACTCATCTCCCAGCAGCCCCAGCATATCGTCTCCGCAGCCCAGATAGAGAAAATTCGTTCCCCGGCTCTTTTGGGCGGCCAGGATGAAGCGGGCCAGAACATGGGGCAGAGAATCCGGATCCGACAGATCAAAGGCGTTCATGGCCCGGGAGATCATCCCCCAATACCGCTCCGTATCCATCCCCGCCGCCAGCATGGGGGCAAGCAGGATGGGCGTCTTGTTCCGTCCGTACCGGCCGGATATGGCATCGGGCAGGGACAGGGCCAGATTCCCGTCCCGCTCCGCCAACTGCCGAAGTCCTCCCCCGTTGGAGAAAACGATGCGGCGGCAGGTCCGGGCGGTATACTCATGGAGCTTGATGGTCTCCTCCGTCACGCTGCTGCGGCTGAACTCCATGAACAGGGTATTCTCCTCCGTCGCGTCCGGCGGCAGACGATCCAGCTGACCGGGGGAATGAATGAGGATCCAATCCAGCTTCCGGTGGGGATCCCGATTGTTCACAGCCGCCATATAATGGCAAAATTGTTCGTTTGCTCCAATCCCGGTGGTCACCAGGTAGCGAGGCCCTGCCGGACCGAAAAGCCGCTCGATCTCCCCAAGGATGATCGGCGCCGTATCCTGCATGAATCCCCGATAATACGCCTCCGTCCCGGTGCGGTAGAGCTGAATAAAGGAATCCGTTTCCGCATTCCGCGCGATCTGCAGGGAAAGGTTTCGGAGCTGGGCATGGAGGTCGCCCGGCAGCGGGATCGGAGCCGTCAGGGAGGGCGAAGCATGGACGCGGAACAGCTGGTCAAAGGGATGGAGCCCGCTCTCTTTCCCGCAGAAACACGCAGCGGTCTCTCCGCCTGTACCGCCGCCTCCGGCAGCCAGCCTTTTCCGGGCGATCATTTCCCGCAGTCCGTTTTCTTCCAGGGCCTGCTCCATCTCCCCCGGTGTGCTGCGGAACACCTCTGCCAGAGCGTTGATCAGGGCTTCCGGATCCAGGGCGGTTTTCAGCGCATCGGTGATCTGCTCTCCCCTGACGCCCTTATCCGGATACCTGCGGAGCAAAGCCTCCGCCAATCCGGCAAAAAACTCTTGGTTCATCGTGATTTCCTTTCCTTCCGGTATAAGCTTCTGCGGCTTATTGTACCACAATCCTTCCGGAGAAAACAGCAAAACCGGGAATTCTTGACGGAATACCGCCTCCGTGATACCATTTCCCCGGAGATGATGAACATGGAACGCGGCTATGCCGGATTTACCGTAACGCCGAAGGCGGAAAGGGCCCTGCGGGCGGGACATCCCTGGGTCTATGGGGAAGAAGTCCTCTCCGTTTCGGGCAGCTATGCTCAGGGGGATATCGTGGACGTTTACTCCCGGAAAGGCCGCTGGCTGGGCAGCGGCTTTGTCAACAACCGGAGCAAGATCCGGGTGCGCCTTCTCTCCCGGAACACCAACGACCGGTTCGACGAGGCCTTTTTCCTCCGGCGTATCCGGTATGCACTGGAATACCGCCGCACGGTCATGGGAAAGGATTACGGCTGCTGCCGTCTCATCTTCGGGGAGGCGGATCAGTTCCCCGGCCTCACCGTGGACCGCTTCGGAGACGTGCTGGTCACCGAGGTCCTGTCTCTGGGCATGGATCTGCGAAAGAAGCTTCTGTACCGGCTTCTGCTTCAGGTTCTTGGAGAACAGGGGGAAACGATCCGGTGCATTTATGAGCGGAGCGATTCTTCCCTTCGGACCAAAGAGGGGTTGGAGCCCTGGTCCGGATATGTCTCCCTTCCGGGACTCGCCCTGACGGGAGACGGACATACCGAGATCACGGAAAACGGACTCCGCTTCGACGTGGACTATATCCGCGGCCAGAAGACCGGGTATTTTCTGGATCAGAAATACAATCGCCTCGCCGCAGCCCGGTTAGCTCCCGGGCGGCGGGTGCTGGACTGTTTCACCCATACCGGAGCCTTCGCCCTGAACTGTGCCGCGGCAGGGGCAAAGCGGGTGACCGCTGTGGATATCTCCCCGGATGCTCTCCGGCAGGCGGAGCGCAGTGCCGCGCTGAACAGGCTGCAGGAACGCATCGATTTCCTGCAGGCAGACGTGTTCGACCTTCTCACGGAAACGGCAGCTGCTGGGCAGACCCCCTGGGATTATATCATCCTGGATCCTCCCGCCTTTACCAAAAGCAGCGCCACCGCGGACCGGGCTTACCGTGGCTATAAGGAAATTAACCGCAGAGCCATGCAGCTTCTGCCCAGAGGCGGCTACCTGGCCACCTGCTCCTGTTCCCATTTTATGCCTGCCGCCCGGTTTGAAGAGATGCTCCGGGAAGCGGCAGCCGACGCCCAGGTCGCCCTGCGGCAGATCGAATCCCGGCAGCAGGCGCCGGATCACCCCATTCTCTGGGGGGTACCGGAGACGGATTATCTGAAATTCTACCTGTTCCAGGTGGTGTAAAGATCCAAAAACGGAAAAACGGAGCCTTTTTCGGGGCTCCGTTTTTGTTGTCAGATGGCGCCTTCCTTCCCGTTCTCCCGGACCCAGTCCCCCACGAAAGCGGTGAAAGCCTGTACGACGGGGTTTTTCTCCCCTTCCTCCGTAACGGCAAGTCCGATGGTCCGGTAGGCCCTGGGCTTCAGGGGGAGCAGGCGAAGTCCCTCCGTCTGATCCCGAAGGAGAAGCTCCTGCATGATACTGATCCCCAGCCCGCTGCGCACCATGGCCAGGATAGCATAGTCGTCCTTGGTGGACAGACGGATATTGGGCTCGATCCCTGCGGAGGTCAAATAATCCCGGGCATCCTGATCCGACGCGGCCAGCAGCCCCAGGAAGGATTCCCGTTCCATCTGCTCCACCGGAAACTCTCCCGCATCCGCCAGGGGATGATCCGGGGGCAGCACCGCCAGAAGGGGATCCCGGTACAGAGGAATGAACCGGCAGTTTCCGGCGCAGCTTGGCGTCGCAAAGCCCACATTGGCGGCCCCGGATTCCAGCCACTGGGAAACGTCATGATAATCCCCGGTGTTCAGCCGGAGCTCCACCCCCGGATGGGCTTCTCCGAAGGCTTTGAAGATCCCCGGCAGCCAATGCACCGCCACGCTGGAAAACGATGCCACCACAACGGTTCCCCGTTCCCCGCCCCGGAGGGCTCCGCAAAGCTCCTCGATCCGTTTCTGGGCTTCCAGAAGTCCTTCGATTTCCGGCAGGAGCAGCTTTCCCTCCTCCGTCAGCCGGATCCCCGTGCGGCTGCGGCGCAGGAGGGTCACCCCCAGCTCCTTTTCCAGGCCGGTGATCATCTGGCTCACGGCGGACTGCGTGCAGCCCAGCGCCTCCGCAGCCCCGCTGAAACTCCCGCTGTGCACCGTCTGCACAAAGAAACGATAGCGCTTCAGATTCATCTTATCCTCTTTTTCCAAGTAAATCGCAAAATCAGCTTGCAATTCTTGCCGTTTTCGTTTATAATCGCGTCATTAAAATGTTTTGCTTATATTATATATTAGCAAATACTTATTTGTCAACGGGAGGGCTTATTTTGAATTACACTGAACTGATCGTCTTTATCCTCTATCTGATCGGTATGCTGGGTATCGGCCTGTATTTCTTCACCAAGCATCGGAACAAGGGCGAAAAATCGTATTTCCTGGGAGACCGCCAGGTGAGCGGCCTGGTTGCGGCCCTCTCCGCCGGCGCTTCGGATATGAGCTCCTGGGTGCTCATGGGTCTGCCCGGCGCCCTGTATCTCACGGGTCTGGTGGAAATCTGGACTGCTGTCGGCCTCGCTCTTGGGCAGGCGCTGAGCTGGATCCTGGTCTCCCAGCGGCTGCGCCGTTTCTCCATCGCGGCCAAGGACTCCATTACCATCCCCCAGTATCTCACCAACCGTTTTCTCAGCGGAAATAAGGTGCTGCAGATCCTCTGCGCGGTGATCTTTCTCCTGGCTTATGCCATCTACGCCGCCAGCAGCATCAAGGCCTGCGGAACCCTGTTCAACACGGTGCTGGGGGTAAACGCCACCGGCGCCATGATCCTGGCCGCGGTGATTATCGTCTCCTATACCTTCCTGGGCGGATTCAGCGCAGTATGCTGGACGGACTTTTTCCAGGGCATGCTCATGCTCATTGCCCTGATCGCCACCCCCATCGTGGCCCTGGCCGCTTTGCAGGCCGGCAAGGGTGCGGACGCCCATGCCGTGCAGGCAGGCTACTGGAGCCTGACCGGCGGAGCCGGAGGATGGGACGGCGTCAAAGGCATTCTCTCCGGTCTGGCCTGGGGCCTGGGCTACTTCGGCATGCCCCATATCATCATCCGGTACATGTCCATCCGTTCCGAGAAGGAATGCCGCCGGAGCGCGG
>CAMVBX010000087.1 GCA_947165825.1 uncultured Clostridia bacterium
ATATGATGAACAAGGGTAAAAACGACGATTATTCCGTGCTTTTTGATCTGTGGTCTTGATGCCCGCCTTCCGGAGCTTGGCGCCTTCGTCCAGACAGGCCACGGCCAGGTAGGCGCAGCCCAGCTCCTCCAGCCGCCGGGCCACCGGGACGTCCCCGTGGCCGTAGGCGTCCGCCTTCACCACCCCCAGACAGCGGGAAGCCGGAGGAAGGGCGCCCTCCAGGGTGCGGAAGTTCTGTTCGATCCGGTCCAGCCGGATCTCCGCCCAGGTGCGGCGGGTGGGATCGGTGCGGATCAGCTCCTCCGGCGTCTGGCCCGGCAGAAGCTCCATGGGGATATCCGCCGCCAGGGCCCGGTTGGTGTACCGGGGATCCTCCGTCACCTCCCGGACGACCTGCACCCAATCCGGCAGGGCGAGGGAGGCGTCGGCATGGGGAAGCTCGATCTCCAGAAAAGCCCGGTCCGACCAGAAGGGGAAACAGTCCACCTCAAGGGTGAGCTCCCCCAGGGGGATGCAGTACCGGGTCTTTTCCACCACCCGGAGAGCGGGATCCGCCCGCTCCAGCAGGGAACGGTACTCCCGGGGAGAGACCGGTTCCTCCCGCTCCTCCCGGACCAGATCCGTGATCCGGCGTTTTACGGTATGGGTGTACTGCGCCTTTTCTCCGCAGCCCCGGAGCCGGACCCGCTCCGTCGTATCCGCCTCGGCGGGAAGCAGATAGGTCTGGCGGATATAATCCCGGCGGACCGCCAGACGGTCCAGCAGAGCCCGGTCAGGCATGCGGATCAGGTATTTCCGTTCGATCTCCAGAGGAGCTTCATTCATATGGGTATTCGTCCTTTCAGAAATTCCTGCCGCTGCCCTTGCGCGGAGCCGCAGGTCGTAGTATAATGTGAAAATCTATGCAGAAAAAAACAGAATCAGAATATGGAGTCATCGTCTATCATGGCTAAAGCGATCATTCAGGATCTCACCGTGGGCAGCGTGCCCAAAAAGCTCTTCCGTTTTGCCCTGCCCTTTATGTTCTCCACCCTGCTCCAGACGGCTTACAGCATGGTGGATATGATGGTGGTGGGACAGTTCGTGGGGAGCAAGGGGCTCAGCGCCGTCAGCATCGCCTCCCAGCTCATGTGGCTCACCACCGCGCTGTGCATGGGCTTCACCAATGCGGGACAGATCATCATTTCCCAGCTCATCGGCGCGGGACGGCGGCAGGATCTGAAAAAGACCATCGGCACCGTCGCCGCCACGATCATCCTGGCGGCGGCCTTCATCACGGTCCTGGGCCTGTGTCTCACCGGGCCTATCCTCCGGGCACTGAGCACGCCGGAGGAATCCTTCGGGGAGGCGTCAAGGTACCTTCGCATCGCCTTCCTGGGCACCGTCTTCACCTTCGGCTACAATCTGGTTTCCGCCGTGCTCCGGGGAATGGGAGACTCCCGGCACCCCCTGATCTTCGTGGCCATCTCCGCCGGGGCGAACCTGATCCTGGACCTGATCGCCGTGGCGCTGCTCCACTGGGGCGCAGCCGGCGCGGCGCTGGCCACCGTCATGGGCCAGGGCATCAGCCTGGTGATCTCCCTGCGGTATCTCTACGGACGCCGGGAGGAGATCGGCTTCGACTTCAAGCTGGCCAGCCTGAAGCCGGACGGACCCACCCTGCGGAAGCTGATCCGCCTGGGCATTCCCTTCGCCCTCCAGCATGCGGCCATCTCCATCTCCATGCTCTTCGTCACCCGCTTCATCAACACCTATGGCCTTACCGCCTCCTCCACCTTCGGCACCGGTACGAAGATCGAGCAGATCCCCTGGATCGTGGTGAACGGCGTGATGGTGGCCTGCGCCACCATGGTGGGGCAGAATATGGGCGCGGGAAAGCAGGACCGGATGAAGCAGACGGTCCGGGTATCCGCCTTCATCTGCGCCGGTACGGCGGCGGTGTTCGTCGCCCTCTTCCTCCTGATCCCCAGGGAACTCTACTCTCTCTTTACCTCGGATCCGGACGTGCTGGAAATGGCGCCGATGTTTATGCTGGCCCTGGCGCTGTCCACCCCGGCCACCACCATGATGTGTCCGTACCAGGCCTTCATCGAGGGCATCGGCAACGCGGCCCTCACCATGATCATCGCCCTGCTGGACGGCTTCGTGAGCCGGATCGCCATCAGCCTTTTCCTGGCTTACGTGTGCAACCTGGGCCTCATGGGCTGGTTCCTGGGTTACGGGCTGGCGGCTTACGTGAACACCATCCTGTCGATCGTCTACTACTACGGCGGCTTCTGGAAGAAGCGGGTGAGCCTGGCCTCAGTATAATCCCACAGGAGGCAAGACTCAAGAGCGGGAACAAATTCCCGTATCCGGCGTCAGAATAAAATACCGAACGTCCGCCATATGCGGTGAAGGAGGAGAAATATGAACAAGCTGAAACGCTTCGCGGCGCTGTTCCTCGCCCTGGTCCTGGCCCTGGGGCTGCTGGGCTGCAGCAAGAAGGGCAACGAGGGGAACAATCCCGGCAAACAGACCGAGGCGCCGTCGGACTCCCAGGCAGAACTCGAAAAAAAGCTGAAGGGCGTGGAAAAGGTGAAGCTGGACCACGTTTACAGCGTGGAATACCTGAAGACCGCCCTGGAAGGGGACGTGGATATTCAGGATATGAAGGAGGCGGCCGGGGCGATCTACCTCACCGCCAGCTTCAACCGGGAGATCCCCTCCGAGCAGAACCCCGGGCAGACGGAGTACATCTGGGGGATCGAGCTGTTCCGCATGGCGGAGGACGGCACCCTGACGAAGCTCCTGACCTTCAACCAGGAATCCGAGTACGATGAGGAAAACTCCCGCAGCTGGGAAAGCTACGTGAACAACATCAATATCGCTCCGGACGGGACCATCTGGTATCTGAAGGAGCAGTATCTGAACGACTGGTCCGATCCGGAGAACTACGTCTGGGAGCAGAAGAGCAGTCTGATCCATGCGGACATCAGCGGGAACGAGCTCCTGAGCATCCCCCTGGATACGCTCCGGGATCCCGCCAACCAGGACGAATACCTCTACATCTCGCGGCTGCTCTTTGCCGAAAACGGCAATATCCTCGGCGTGACCGGGGACGGCTTTATCGGCCTGGACCCTACCGGCAAGGTGCTTTTCCGGAACTATGGGGAAAACAGCAACATGTACGTGCAGAATATCTGCGTCACAGGCAGCGGCCGGATCATTGCCAACGTATACAAGAATAATCCCAACGACTATTCCAGCACCCTGAGTCTGATGGAGGTGGATCCCGGGAACGGAAACCTTACGGAGATCGCGGATCTGGGCATGGAGATGAACAACATCGGCAATATCTACGGCGGCCCGGGGGATACCCTCATCCTGGGGAAGTCCACGGGGATCGACAGCTATGACCTGACTTCCCATACCCGCACCGAGATCCTGAACTGGCTGAACTGCGACATGAACGCCAATTACGTGCAGAGCGTGGTGCCCCTTTCCGACGGCCGCTTCCTCATTTCGGAGCGGAACTGGCGGGGGAACGAAGGCATGAAGCTGGCCTACATGAACCCCATGGGGGAGAGCGTGGAGAAGTACATCATCCACTTTGCCGCCCTGTACCTGGACGACAATCTGACCAACTCCATCATCAGCTACAACAAGCAGAACGATCTGTTCCGCATCGTCTTCGACGATTACTCCCAGTACAATACGGAGGACGATTACCAGGCCGGACTCAAGCAGCTGAACCAGGAGATCATCTCCGGCAAGATCCCGGATATCTTCTCCATGGAAGGCCTGCCCTACGACGTGTATGCCAGCAAAGGCCTGCTGCTGGACCTGAAGCCCAGGCTGGAAAAGGATCCGGATATCCGTATGGAGGACTTCCTGGAGAACGTGTTCAAGGCCGTGGAGCGGGACGGAAAGGTCTACAGCATCATTCCCGCGTTTACCATTCAGACCCTGGCGGCCAAGGAAAGCCTGGTGGGCAAGGACCTGGGCTGGACCATGGAGGATCTGCAGAAGGTCATCCGGGCCCATCCCGAAATGACGGTCTTCTCCGACACCACCCGGGAAAGCGCCCTCCGGATCCTGCTGGAGGACAACATGGACGCCTTCATCGATCCCGAGACGGGGGCCTGCACCTTCAACAGCCCCGAATTCATCCAGCTCCTGGAGCTGGTGAAGACCTTCCCGGAGAACATCGACTGGGAGAAGCTCGCCAACGACGATCCCACCTACTGGGAACGGCAGGAGGGCCAGTACCGGGAAGGGCGCACCCTGCTGATGACCGCTTACCTCAGCAGCTACACCAGCATCCGGGATCTGTATTACCAGTTCGATTCGGACTGCACCTTCATCGGTTTCCCCGGCGCCAAGGGCAGCGGGGCGGTGATCAGTCCCAATATGGAGATCGGCATTTCCGGACGCACCAAGCTGGACGACCAGTGCTGGGATTTCCTGCGGTATCTGCTGGGCGAGGAATACCAGTCGGAGCTGGGAGACTGGTGCTTCCCCGTACGGCTGGACGCCCTGGAGGCCCTGGAGACCAAGGCGATGACGGAGACGGGAAACGGCTACGTCATTTATGACGGCCCCCGGGGCGGCGGTATGGTGTACTATGAGGAGAGCGAAGCCGCACCGGCTGACCCCATGGAACCCGCCGACGGAGCGGAGGAGGACGGCGAAGCCACCGCCGGGGTCCTGGTGCCGGAGGAGAGCTCCTCTCCCGGCGATCTGGAGCCGGAGGAGCCCGTCATGCCCGAACCCGAACCGGGCTATGAGGACTGGTGGTCCAAGCCCATCACCCAGGAGATGGCGGACAAGGTCACCGACGTGGTGAAAGGCGCGGTGCAGGTCTACCGCCAGCAGACGGAGGTCATGGCCATCGTCCAGGAGGAAGCCGGCGCTTTCTTCTCCGGACAGAAGACCGCCCAGGCCGTGGCGGACACCATCCAAAGCCGGGTTTACCTGTATGTGATGGAATCCCGCTGACACGCTTCGAGCCGGACCCGCTTTGCCGGGCTCCGGCTCGAATTGGTTTTCATCGCCGCAAAGCGCGCGGTGCTCCCTTCCGCGGAAAGGAGACTGTCCGGGGCTGTGCGGCGGCAAGCGGCCGGGCGGACGCCGAAGAGCGTCCGCCCGGTTTTTCGCTTATCGGTTTATCCCACCGTGATCGCCTTTTCCCAGGCGGCAAAGGGGCCGGGAAGCGGGGCGGAACCCCGGGCATTTCCCAGGTAATCCCGGTCGAAGGCGATGGGAGCGCCGTCCGGCGCTTCAAAGGGCTGCTCCGGCTCGAAGGCAGGCTCCAGGGAGGCGGTGCATACCGGCTGCCCGGAGATCCCCCCAAGGGCCTCGCCCAGGTCGGACTCCAGCAGGAGCTTTCCGTCCCGCTGCGTGAGGCGGAAGCCGTACGTTCCGGCCGGGGAGGCGGGGGCGGACTCTTTCCCCCAGGGCCGCGCGCCGTTCAGGTATACGTTCCCTTCGGTCCAGACGGGCAGGGGGATATAGTACCGATCCTTCGGGGGAGAACCCATGCCGCAGTAGCCCTCGAATTCCCGGAGCCATTCCTCCCGGGTCGGGCAGAAGTCGAAGACGTGAAGGCCGGTGACCACGTTTCCCTCGTCCCAGGGGTCGTCCTTCAGCTTTTCCATGGCCTTCTCCAGGAAGGACGGAACCTCCTGCTGGAGGAAGACGTTGTTTATAAAGCGCATGTCCCCATGGAGGATGGTCATGAAGCCCGCCACATCCGTGCTGTGGGGCACGTGGTAGGGGGTATACCGGGGAGAGGGGCGGGTGAGGGAGCCGTTATCCACACCCCGTCCCACGGCGGAGATGGAGCCGGCGAGGAGGTTGTGCACGAAGGCGCAGCCCTGGGTGGCCAGGCGCAGAGAGCGCAGGGAGAGAAACAGATTGTTGTCGATGAGGGTGGGACCGTGGGAGACCTCCACGAACAGATCCTCCCCGTAGCCCTGGAGGGCTTCGTCGTTCATCAGACAGGGGAAGGGCAGGGCGTTGTCATGGAACAGGTTCCCCGTGACCCGGGTGCCCTGGGCCTGCCAGTCCAGCCAGATGCCCCGGGTGCAGTGGTGGATATGGTTCCGGCGGAAGACCACGTCGATGGCGGCATGCATCTTGATGCCCCCGATCTCCGCCCCCGCCAGGTTCTGCTTGTTGTTGATATGGTGGATATGGTTGTCCTCGATCACCGAGAACACGCCCCCCAGGTGGCCCACGATGCCGGTCTGCCCGCAGTCATGGATCTCGCACCGGCGGACGACGTGGGAGCCCACGTTCTCCTTCCGCCAGCCCTCCCGCCAGGCCTGGAGGATGCAGTCCCGTTCCGTCTGCGTGCCGTCCTTCAGCTTCCGCAGGAGCCACTTGTTGTCGTTCTCCGGCTGACGGTACTTCCCCAGGGAGATGCCGCTGCATTTGGATTCCGCGATTTCACAGTCCTCGATGATCCAGCCCCTGGACCAATGGGGTCCCACCATCCCCTCCTGATAAGCTGTGGGGGGCGCCCACTGGGTGGCGGCCTGGCGCACGGTGAAGCCTGACAGGGTGATATATCCCACCCCTGTACGGGAAGGATAGAAGCCATGCTTCCGCACGCTGATCTCCACGTTCTCCCGGTTGGGATCCTTCCCCCGGAAATTGGCCAGGATCAGGGTGGCGTCCTCCGCCTTGTCCTGCTCCGTGTACCACACGTACAGGGAGAAATCCGGATCCCAGGAAGCCCTGGAGGGCTGCGGGCTGCGCACCGCCTCCCGGCTCAGCACCTCGTACATGGATTTTCCGTTCAGGAACACGTCCCCCAGATGGGCGACGTGGGAGGCCATGAACCAGTCCCCCTGCACCAGGGCGGTGAAGGGATGCCGGTCGGGGAAACGGGAATTGGGAACGCGCAGGGACCAGACGCCATCCCCCTCCTCCTTCCAGCCCCGGGCGGGTTCGGCGCCGGTGATCACCGCCCCCAGGGGGACGGCGCTGCGGTAGGTGATCCGGGCAGCGGGGGTGCCCCCGTTCTTCGGGTCCACCCACTCCCGGTAGACCCCTGGCTGCACCAGGACCGTGTCCCCGGGCAGGGCCAGGTCCGCCGCCTGCTGAATGGCGGCAAAGGGACGGCTTTCGCTCCCGTCGCCCCCCGGGGCGGCGGAGGCGGAAACATGATAGATCATGAACGTTACCTCCATATCGTGTTTTTCCTGCCGTCAGTATACAATACCTGGGGACCTCCTGAAAAGCCCGGAATTTCGTAAAATAAAGCTTGCAATGCGGGAAAAAGCATGGTAATATGATTATCGCCGCTCTCGGGCGGTTCTGCATATTACGGAAAGGGTGTTGTTTCCCATGTCTGCCTGGATCATTATTCTCACCATTATACAGCTTCTCTCCGCCCTGGCCGTTGTGGCCGTGGTGCTGTTCCAGTCCGGCAAGAGCGCCGGCCTCTCCGGGGCCATCGGCGGCGTTGCCGATACCTTCCTGGCCAAGAATAAGGCCAAGGACGTGGATGCCAAGCTGGCCCGGATGACCAAGTGGATCGCCATCGCCTTCGTGGTGCTGACCCTCCTGCTGAACATCCTTGCCTGAGATTGAGAGAAAGAACATGCCGGGTGCGCCTTCGCGCACCCGGCTTTTATTGCGCTGTGGGGACCGGAAAAACCGGAGTCACCCGGACGGAATCCGGCAGATTCCCCGCCGGTATGGACAGCCTTCGGAACGCGGAGGAACCCTGCCATGCATAATCATACGGAAAAGCGCAGGATATTCCGCAAGATATGCCCCTGATTTTGAAAACCTTTATTTAACATAAGATAAAAAAGATGTTAATATATTTATAAATGTTGCGTACTTAACAAAAATTAGGATTGAATAATGATGCGGCAATACCTAAAATGAAAGTATCCGGCAATCCGGTTTCCCGGGGGAGGGGACGGAAAGCGGATCACCTGAACGCCATACGGCTCAATCACAAGGAGGTAAAAAATGAGAACGAGACGAACGTTGGCCCTGGTTTTTGCCGCGGCGCTTATCCTGGCGCTGTTCAGCGGCTGCGGCGGAACGGCGAACAACCCGGCAGCCACAAAGGCTCCCAGCGGCGACCCCGCTCAGACGCCCGCGGCCACAAACGGCGGCGGGAATACGCCTGCTGCCGATCCGGCAACGGCGGAGCCCGCGGAGGACGGCGTATTCTATCATTATGCCAAGGGGAACAACCCCAACGTGGACGGAAACGGCATGCCCACCGGGGCGTACAGCTATGAGCTGCCCCTGACCAACAGCGACGAGATCATCACCATGTGGACCACCTGCTGGATCCCCTTCGTCCTGGACGAGGGCGGTTATCCGGAATCTCCCTTCCCCAAGGAGATGGAGCGGCTGACCGGCGTGCACGCGGAGTATGACATCGTTCCCGGCGAATCCCGGAGCGAGAACTTCTCCGTGCTCCTGGCGGCGGACAACCTGGACGATATCATGAGCAACGCGAACTTCTTCTATACCAGCGGCAGCTTCAAAAAGGCCGTGCTGGAGGAAGAATACTTCATCAATATCTACGACTATCGGGAGTACTGCCCCAACTACATCTGGCAGGCGATCTACGATCCCAAGGACGAGGCCACCTACAATTCCGTCTTCACGGAGGACAACCTGATCACCACCTTCTATTTCCTGTGGGACCAGGGCCTGATCCAGATGGATTACTTCTTCCGGGGCGACTGGCTGGAAAAGCTGGGCATGACGAATGACGATATCCGGACCTTCGACGATCTGCATGACGCGCTTGCCGCCTGCCAGAGCCAGTTTGACAAGTGCACCTACCCCATGACCTATTACTCCACCCTGGAGATGTCCGGCACCTATGCCTGGACCGCCTACGACACCTTCTTCTGCGCCAGCCGTTTCGGCCTGGTGTACGTCCAGGACGGCGAAGTCAAGCATGCCAACATGAACGACAATGACCGCGCCCTCATGACCATGGCCAACCAGTGGTTCAGCGAAGGCCTGATCGATCCCAACTGGGCCAGCTTCAGCTCGGACGAGGACTTCAACGATAAGATCGACGGCCAGCTGGCTTACGTCATGCTCTCCGCCAACGGCGCTTCCGAGCATCCGGGATGCATCGACCCGGACGCCAGCGTGGGCTGGGTGCCGGTGCGCCGTCCCCTGCTGTACGAAGGACAGACGCTGCATCTGGGCGGAGATACCACCCGTACCCATTACGGCAGCGCCGCCATCAGCGCCACCTGCGAGAATATCCCCCTGGCCGTCACCTGGATCGACTGGCGGTACAGCGAAGAGGGCGCCATGTTCTGCACCTGGGGCGTCGAAGGCCTGACCTGGGAATATAACGACAAGGGCGAACGGCAGTATACGCCCTTCTACTACGCCCCCGAGCTCACCAGCATGACCATGCTGGCCACCGTGTATCTCTCCAATGAGCTGACGGATCCCGGCATGCACTATCATCTCCAGAGATACTCCTTCCCCGGAGGGGATGCAGCAGTCTATGCCCACACCTATTGGGCCAATTACGATTACGACGCCGCCTACCGCTGGCCTACCGCCATTACCTTCACCGACGAACAGCGGGAAAGGATCAACCAGTATTCCAGCGATATCGGCACCTATATTTCGGAGAACTACATCGCGTTCGTGGATAACTCCAAATCCCTGAACGAATGGGATTCCTACGTGGAAGGCCTGAAGGCCATCGGCATGACCGAAGCCCTGGCCGTGTATCAGGAGGCTTATGACGCCTATATGGCGGAGAAGGCTGCCTGATCGGGAGACAAGACCGAAGCCGGCAGCGGACTGATCTGAGAGTCCGAAATCAAGAGGGGCGCCCATCCGGGCGCCCCTCAAACTGTAGACAAAGTACCAAAGCCTCGCAGAGTTCGCGCCCGCAGGCGCGAATAGA
>CAMVBX010000088.1 GCA_947165825.1 uncultured Clostridia bacterium
AGCAAGCATTCGCGGCTCTTACGGCAACCGCGGATGCGCAGCCCGTGAGATTTGCCCCGACGACGCCTCCGGCGGCATACCCCCGGCAGCCGTCTTCTCAGAACCTCCCGATATCCCGGGCGGTATGGAAGGCCGCGGAGGTGGCAGCGGTGATATTCCGGGGGCTGAGGCAATCCCCGATCTGGTAGAATTCCGGCGCGCAGAACCGCAGGGCAAGGGCAGCCTCGGACTCCGGGCGCTGACCCACGGCATAGATCACCGTATCGGCGGCATAGAGCTTCTCCCCCTCCGGTCCGGCGCACAGAACGCCATCCGGCCGGATCTCCAGGGCCTTGGTATTCAGATCCACCTTCACCTTCCGCTTGTTCAGCTCCGCCTTCAGGCCGATGGCATGGAGGAAGTTGCCCCCGTCGTTGATGGCCGGGGCCATTTCCACCACCTGGACCTCACGCCCCTGCATGGACAGGTAGATCCCCAGTTCCAGCCCCACCAGACCGGCGCCCAGGATACAGACCTTCTTCCCCGTCTTCTCCGGCTCCAGATAGGCCTGCTCCGCTCCCATGACGTTGGCTCCGTCGATGCCCGGGATCCCGGGTTTGACGGGTCTGGCCCCGGTGGCGGCGATGATCACGTCCGGCTTCAGGGATTCTGCATACTCCGGCGTGACCTCCGTATTCAGCTGCAGATCGATGGGGGCCTTCTCCACCGCCCGGGCCTGTTGGTTCAGATAGATATCCAGCTTCCGCTTGAAGGGCACGTTCCGCTCGCAGCGGATGGATCCCCCCAGCTCGCTCCTCTTTTCGCAGAGGATGACCTCGTGTCCCCGCTCCGCGCAGGTAAGGGCGGCCTGCATGCCGCCGACGCCGCCGCCCACCACCAGGACCCGGCGGGATTCCTTTACCCTGGGGAAATCGTACTTCATATCCAATTCCCTGCCGGTCTCCGGGTTGATGGCGCAATAGGGCTCACCGCAGTTCATCTCCGTGGAGAAGCAGCTGAGGCAGCGCATGCACTGCTTGATCTCCCCTTCCCGGCCGGTGCGGATCTTCAGAGGCAGATCCGGATCCGCCAAAAGCGCACGGGCCATTTCCACCACGTCCGCCTGGCCGGAGGCGATGATCTCCTCCAGCATCTCCGGTTCTCCCAGGGCACCCACGGTGGCCACGGGGGTCTTCACATGCTTTTTGATCTCGGCTGCGTACTTCACGTTGGGCCCCTCCCCCAGGAACATGCTGGGATGGGTGACGGCGAAGACCTCCTCCACCTCATGGTTCCCGGCGGAAACGTGGATCAGGTCGCAGAGACCGTCCAGCTGCTTCGCGAAGGCGATGCCCTCCTCGATGCCGAAGCCCCCGTCGTAGCACTCGCTGCCGCTGATGCGCACCTCCACGGGGAAGCCCGCGCCGCAGGCCTTCTTGATGGCCTTCACGATCTCCACCGTGAACCGGGCCCGATTCTCCACGGGAGCCCCGCCCCACTTATCCTTCCGGGTATTGGTGATGGGCGAGAAGAACTGATGCAGCAGCCAGCCGTGTCCCGCATGGACCAGGACCATGCCGAAGCCTGCCCGCTTGGCGAGGAGGGCTGCCTGGGCGTACTTCCGAATGGTGCGCTCGATGATCTCCTCCGGCATCTCCGGCACCACCCGGTCCCCCACCTGCATCTCCACAGGACCATAGGCAAAGCCCAGGTTCTTTCCTCCCATGAAGGCGGGGACCCGGTTGGCAAACATCCCCGCATGCTGCAGCTCCGCCGTAGCTACCGCCCCGTGGCGGGAGATCTCCTCCGCCAGACGGCACAGGGGGCTGAAGACCCGGGGATCATCCAGAGCCACGTGGTTCACCCCGCCCCGGCCCAGCTCCCCGTCCGGGATGAGCTCGCAGGTGGCGACGCTGGCTGCGCCGCCCAGGGCCTTCCGGGCATAATAGGCGGCGGCGCCGGGAGGCAGGATATTGTCCCCGGTCATATTGGTGTATCCCGTGGGAGAGGCGAAGATCCGGTTGCGGAACAGGGTGTTCCCCAGCCGGATGGGCTCGAAGAGATGGGGGTACTTGAATTCGCTCATGTTCTTCATTTCCTTTCTCCGTTAGCTGATCCGAAGGGCTTCGGACAGGTCGTGGCGAATATGCGCATCCCTTCCGCCGCTGCCCTTCGATCCCCGTTATGGCTCCAAATCCAGAAAAGCGGCCCATTCGGCGAAACCGTCCCTCCCCGGCACCGCCAGGATCCCGTTCCGGTCATCCTCGCAGCGCACCAGCAGGCAGACGGGTGTCTCTCCATAGGCGCAGAGGCCGGCATACCGCTCCAGGAATTTCCGGTCTGCGGCCAGGTCGGTGAGGAAATTCTGGAACTCCATCTCCGCCAGGAACAGCTCCGCGACCACCCGGAAGGGCCGCTCCCCATCCAGCGGATGCAAAGCCCGCAGCGCCTCCAGATTCCTGGGGCGGCGGACGAACCATGCCCTGTCGTTCATCACCTTCACCTTCCTTTCCTTCCATTGTACACATCCCCCTCTCCCCTGTCAATCGAGGCCGCTTCGCCATTCCGGGATTTGCAGAAGGGCCGGAATGTGCTATAGTGGAGCGGAAAGGGGGCATGGACATGGGAAAAATCGTCGCGGTCTCCGGGGTGAAAAACTCCGGCAAGACCACCTTTCTCGCTGCGCTCATCCCGGAGCTGAAAGCCCTGGGACTGCAGGTCGCCGTCATCAAGCATGACGGGCACTCCTTCCTGCCGGATCGGGAGGGGACGGATACCTTCCGCCTCCTGGAGGCGGGGGCCATGGGGACCGCCGTGTTCGACGGGGAGAAATTCCAGGCGGTGAAGTACGCCCGGGTGACGGAGCGGGAGCTCGCTCCCCTGTTTCCCGAGGCGGACCTGATCCTGTTGGAGGGCTTCAAGCATTCCCCCTACCCCAAGATCGAGATCCTGCGAGGGGCCGTCTCCCGGGCTCCGGTATGCGATCCCGCCACCCTGCTGGCTCTGGTGACGGATACGGAGCTGCGCCCGACGGGCATTCCGGTATACGCTCCGGAGGATGCGGCGGGCGTTGCCCGGCTTCTGGCGGATTGGATCGGTAAGAGCAAGGAATAATCAACATACAGGAGGCGCAATCATGGGTATTCAGGATTTCCACGGCAAGACCGCATTCGTCACCGGCGGCGCCAGCGGATTGGGGCTGGGCATCGCCAAAGCTCTGGCCAGGCGGGGCGCCAATATCGTCATCGCGGATTTCCGGCAGGAGGCGCTGGACGCCGCACTACCCCTCTTTCGGGAGCAGGGCTGGCCCTGCCGCCCCGGCCTGCTGGACGTGATGGACCGGGAGGCCTTCGTCCGGGCGGCGGACGAGGCGGAGGCCGCCTTCGGAAAGATCCATATTCTGGTGAACAACGCGGGCATCGGCCTCATGGAGGGCCCCATCTGGGAGGCCAGCTATGAGGACATGGATTTTGCCATCGACATCAACTTCAAATCCGTGCTCAACGGCATCAAGACCATCCTCCCCCGGATCCTGAAGCATGGAGAGGAGGGCTGGGTGGTGAGCACCTCCTCCAAAAACGGCATCATTCCCCTTCCGGGCATGGTGCTGTACAACTCCACCAAGCGGGCGGTGATGGCCGTGATGGAGACCCTCGCCCTGGACCTGCAGGAGACCAACGTGGGTGCCAGCGTCTTCTGCCCCGGCCCCTTCAAAACCAATCTGAACACCACCACGGACAAGATCCGGGAGATGCACCTGGGCTCCCCCTTCGCCAAGCGGGTCAGCCCCAACAAGGGCGTCGGGAAGGCGGATCTCAACGGTCTGGACATGAGCAAAATGGAGCGGGATCCGGAGGAGGCCGGGGAACGGGTTGTCCGGGGCATCATGCGGGGGGACCTGTTCATCTTCACCCACGCGGAGTGGAAGAAGGGCTGGCAGGAGCACGCGGACGCCATCACCCGGGCCATACCCGACGAGGAGCCCAATCCGGACTTCATCAAGGTCTTTCCCCGGAACGTCGCCGCGCCCATCTACAATAAGCAGACCCAGGTCCCGGCCTGGCATCCCGGGGACTGAGCGGCCATGGCCGTTATCCGGATCCGGAAGAAAGACCGGGGAAACGCTCACGAAACAGGCTGTCTCCTCTGCGGCAGCCCCCTGGTTTACGGCCGGGAAGCCGTGGAGCGCACCTGCGCCCTCTGCGGAGAAAAGCAGCTCAGCGCCTGCGCCTGCACCCAGGGGCACTACGTCTGCGATCGCTGCCATACCGCCGGACTGGAGGCGGGGTTCGTCCCCCTGCTGCTCCAGAGCCGGGAAACCGATCCCCAGGCGCTGCTGGAGGAAGTATTCGCCCTGCCCGGGGTGCATATGCACGGGCCGGAGCACCATGCCATCGTCCCCTGCGTCCTCCTCGCCGCCTGCCGGAACTGCGGCGGCAGCCTGGATCTGCCCTCCGCCCTGGGGGAAGCCCTGAAGCGGGGCCGTCAGGTCCCCGGCGGCACCTGCGGGTACTGGGGTGTCTGCGGCGCCGCCGCCGGGGCGGGGATCTACTGCAGCATCCTCACCCGCTCCACTCCCCTGGCCGGGGAGGTGTGGCACCTTCCCCAGCGTCTGGCCGCCCGCTGTCTGGAAGCCATCGCGGAGGTCGGCGGTCCCCGATGCTGCAAACGCACCGCCCGCCTTGCCGTCCGGGAGGCGGCGGCGTTCACCCGGGAATACCTGGGCGTCGCCATGCCGGAAAGCAGGCCTGTCTGCAGGTACATGGGGAAAAACGGAGAGTGCATCGGCAGCCGATGCCCGTATCATCCCTGATGGATTTCCCCGTAAATAGGGCCGGAGACAGAGGTCTGACCTCTGTCCCAGGCTGTTTTTCCTGTTGATGCTTCTTTCCTGCGGGCACCACTCGCCGCGGGGTGTTTCCCATTAAGGCAAGCGGAGTGTGTGAACGATTCTCTGTAAATCAGAGTTCTCAAGCCAATTGACGAGTCAGATCATGCCATAATCGCAATATCCGGCTCCTTTTGACTATATGGATTTTGTTTTATTCCGTCAAGGTTTACATTATCATGATTGAAGTTACAACTGACTCTGTTATTTCACTGAAATAAACAATTGAGTACGGCAAATCGGGATTTGGAGAACTGTTTATGAAGAATACAACAACATCGAAATCGAAAAAAGTTCAATTAAGCAAATTATGGTGGTATCTGCTCCTGATTGTCGTGCTGTCCGCTTTTTGCTTTATCACCCTCAACGTTTTGTTGCTTCCGTATTCGATCGAGTACAGTGAAACAGGAAAGATGACCGCCGGCTATTTCCTATATGCAGCGATAGGACTGTTATTTTCAACTCCGACGCCTTTTGTAGCGGTTCTTATCATTTCTCTATTCATAGAAAAAATCGGTATCAGACAGATGTTCCGCAACATTTTCCGCACGGAAAACAAGTTGAAAACCATCTTGATTACAGCCGGGTTTTGTTTGCTTGCTTTTGTTTACGCAATACTGTTCGGAACGCCCAACGGCTCGCCCTGGTATATGTTCCCTCTCGGTTTTCTGATCATGATACCGTTTGTCGGTATCGCCGAAGAGACCGGCTGGCGGGGTCTGTTGCAGCCGGAATTGGACAAAAGAATAAAGTATCCGTTTTCGGTTCTTCTTACGGCCGCGATCTGGTTCGTCTGGCATTTTCCGGTGTTTTTAGATCCGACCTCGAACCATTACGGAGACAGCATAATAGGATTCGGGATCACGATCTTTATCTGGGCGTTTGCTCTGGCCGCTATATATAAATCAACAAAAAGCGTGATCGCCTGTGCGCTGTATCATGCTTTCATTGATGCGATTGGCGCGGTTTATGATTGGAACGCATTGTTTGATGGCTTCCCTGGAAGTGTATCGACAAATGTTTACCGAGGCATTTGGCTTACCGCAGCTGTTGTCTTATGGATCTGTGCGGAAAAGAAAGAGAGACATGCACAAGGTATCTGAAAGAGAATAGATTAGACCAACAAATCGGGATTTATCGGGATACCTGTCGGCAAGGAAAATCGGGAAACAGTTTTGAATTGACGACGCATTACAACCGGATTCGGGGGGTATTGAATGAAAAGAATTCCGTTCAGCACACGCAGTCTGAGCACCATACTAATGGTATGGTAGGTTCATGGACGGACTGGAACCTGACAGATTTAGGGAAACAGCAGGCCGATCGAATTGCCGAAAAGTTGAAGCAGGAGCTGGATGGAAAAGAAATCATTTTATATACTTCTGACCTAAAACGGGCAAAACAAACTGCCGACAGCATCGCGTCTCGGTTTCGGGTTGAACCGATCGTGAGAAAGGAATTGAGGGAACGTAATCTCGGACGATGCTGTGGAAAGTCTGTACAATGGTTACGGGAAAATCTGGAATGCGATGAAAAGACAATTGATGACCGTCTTTTCTCTGATGCAGAAAGCCGACGTGATGAATGGAACAGGCTGAAGCCCTTTTTCGACCAGGTGATGGCAGAAGATTCCGAAAACATCATTATCGTTTCCCATGGCGATCTGCTGAGCGTTTTCAATTCAATGTTCCTTGGCCTTGAAGTCGAGTCACTGAACGCATGTGAAATGTTTGGCTTTGCCGGCGGGGTATCCCAGATGATTGTGCGGGATGATGGGAAAAGAATAATAAAGCGAATCAGTGACTTGTCATTTGTACGATAAATTCCGGTTTGTCGGGATGAGAACATAGCCTTTTATCTCGCATAATAACGCAAAGCCGCAGTTCTGCCCGATGGGAGCAGAACTGCGCAAAGCAGCCTCAGTCCGATTCTGGATGGATCAGATTGAGATTCTTGCCATGATTCCGATAATCGGCCCTCGCATATCGCGGCTTTTTTCCCTGTGCGAAGCCCCCGTCCTTCGTCCCCGGAAGGAGGATCCAATGGGGGAAACCGCCGCGCGGTTTCTCCCTTGGCCGTTAGAGAGGTCCAGGAGGACCATTCGGAAGGTCCTCCTGGCGTTTTTTCTTTTCCATCCTTCTTTTTGTCGCACAAAAAGAAAGATGGCCGCCGGAGGCAGCTGAAGAAATCTCCGGCAGAAACGATTCTTGGTACTGTCTTCCGGCAGGGACATCCCCGGCGACGCGGCTTCCCGCAGAGCAAATCCCCCGCGGCGCGCCGGTTCAGGCGTCAGCCGCGGGGGCGTTTCCTGACGGGATCTCTTATCCGCTCTTGCTCCGCTTCCCCTTCCCGGCGGTATATCCCCGTCGGATGCGGCTGTAGCAGTCGTTGCACAGGCGTCCGGAATGATACAGGGGCATGGGGGATCCGCAGCGGGCGCAGAAGCGGATGTTGTTTTTCAGATTATGCAGCAGGATCTGGTTGATGAGATCGGCTGTCTTCTCCCGCTCATCCCGGAGCTTATCCTCCTCCACGTGGCAGCCGAAGGCCTTGGAGAAGGAGAAGTACAGGTCCAGCTCCCGGTAATAGAGCTCCAGCTCCGGAAGGGTGTAGGCGGTGCGCTTCTCCGGCAGCACCGGCTGCTCCGGCTCCCCGCCGCCGTTCCAGACCCGGAGGAAGCGGAAGAAAAGCATGCTCAGCTCATCATCCGTCTCATCGAAGGGGATGTTGGCGGCCCGAAGCTCCAGCTCCTTATCCAGGCGGAAACCCCGCTCCCGCATCTGGGTGATCATGGTGATATATCGGGTGATATCCAGCTTCCGGTAGGGCTCCGCCGTGGGCATCCGGTTCCAGACGGACAGGACCTCCAGCAGGTCAAAGTCCACCATGAGCACCAGGTCGGAAAAGCCCGCAACGGCGTATTGAAGCGGCGGGACTACGGTCTCCATCCCCGCCTGGATCAGGGAGAGGTTCTCCGTCGCCCCCACGTAGCCCTTGTCATAGATGCCGAAGCGCCCGGCCCGGCCCGCGATCTGCTGGATCTCCTCCGGCTTCAGGGGACGACGTTCCTTCCCGTCGAACTTCTCCGTATCCATGAAAATGATCCGGCGGATGGGCAGGTTCAGCCCCATGCCGATGGCGTCCGTGGAGACCACGTACTGCCGATCCCCGTTGAGGAATCCCTCCACCTGCTTCCGCCGGGTGGCGTAGGGCAGGGCTCCGTAGATGATGGCGGGCTCCTTCCCGTGCTGCCGCAGGTCCTCCGCGATGCTCAGCACGTTCATTTTGGAGAAGGTGATGAGGGCGTCCCCGGGCTGGATATCCAGGTAGTTCACCACCTTGTTCATGCAAAGGAGGGGTGTTTTCCGGGTATGCTCCACCACCTCCACCTGGTCCCCGCAGCTGCGGATCAGGCGCAGGAGCAGGTCCTTAGCCTGGGGGGCGGCGCAGAGATGGACCTCCGGGGCCAGGACCCCCAGGATGGCCCGGGTCCAGGCATAGCCCCGCTCCGGATCCGCGATCATCTGACATTCGTCGATCACCGCCACGTCGAAGCGGCGCTTCATCTCCAGCTTTTCCGCCGTGGCGGCCACATGGGTATCCCCTTCCCGCACGTCCTCCTCCTCGCCGGTGGACAGGCTGCAGTTCACCCCGTAATCCAGCAGAGTCTCCTGGGCCTCCAGGGCCAGAAGGCGCAGGGGAGCCAGATATACCCCGGTCTCCGCCCGGATGAGACGCTGGAAGCCCGCGTAGGTCTTTCCCGTATTGGTGCCGCCCACATGGAGGATGAAATGCCGCTCCATGGCCCGGGCCTCGGGATACTCGTCCTTGGGATTCAGGGCCACCAGGGTTTCCAGGCTGTTGCGGATGGCCCGGGGAACGTAGGAAACGGAATACACGTAGCTCAGGGGATGATCCAACAGCTCCTGTGCCGGGAACTTATCCAGCTTCAGCAGGGCGTCCACGTCCGCCTCCGGCTGCGCCCGGGTAAACTCCTCCAGGGCCGAGGCGGCCACCGCCTCCAGCACGGGCACGTAACGGTCCCAGATGCGCCTGCACCAGTCCGATCCGGGGTTCTGCCCGATCCACACCCCGGTGTTGGCAAAATGCCGCAGGTCCGCGGCGGCGCTCACGTCCGGCTGTCCCGCACGCTTTTCCAAAGCCAAAAACTGGCCGATATACCCCATGGCCTTGCCGCTGCGCAGGCTGGCAGAGGCGGTATTCCCCGCCATGCGCTCCGTGATCCCCCGATGGAAGAGCTCCGCCAGTCTGGCGCAGCGCTCGTCACCGGTGCGGGGGCAGGCGTTCCAGGCTTCCTCCAGCAGAAGGCAGGCCGCCTTCAGGGCAGCTTCCGTATCCGCCATGGCGGCCTCCCTGGCCCGATCCTCCGCCTGGGCCGCCGCCTGGACCACGGCGCGGAACCGTTCCCCCGCCTCCGCCGCGACAACGTCGGCCTTCTCCCAGGTTCGCACCCGGCGGCCGTTATAGTAATGGAACGTCGGCGGGGGCAGAAGTTCCTTCAACAGGGACTCCGTCCAGCCCCGGCTTTTCAGGGTGCCGAAGGTCCAGTTTTTCTTGCTGTTTCCACCAGACATCTTTTCTCTCCAAACCAGAATCGCATTATAACATGGTATTTTACCACAAAAATCGCCGGGTTACAACTTTTCCGGTCTTTTCTTGTCACGGGGCGGATCCCATGCTATACTGTTCCGGGAAATTAACCAAAAGGAGGAAACACCCATGAAGCTTCGTGTGGGAGATACCATTCCCGATATGCCGGTGCAGACCGCCTACGGGACGGCGGACAGCCTC
>CAMVBX010000089.1 GCA_947165825.1 uncultured Clostridia bacterium
ATCCCACGGATACAATGTGGTTCAGTCTGTGCGGAACGCCAGCTCTGTTCAGGATCTGGTCCAGTTCGCCAAAGAACCGGTCTCCGGATTCGTTCAGCCGCCGGTACAGATTGTCGTCTTCTTTCAACAGCCGCAGCTGGGCCAATCCTGCTGCCATGGCGACCGGATTCCCGCTCAAAGTTCCGGCCTGATACACTGGACCGACAGGGGCGATACGGGACATGATCTCCTGCCTGCCGCCATAAGCGCCTACAGGCATACCGCCGCCAATGATCTTGCCAAAGGTGGTGAGATCCGGCTGAATATCAAAAAACTCCCGCGCACCGCCCAAAGCGAGACGGAAACCGGTGATGACTTCGTCGAAAATGAGCAGTGCGCCTTTCTGATCGCATAAGCTGCGCAGACCGAAAAGAAATCCTAAACGGGGCAGCACGACACCCATGTTTGCCCCAACCGGCTCAACGATCACCGCAGCGATCTCACCGGGATTTGCCTCAAACAATGCGCGTACGCTTTCCAGATCATTGTATTTCGCAGTCAGGGTATCCGCCGTGCATCCCATAGGGACACCGGCGCTGCCTGGAATCCCCTGCGTCATGAGCCCGGAGCCTGCCTGTACCAGCATGGCGTCGGTATGACCATGGTAACAACCGGAGAATTTGATGATTTTGTCCCGTCCGGTAAAGCCTCTTGCGGCGCGTATGGCACTCATCACGGCTTCCGTACCGGAATTAACCATGCGGATCATCTCCATGCCGGGCACGATCCCGCAGATCAGCTCCGCAATTTCCACTTCCCGGCGGGTAGCTGCACCGAAGCTCAATCCATTTCCGGCAGCCTCCACAACACTTTGCAGCACGGCTGGATGTGCATGTCCAAGGATCATGGGTCCCCAGGAACAGACATAGTCGATATACTCCCGGCCTTCTTCATCCCAGATCCTGTCTCCCGTGGCCCGGGTGATAAAGCGAGGCGTCATTCCCACGGAGCCAAAGGCACGCACGGGGCTGTTCACGCCGCCGGGAATCACAGCTTTCGCCCGTTCAAACAGGCTTTCCGATAGGCAAGTCATCCGATCCTTCCTTCCTTTATGAAGCGAGCGAGTTCCTTGGCATAGTAGGTGATGTATAAATCGGCGCCTGCGCGGAATGCTGAGACCGCCATTTCGCAGAATATCCGCTCCTCGTCGATCCAGCCTTTTTCCGCGGCTGCCTTAACCATTGCGTATTCTCCGCTCACACTGTATACCGCCAGGGGCAGGGTGGTGGCATCCTTTACCTCACGCACGAGATCCAGGTAAGACATCGCAGGCTTGACCATCAGAATATCCGCGCCTTCCTGCACGTCCAGAAGCGCTTCCTTCAAGGCTTCTCGGCGATTGTGATAATCCATCTGATAGCTTTTCCGATCGCCAAAGGAGGGGGCGGACCCTGCTGCATCCCGGAATGGGCCATAGAAGGAGGATGCAAATTTGACTGAGTAAGACATGATCGGAGTGCGGATAAAACCCTCCTCATCCAGCATCCTGCGGATCGCTGCAACGCGGCCATCCATCATATCGGAAGGAGCGACCATATCCGCTCCCGCTTGTGCGTGGCTCAACGCCGTGCGGGCAAGGAGTTCAAGAGTCCGGTCATTGTCCACATCTTTGCCGCAGAGTACGCCGCAATGGCCATGGGAGGTATACTCGCACATACACACGTCTGTAATCAGATACAGATCCGGACAAACTTCTCTTGCCCGGTGCAGCGCCCGCTGCACGACCCCGTTGGGATCATAAGCCTGAGAACCAACTTCATCCTTTCGATCCGGGATCCCAAACAGCATGACCTGACTGACTCCGGCCTCCTTCAACAGGAAAAGCTCTTCCTCCATCCGGTCTACCGTATACCGAAACTGCCCGGGAAGAGAAGGAATCTCTTCCACTTTGTCCTTTCCGTCCATGACGAACATGGGGTAAATCAGAGAAGCGGGGGAGAGACGAGTCTCCCGAACCATCCGGCGCAGTGTCTCACTGCTTCGCAGTCTTCTGGGGCGAACGGTCAAATCCATTTTCAATCCTCCTATTTCTCTTGCAGGACCTGCTCCATAGCATCCAAACAGTTGCGGAAATCGCGTTCGGAAAGCTTGGCTCTGAGGCCATATAGCAGGTGGTTCATCATTCTTGAAGAGGCGCCTTCCACATCCCGGTTCATCCGGTTCCGATCCGCTTCCCCCAAGGGGGCTTTTCGGAGCGCGGGACTGAGTCGTGCGGCGACGTCGGCGGCAGCGCCTGTTTTCAGGCGTTGAATCTGCGGGACGAGATCCATACCATCATACCAGAGATAAAAACGATCTTCTTCCTCGCGCAGAATGAACTCAGCTTTTTTCAGATTCTCTCTCAGCTCATCCGACTGAAGATCGATGTGGAAGGAATCCACGTCGAAAAGCGTTACCCACGGAAGATCGGAAACATCCGGATCAATATCCCTCGGCACAGCCAGATCGATCATGGGAATCCGGTGCTCAACCTTGAGCTCAGCCAGATCATTGTATCGAAGGGTGTAATTCGGGCTGCTGGTTGCGCTGATCACGAGGTCGCAATTCGGAAGGAACTCCAGCCGTTTTGTATAGCCGATTCTGCTGCAGCCGGAGGGGATATCGATAACCCCGCTCCGGTATTCCCGGACGGTAACGGTGACGTCAGCGCCGCGATCCAAAAGAGCCTGCGCAGAAATCCTTCCCATCATCCCGTTGCCGATCACCATGCAGTGCTTCCCCTGCAGGGACATGCCTTTCTCTTCCAGGGAGAGAAGCGCAGCATGGATCACCGACCGGTTCGCCAGGGAGAAGCGTGCCTCTGTCTTCACCCGTTTCCCGCCCGTGACCGCCAGGCGGAACAGCACCTCCAAGGTCCTGTCCGTTGCATAACAGCTGCGCGCAAAGGCCAGGGCATCTCCAACCTGAGTAATAATCTGATCCTCGCCCATAATCCGGGATTCCAGACCGGCAGCAAGGCGGAACAGATGATCCACGGCATCATGCTCCTGCCGGAGCACAAAATACCCTTCGTACTCCTTTGCGTCCAGTCCCAGCTGATTGCATAACAATTCAAGAGGCGAGAAGGAACGGATTTCAGCAGAGCTTATCCAGAACTCCATGCGGTTGCAGGTGGAAAGAATTACGCACCCTGTGAGCTCCGGAAGATTCCGAAGTGCCTCATAGATCTCGCCTGTTTTTTTCTTCGTGAGGGAAAAAACGCTACGTACATCAACACCCGCCCGGGTGTGATCGATCCCCGCCATGATAATACCCATTCGCATTACTCCCGAACAAAAAACCGCGGCGATGGCGCAAAACACCACCGCCGCAGCCGTTATTCCTGCAGCGAAGCGCACCAGATACAAATCTGGCACGGCTCATCCTATTCTGCAGCAGGTCTTCTGACTCGTACATTCAGGAAACGAATTTCCAACAGCCGAAATCGCCTTCTCGGGTAAATCCCAATGGCTGACGTGAGTCCTGATCCGACTTTTGTACTTACAGCGGCGGCACCGTTCGTGGTTTTCACACGATTCCCTATTCTCCCGCATAACGGGCACTGCAGTTCTGTTTACCGACAAAGGTCAATGTATTATAGCATCGTCAGTTTTATTTGACAATGCGGATCCGCACATTTCCAGGCAGATACGAAGAGAAAAGAAGATTGAAAATGCGGTGACATTTTGGTATATTTCATGAGAATAAAGAGCGGAAGACATCAGCGGGAGGCGACCTGAGAAATGACAATCCTCGTTCCGGGCAGAACTGAGCTGGCCGGAAATCATACTGATCATCAGGGTGGGCATGTTTTGGCAGCGGCGGTCAATTTGATGATCAGCGGAACTGCGGAAGCAACCGACGATGCTCGGGTCTTGCTCATGTCAAACGGTTTTGGCCGGATTCAGGTTGACCTTGACCGGCTGGACAAGACGTACAGCACACCGGGTACGGCGGAAGCGCTGGTCAGAGGAGTGCTGGATTATTTCCGTCAAAAAGGATATGATTTTCATGGCTTCCGCGGGGCTCTCCGTTCGGATATCCCCGCAGGAGCCGGTTTGTCCTCCTCCGCCGCGTTCTCCGTTTGGGTCGGCAGGACAATCCAAAAGCTGTTTCCCCTTGGGGAGATTTCTCCGATGACGCTGGCCCTCGCCGCACGATATGCGGAAAACATCCATTTCGGCAAGCCCTGCGGACTCATGGATCAGTGTGCCTGCGCATATGGAGGGATAACGGCAATGAGCTTCCGGGAAGCAGAGCCCGAAGTGCGCCGGATCTCAACAAATCCGGAGGAGCTCGGATATATTCTCTGCGTGGTGCAGACCGGAAGAGATCATCGGGATCTTACGGAGGATTATGCGGTTATCACACAGGAAATGGGAGCGGTCGCAGCGCACTTCGGCAGAGACCGCCTGTGCGGCATAGAAGAAAAGGAGCTGACAGCGGCAATTCCCGAGCTGCGCAAAGAAGTGGGGGACAGGGCCGTACTTCGAGCGCTGCACTTCGTCCAGGAAGACAGACGGGCTCAGGAAATGGCCAAGGCTCTTGACGCGAGGGATATGGATGCGTATCTTGCGGGAATGGACGCTTCCGGCCGAAGCTCTGCAGAACTTCTGCAGAACAGCTTCAGCCCTTCACACCCCCGAAGTCAAGGGATCAGTCTTGCCCTTGCGCTGAGCCGCAGCATCCTGGCCGGAAACGGCGCCGCCAGAGTACACGGAGGCGGCTTTGCGGGAACGATACAGGCTGTCATGCCTGCCGATCTGGAAGAGTCGTATCGGCGCAAGCTGGAATCCGTATTCGGCGCGGGAAGCTGCCGGAGGCTCGGGATCCTCACATCGGATTCAGCGGAAATGACCATGCCTCTTTGAACGTGGTTTTTCCCCATGGATTTCCACCAGGATCAGGTCATCCCCGATCCGCTTCACGCACTCCCAGTTAATGATATAATCGTCTCCGGGGAGAAACAGCCCCAGTATCCGGCACGGTCCCGGGACCGCCAATGCCAGAATTCGTCCGGTATCGGTGTCCAGCAGCACATCCTCCACATAGCCAAGCCGAAAACCATCACAGATATTCACAACTTCCTTGCATCTCAAGTCTGCTATCCTGCAATGCATATTTGACCTCCTGATGCGAAGTTCGGGCAGATGCCCGGACTTCATTTTATGCCCGCGCTTTGGTTCTGAGAACCACATTGTTTTGACAAAAAACAGCCTGAATGATTGACAAGAATCCCATCGGCAGATATAATGAATGTGCTTAATTCTTAAATGCGGTACGGAGATGCCGGAAGAGTCAGCATGCGGTGGAACGGAGGCCTGAAATGGCGCTCTGTTCTCGTTGTTTGGCTTTGCGTTTCGCAGAGCTTTTTTTGTTTTGAGAGGATTATCCGGATGAAGTCGACAGGAAGTCTGAACCAGTTCAACCTTCTCAGTGCCGATCCCTTCAAGATGCGGCACACTCTCTTCAACCGTATCCTCTGCCTGTATAGTGTCGTTTCCCCGGCTGAGCGGCAGCAGAGATGCTGACCCAATGCCGGGTTATATTTTGTTCCGGTAAGTGAAACAGGAAAGGTAGATACTGGTTCATGAAAAAAGTAGCCGTAATCATGGGCAGTGACAGCGATCTGCCCGTTGTGGAAAAGGCAATCCAGACCCTGGCGGATTTCGGCGTGCCGACGGAAGTCCATGTTTGTTCCGCGCATCGCACCCCGGATAAGGCCAGTCAGTTTGCCCGAAATGCAGTGAAGGAAGGCTTCGGCGTAATCATTGCCGCCGCAGGCCTGGCGGCGCATTTAGCCGGCGCTCTGGCAGCGAATACGACACTGCCGGTGATCGGGATACCGATGGCCGGCGGCGTAGGGGATGGACTGGATGCGCTTCTCAGCACCGTCATGATGCCTCCCGGCGTCCCTGTCGCCACGGTTGGCGTCGGCGGGGCCGTGAACGCAGCTCTCCTTGCTGTGCAGATCCTGGCCGTTTCCGATCAGGGCATGGCTGACAAGCTGGCGGATTACAAGCGTTCAGCAGCGGAAAAAGTGATGAAAAAGGATCTTGCGATCCAGGAAAAATACAATCTCATGAAAATTTAGGGTGGGGGTAATCAGAATGAAGAAGATCTATACCGGAAAGACAAAAGACGTTTTTGCGCTGGACAATGGCAACTATCTGCTCAAGTTCAAGGACGATGTGACCGGAACGGACGGCGTTTTTGATCCCGGTGCAAATACCGTCGGCCTCAGCATCGAGGGTGTCGGTCGTGTGAACCTGAGAATGAGCATGTATTACTTCGAAAAAATCATCGCCGCCGGAATACCCACCCACTACGTTTCTGCGGACCTGGATAAGGTGACCATGGAAGTCCTGCCGGCTAAAGTATTCGGCAAGGGGCTTGAAGTCGTCTGCCGCCGCAGAGCCGTCGGCAGCTTCTTCCGCAGATACGGCGACTATATCCAGGAGGGGGCTCCGCTTCCCAACTATGTGGAAATGACCTTCAAAGACGATGCCCGGGAAGATCCCCTGGTCACCCGCGACGGACTGATCGATCTCGGCATCATGAGCGGGGAACAGTATGATGCGATCAAGCTGCTCACCCAGAAGATCACCGATATTATCGCTGCGGATATGGCGGAAAAGAATCTGGAGCTCTATGACATCAAGTTTGAATTCGGATATAACGGCGATCAGGTCATCCTGATCGATGAGATTGCCTCCGGCAATATGCGGGTTTACAAGGATGGAGAATACATCCAGCCCATGACGCTCTCTGAGCTTTTCTTTGCCTGATGGGCGGTTTCTTTGGGATCGCAGCGCATCAGAACTGCGTACAGGATGTTTTCTTCGGCGTGGATTATCATTCCCATCTGGGCACAAAGCGGGCCGGTATGGCCGCGTACAATTCTGATGACGGTTTCCAGCGGGATATCCACAATATTGCCAATTCTCCTTTCCGCACAAAATTTGAGCGGGTATGCGAGGAAATGCACGGTCACCTCAGCATCGGCTGCATCAGCGACGCTGACCCTCAGCCGCTCCTGGTCCGCTCCGGATTGGGCCATTTTGCCATCTGCATCGTCGGGCTGATCCGCAATGCGGATGAGTTGGTGCAGTCCTTGCTGGATTCCGGGATCAATCATTTTGAGGCGATGGGCGGAGGCCATATCAACACGACCGAACTGATCGCCTCTCTGATCAGCACAAAAGCCAGCTTCCAGGAAGGCATCCGTTATGTGCAGAAGCAGGTAAAGGGATCGCTGTCCATCCTGATCATGACGCCGGATAAGCTGATTGCCGCAAGGGATCTGCTGGGACGGCTTCCTGTCGTGATCGGCAAGGGGGAGAAAGGCTGCGCCGTTTCCTTCGAATCCTTCGCTTATCAAAAACTGGACTATCACACGATCTACGAGCTGGGCCCCGGAGAAGTGGTGGAAATCCGCCCCGAAGGGGTGAAGCAGCTCCTGCCGCCGGGTGAGCGAATGCAGATCTGCGCATTTCTCTGGACCTATTACGGCTATCCGAATTCCACCTATGAAGGCCGCACCGTCGAGCTCATGCGCATGCAGGATGGCCAATATCTGGCGAAGGCGGATCATGAAACCCAGACCGCGCAGGACGTGGATGCCGTCGGCGGCATGCCGGATTCCGGCACAGCATACGGAATCGGTTATGCCAATGAAAGCGGCAAGCCCTTTACCCGGCCGTTCATTAAGTATACGCCCACATGGCCCAGGAGCTTCATGCCGTCGGTACAGAGTCTGCGGAATGAAGTGGCGAAAATGAAAATCATTCCCGTCCCGGAGCTGATTCAGGACAAGAAGCTTCTCATGGTGGATGACAGCATCGTCCGTGGGACACAGCTTAAAGAAACCGTAGATTTCCTATATGCCAACGGCGCGAAGGAGGTCCATATCCGCTCCGCCTGTCCGCCATGCCTGTACACCTGCAAGTATCTGAACTTCACCAGCAGCAAAAGCGAGCAGGAACTGATTGCCCGAAGAGTTATCCTCCAGCTGGAAGGGGAAGAAGGCTTAAACCACCTGGATGAGTATTTGGATGGCAGCACCCAGCGGGGAAAAGCCATGCGCAAGGCAATATGTGAGCAGATGGGCTTCGCCTCCCTGGAATTCCAGACAGTTGACGGATTGGTCGATTCCATCGGACTTCCGGAGGACCGGGTCTGTACCTACTGCTGGACCGGCAGGGCCGTGGAAGAGGAAGGAGGAGAAGAAGCATGACCGTATCCAAATCTGACAGTTACGCTGCCGCCGGTGTGGATATCACAGCCGGATACCGTGCTGTGGAATTGATGAAGAGTCATATTGCCAGAACGCTTGCCGGAGGCGGGGCTTCCGAGATCGGCGGCTTCGGCGGGCTCTTTGAACTGGATTTGACGGGGTATACCCATCCTGTTCTGGTTTCCGGTACGGATGGAGTCGGAACCAAGCTCAAGCTGGCCTTTTTGCAGAACAAGGCAGACACAGTCGGGATCGACTGTGTCGCCATGTGCGTGAACGACGTCATCTGCTGCGGCGCAAAGCCCCTGTTTTTCCTGGACTATATTGCCTGCGGAAAGAATATTCCCGAGCGAATTGCGGATATCGTCGCAGGCGTTGCGGAGGGATGTGTGCAGTCCGGCGCCGCTCTGGTGGGCGGAGAGACTGCGGAGATGCCCGGCTTTTATCCCGTCGACGAATACGACCTTGCGGGTTTTGCCGTTGGGCTGGTGGATAGAGAGCGTATTCTGGATAAAAGCAAGGTCAAGACCGGGGATCTGCTGATCGCGCTGCCTTCCTCCGGCGTTCACTCCAACGGTTTTTCTCTCGTTCGCAAAGTATTCACCGAAGAGGAACTGAAGGGGAGCCTGGGTCTTGAGCTGCTCACCCCGACCCGGATCTACGTGAAGCCCGTTCTGGGCCTGCTGGAACAGGTTGAAGTTCATTCCATTGCGCACATCACCGGCGGCGGTTTCTATGAAAACATTCCTCGGGCTCTGCCCAAGGGGATGGGGGTCCGTATCGCCAAATCAGACATCCGCACTCCGGAGGTCTTCGATAGGATCGCAAAGGCCGGCAAAATACCGGAGCGGGATATGTTCAACACCTTCAACATGGGTGTCGGCATGTGCCTGACCGTTACTCCTGCCGATGCTGATCGGGCTGTCCGCGTGCTGGGAATGCTGGGCCAGGAGGCGTATCTCCTGGGCGAAGTCACCACAAGCGGGGAGGTCGAAATCCGATGAACGGGAAACCCAAGACCAGGATCTGCGTTCTGGTCTCCGGTGGCGGAACCAATCTTCAGGCTCTGATCGATGCGGAGCAGCGGGGAGAACTGCCGGACGGGTCGCTTAGCCTGGTGGTATCCAATCGGAAGAATGCCTATGCGCTGGAACGGGCAAAGGCAGCCGGGATTCCCGCACACTGGATCGGCAAACAGAATTTTGAGGAAGACCTGCAGCAGCTGTTGCTGGAAGAGCGGATCGATATGATTATCCTTGCGGGTTTTCTGCGCATTCTCTCCCGTGATTTTCCGGCAAAATGGCCCAAACGCATTCTGAATATTCA
>CAMVBX010000090.1 GCA_947165825.1 uncultured Clostridia bacterium
AAGGTCTGGCCGAAGGAAGCGGAGGCCAGCTGCGAATAGTTATTGGGATCCTCAAACACCTTCCGGCTCCACCAGATGCTGGTGGCTTCGCCTCCGCCCAGATCGATGCCGGTTTTATCGAAGAAGCCGAAAGCCTCCATGTAATCGTAGAACTTCTTTGCCCCCAGGCGCAGACCCAGAGTCGCAAAGGCCACGTTGCAGGAATGCTGCGCCGCTTCCTTTCGTCCCCGGACCATCATGCTGCCGTCGCATCGGAAATTATCCCCGTCGGAGACGATCCCCTCCTCCAGCGCCGAGGCAAGGGTGAAAATTTTGAAGGTGGATCCGGGCTCATAGGTATCAGCGATCGCCCGGTTGCGCCATTGCTTCATGAGGAGGGAATAGGCCAGTTCGTCCAGCTCCTCGTCTGTCATCTCCCCCGCCTCTCTGGCCTCTTCAAGCTGAAGGCTGTAGGTTTCGTTCAGGGCCGTGAAGTCGTTGCAGTCATAATCCGGCAGGGTGCACATGCCCAGGATCGCGCCGGTCTCCACTTCCATTACGATGCCCATGGCGCCGCTGCGGATCTGATAATCCCGGATGGCCTGCTCCATATGCTTTTTCAGGTAATACTGGATGGTGTTGTCAATGGTGAGCTCGATGCTCTGTCCGTCCACCGCGTCCCGATAGTCCTCATATCCGGTGAACAGCATATCCGTGCCTCTGGCGGTGGTGGCCCGGACGATGCGTCCGTTCTCCCCCTCCAGGACGGAATCGTAAACCGCCTCGATTCCCTCCAGGCCGTAGTTATCCGTTCCTACGAAGCCGATGACCTGAGCCGCCTGGCTGCCGTAGGGATAATAGCGTTTACTGTCCTCAATGATGTGCAGGCTCGTCAGATTGTTTTCGTTTTTGAAGGTCCGGACCTGGTCCGCCAGATCCTTTTCCACCTTCCGCATGACGACCTCATACCAGGAGTTGGTCCGCTCCCATTTCTTCATTACCCAGTCGTAATCCACGCCCAGGATATCCGAAAGGCCCCGAGCGATAAACTCAGGGTCCTCTTTTCCCTCTCCGGTATCCTTGTTTCCGCTCTTCAGCATCTCCACCGGGCTGATATAGATAGTTTCCACCGTAGCGCTCTGCGCCATGACCTTCCCCTGGGTATCATAGATGGTTCCCCGGGAAGCGGTCACCACCGTACTGCGCACCTGGTTCTCCACCGCCGCGCTTTTGTAGCGGTCATGTTCCCGGATCATGATCTTCCCAAGCTGCGCGATCAGGGCCGCAAATGCAGCGATACCGCACAGCACCAGGAGGATCGCTGTGCGGCGGGTCACTTGCCGTTTGCTGATGGCATTGGGATCCGGCTTCCTGTTCAGTTCTGTGATCACGGCCATATCATCATTCCTTTACCGAGGCTGTGTCTCTGGATTTCCGGTAAACTATACGTTTCTCCTTATTGGAAGTATGCCTGTATCCGGCGGGCGAAAGAATCCAGCTTCCGTTCCCAGTCGGCCAGGAACCCCTGGTTTCCGAGGATCTGTGCCTTGTCCCCTTCCGTGCTGCGCACGAAGGTGGTCTGGTCGGCTCCGGCCTTTACCATACCCAGGGCAGACTTGGCATAGGTCTCCACCTCCGACAGATCGAAGGTGCTCTCATACTGGATCGTCAGCCGTTTATGGTCAGTCTTCAGTTTCTGAAGCTCCCGGGACAAAACGGCAGTTTCATCCGAAAGGGCAGTCAGCTTCATATAGCTGCTCAGGAGAAGGACTGCGCTCGCCAGCAGCACGGGGATAAAGATCAGAACGAACAGGGAGATCTGCACCTGGCTCCTGGGTTCTGTCTTTACGCCGGTATGGACGATTTCCTCTTCGCTGGGCAGAGGAACGACCTGAGGTATCGGTTCTTTGACCGGGATCTCCGGAAATACCGGGACTTCAGCCGGTGCGGCAGTCCCGAAATGATATGCAGTGCTTCCGTAAAGGTATTCCGCCAATCTGCTCTTCCCCTCTCCCGCTATATCCGCTCCGCGACGCGAAGTCTGGCGCTCCGTGCACGGGGATTTCGTTCCAATTCTTCTTTTCCGGCCGTAGCCGAGCCCACCAGCCGCAGGGTCTGTCGGAAACCGCAGACGCACACCGGAAAGCTCTTGGGGCAGGTGCATCCGTCCACCCGCTTGTGAAAGGCCTGCTTCACCAGCCGATCCTCCAGGGAATGGAAGCTGATGACACAGATCCTGCCGCCGGGGGCCAAGCGGTCCGGCGCCCGCTCCAGCAGGCGCTCCACGCTGCCAAGTTCGTCGTTCACGGCGATACGGATCGCCTGGAAGCTGCGTTTCGCCGGGTGCTGCTTCTCCCGGAGCGCCGCTGCGGGCATCGCCCTGCGGATCAGCTCCGAAAGCTCCAGGGTCGTATGTACGCCGCCCCGCTCTCTCGCCCTGACCATCGCCGCTGCGATCCGGGAAGCATAGCGTTCTTCCCCGTAGGTCCAGAGAATGCGTTTCAGTTCTTCCTCGGACCAGGAATTGACGATCTCTTCGGCGGTAAGCGCGGAGGACCTGTCCATTCGCATGTCCAGCGGAGCGTCCTTCTGATAGGAAAACCCCCGTTCCGCTTCATCCAGCTGGGGGGAGGAAACGCCCAGGTCGAACAGCATTCCGTCCACCCGGTGGATCCCCAGGTCATCCAGGATTTCCGGAACCCGGTCGAAGTTGGCGTGCACCAGGGTCACCCGGTCCTTCCAGGGCTGCAGGCGTTCTTCCGCAGCTTTCAAAGCCGTTTCATCCCGATCGATGCAGATGAGCTTTCCCGTTCCCAATCCGGCTGCAATCGCCCGGGAATGTCCCGCACCGCCGACGGTCCCGTCCAGATAAGTCCCCTCCGGTCGGATGTTCAGTCCTGCCAGGCATTCCGCCAGCAGGACCGGTTCATGGGAAAACGTGCTCACAGGCCCAGCTCCCTGTAGATCTCAGCCATGCTCTTCTCTTCGAAGCAGGCTTCTTCAGCCCGGTTGTATTCGCCGCTGTCCCACAGCTCCGCTCTGCCGGGGAGCCCGATGATGGTGACGTCTTTATCGATCCCCGCATATTTCCGGAGTTCGGCGGGAACCAGAATTCGCCCCTGCGCGTCTATTTCACAAGTAGCGGAATTGGCGAAGATGTACCGCATGGCACTGGAGTCGGAAAGCCGGATCCCCTCGAACTGGGCGCAGAACTTGGCCCAGCCCTCTTCGGAATAGACCAGCAGACATTTATCCGAGCCCCGGACCACATAACACACGTCTCCCAATTCCCGCCGCATCTGCGCCGGGATAATCAGCCGTCCTTTGGCATCCAGGCCGTGTGTGTATTTTCCGGTCAAGGGGTGCTCCTCCACTTCATTTCATTTCCCGCCATCTTGTCCCACTTCGCTCCCCATTATACTGTTCCCGTATTCTGATTGCAATAGGTTTGTTACTTTTCTTTGGGAAAAAAAGTACAGAAAACAGGCGTATTGTGCCTGTTTTCTCGAGTTGCCTGTATAATATCGAACATTTGTTCGATATTTGGGCCGGTGGAGGGCCATCCCACATTCTGCGGCTCTTTTCCGCTGTACCGGAGCAAAGTGTATAGAATCGGATTATGTTTACCGGAAATGGATATTTTCCGTCTCTCATTCACTTCTCCATTGTGGACAACTTTGTGGAAATTGTGCAGAACTCCCGTATTTTACGGTCTTTTCCCCGCGTTCTTTCCCGAGAAAGGTGGATATATCCTCTGAATATTCGTCCGGGATTCGGTTGACAGAAGTTGCTGGTACATTATTTTCCGGACTCTCCCATAATGGGCACGTTCCCCTCCTGCCCTTCCCGTTGACCGGGAAAACGGGAGTATGATATAGTCGTATGGTCTTGAAGTTGATCAGAAGAGGGAAAGGACGATACGAGAGATATGAAGCTGGGCATCGGGATCGATACCGGCGGTACCTATACGGACGCCGTCGTCTACCGCTTTACGGACAAGACTGTGCTGGCCTCAGCCAAGGCGCTTACCACCAAGGAAGACTTATCCCGCGGAATTCTGGAAGCTCTGGGCAAGCTGGATCCGGAACTGCTGCGTCAGGCGGATATGGCAGCTCTTTCCACAACGCTGGCCACCAACGCCTGTGTGGAGGGCAAAGGCAGCCGGGCCAGGCTCCTGTTTATCGGCCAGGACGGGGAAACGATGGAGCGGGTCGGCGCCGCTTACGGGATCACGGATCCCCGGGACGTTTACCCCTGCCCCGGCAGCGGGACCTATGACGGAAAAGTCCTGCCTGATCCGGATTGGGACGCGATCCTCTCCGGAGCCCGGGATTGGCTCTCCCAGGCCGAAGGGCTGGGAATCGTGGAAAAATACGCCATGAACAACGGCGCCATTGCGGAAAAGGAGGCCAAACGGCGTTTTTCCGAGTTGACGGATATCCCCATCGTCTGCGGCAGCGAGCTGTTCAGCGGGCTGGACAGCGTCCAGCGGGCCTCCGGCACACTGCTGAACGCCCGTCTGGTCCCGATCATCCGGGAATTTCTGGATGCTATACGCCGGTCCTTTTCGGCGATGGGCATCCATGCGCCGGTGGTGGTGGTGCGGTCGGACGGCAGCCTGATGAACGAGCGTTTTTCCCGCCTTCGGCCGGTGGAAACCATCCTCTGCGGCCCGGCGGCCAGCGTACTGGGGGGAATGGAGCTGGCCGGCAAACCCAACAGCGTGATCGTGGATATGGGCGGCACCACCACGGACGTATCCCTGGTGAAGGGCGGGCTGCCCGTGCGGGTGCGGGACGGGATCCGCATCGGGGGGTGGCGTACCTTTGTCAAGGGCGTCCTCATCGACACCTTCGGATTGGGGGGCGACAGTGCCGTACGCCAGGAAAAAGGCCGCGTCTCCTTAAATACAGAGCGCGTCCTGCCCATCTCCCTGCTGGCCAAGGAGCATCCCGGAATCCTGGAGGAGCTCCGGGCTCTGGTGGAAGGCAAGGTCGTACACACCCGCCCCATCCACGAGTATTACACTCTGGTGCGGGATATCTCCGGCACCGAAGGATGGACGGAGGAGGAGCAGACCTTCTGCGATGCGCTGAAAAGCGGCCCGCTCTCCATCCGGGCGGCTGCCGCAGCCATCGACACGGATATTTACAAGCTTCAGGTCAGCCGGCTGGAGCGGGAAGGGGTCGTGCTCCGCTCCGGACTCACCCCCACGGACATCATGCATCTGAAGGGGGATTTTACCGCCTATGATCCGGAGGCCGCCAGGCTGACGGTGTTGTTCCTGCTCCAGTGCATGGGCCGTCCGGCCCGGGATCTGGACCGCTTCTGTGACGAGGTTTATGACGCGGTCAAAAAGAAGCTCTACTGCAATCTGGTCCGCATTCTGCTTCAGGATCGGTATCCCAACCTGCAGAACGGTCTGGGGACCACCTTGACGGAGCTGATCTCCAGCCGCTGGGAGGATATTCGGGCGGGCAGGGACGACGGGTATTTCGACCCCGGCTTCCTCACCGGCGCGAGCCTGGTGGGGATCGGAGCGCCCATCCATATTTTCCTTCCGGACGTGGCCAAAGCGCTGGGTACCGACTGTTTTATCCCGGAGAACGCCGGGGTGGCCAACGCCGTAGGCGCCATTGTGGGAAACGTGGCTGCCGCGGTGGAGGTGGAGATCCGGCCGAACTACACGCCGGACGGCATCCAGGGCTACTTCGTCTGCTCCACGGAGTCCAACACCCGGGTACGCACCCGACCCCAGGCGGAGGAGCTGGCCAGGGAGACCGCCATTCGTCTGGCTACGGCGGAAGCCCGCGAGCGGGGCGTTCTGGGGGATATCCGGGTGGAGGTGGAGATGGAGGATTCCACAGGCCTGGCCACCAAATCCCGCAAGGTGGACCTGGGAAGCCGGATCACGGCTACCGCCCGAGGCGGCATGATCCTGTGACTTTTTCCGGATGGTTTCCTAAAGAAACTGCATTTTGCGGCTCCGGATTCCTGCAAAATCCCGGATTCCCCACGCTTTTTCCCTTGCTTTTCTGCAAGTTTTCGTATATAATGCAGCTTCATAACGGACACTTGGTTACTTTAACTGGCATGGGGGAACAGATTATGCGGCATATCTCTGCGAAAGCGGCTGCGGTCCACGAATCCAGCACTCTGGCGGTCAGCGATCTGGCAAACCGTCTGCGTGCGCAGGGCAAGGATGTGATCAATTTCGGGACCGGTGAGCCGGATTTCGATACGCCTGAAAACATCAAGGAGGCTGCCATCCGGGCCATCCGGGACGGCAAAACGAAATACACGCCCGCCTCCGGCCTTCCCGCGTTGAAGGAAGCGATCTGCGCCCGTCTGGAAGCCGACCTGGGCGTCAGCTATAAACCCGGCGAGATCGTTGTGGCCAGCGGCGCAAAGCACAGCATTTATGTGACGCTGTGCTGTCTGCTGGATCCCGGCGACGAGGTCATTATTCCTGCGCCGTACTGGGTGACCTATTCCGAGGCGGTAACCATGGCAGGGGGAACGCCGGTGGTCCTCTCCACCCGGGAAGACCAGAGCTTTCTCCTGCAGCCGGAAGCGCTGGAGGCTGCCATCACCCCCCGAACGACGGCGCTTATTCTCAATAATCCCTCCAACCCCACAGGCATGTTCTACACCGCCGAACAGCTGGCCGCCCTGTGCCGGATCTGTGTGAAGCACGATCTCTGGATCATCTCCGACGAGATCTATTACCGCCTTCTGTATGACGGACTTCGCTTCACCAGCGCCGCCGCTCTGGGCGACGAAGTCAAGGCACGCACCATTCTGGTCAACGGCGTGAGCAAATCCTATGCCATGACCGGCTGGCGCATCGGATACACCGCATGCGACGGAAAGCTGGCCAAGGCCATGTCCAATTACCTGAGTCATTCCACCAGCGCCCCCAGCACCATTTCCCAGTATGCCGCCATCGAAGCCCTCGGCGGATCACAGGACAGCGTGGAGGCCATGCGGAAGGTGTTTGAGGAGCGGCGGAATTACATGGCGGATCGGATCAATTCCCTTCCGGGCGTCCGCTGTCTCAAGCCCCAGGGCGCGTTCTACATCATGATGAATATGGAGAGTCTGGCCGGCCAGGTGCTGGGCGGCCAGGTGATCCGGGACGGAAACGATTTCGCCATGTCCTTCCTCTCCGCCGAAAACGTGGCGCTGGTGCCCTGCGCCGGATTTGGCGCGCCCCAGTATCTCCGCTGGACCTACGCCGCTTCCATGGAGAATATCCAGCGGGGTCTGGACCGGCTGGAGCACTTTTTGAAGGGCTGAATTCATCAGAAGATGTTTTTCCCCGCCGCGTTTTCCTGCGGCGGGGTATTTTTCTCATTGCAGAACCGGAAAAACTGTAGTATACTAAATTAACTATATATACCCTGCTGTTCAAGCGGGGAGTCATGGAGGTCCACGTTCAATGGAAGATAAGGTTCTGACCGGCAAGCTGTATGATCTGCAGGGGTTCTCCGTGCATGACGGACCCGGCATCCGCAATACGGTTTTCCTTAAGGGCTGCCCCCTGCGCTGCCCCTGGTGCCACAGCCCGGAAAGCCAGGAATTCCGTACGGAGCTGAACTGGATGGAAATCCGCTGTGTCGGCGTTGAGGAATGCGGAAAATGCATCAAGGCCTGTACCCGGGGCGCCATTTCCATGGGCGAGGAGAAGGTCAGCCTGAAGGACGATCATGTCTACACGGTAGTGAAGGTGGATCGGCTGAAATGCGATGAATGCTTCGCCTGCACCGAGGTATGCCCGCACACGGCCCTGTATAAATGCGGAACGGATTATACGGTGGAAAAGGTCATGGACCGGCTCCGCAGGGACAAACCCTTCTATAAGCGCAGCGGCGGCGGTGTGACCATCTCCGGCGGCGAGTGTCTCTGCCAGCCGGAATTCACGCTGGCCCTGCTGAAGGCCTGCAAGGCCGAGGACATCCATACTGCGGTGGATACCACCGGTTTCGTTCGCTGGGAGATCATCGAACAGGTCCTGCCCTACACGGATCTTTTCCTCTATGATCTGAAGCAGATGGACAGCGATCTGCACCGCCGCGTCATCGGCGTTCCCAACGAGCTGATCCTGGAGAATGCGAAAAAGATTGCCGCCGCAGGAGGCAAGCTGCAGATCCGCATCCCCACCATCCCCATGTTCAACGACAGCGAAAAGTCCTATCGCGCCTTCGGCGAATTCATTCTGGAGCTGGGGGATGCGGTGACTCAGGTGCAGCTTCTCCCCTACCATAATCTCGGTGTGGTGAAGTGGGAACGGCTGGGACGGTCCGGTCCCGCCCTGGAGGCCACCCCGCCTACCGAAGAGTTCATGAAGGCCCGGAAGAAACTGCTGGAGGATATGGGCGTCAAGAACGTCGTCATCCATTAATCCGCGCAACAGCCGCAAGAGGTAAACATACATCAACAAGTCAATGGAGGTGCCGCAATGACCAAAAAAGAGCAATTTTTCTCCGTAATGCGGGGCGAGAATCCCCCCAAATGGATGGGTTACGGCTTCAATGCCTGGCCCGCCTGCACGTTCCACTGCATCATCGATCCGATCACCGTATGGGATATCCTTTTCATCGAGGGAAACAACGTGCTGGATCATTGGGGAGTCAATCATCGTTTCCTTCCCGGTGACCCGGGCATCATCCCCATGGTGAACGAAGAAAACCAGGTCATCAAAGACATTACCCACTGGCGGGACTACGTCCAGTTCCCGGAGATCCCCACGGATCTGGACTGGAGCGGGACCAAAGCGCAGATCGCCCAGGTGGACCGGGACAATGAGTTCGTCATGGTCCCCACCTTCCGCGGCCTTTTCGAGCGTGCCCACTGCCTCATGACCTTTGAAGACACCCTGGTGAACATGTATGAGGAACCGGAGGCCATGAACGAGCTCTTCAGCGCCTACACGGACTGGAAGATCAAGGTGGCCGAAATGCTCTGCGATGAGCTGGACTTCGACGTCATCCACAGCCACGATGACTGGGGCAGCAAAACCGCCATGTTCTTCTCCGTGGAGAAATTCCGGGAACTGCTAAAGCCGCACTACAAGCGTCTGTATGACTATTACCATAAGCGCGGCAAGATCGTGCAGCACCACTGCGACTGCTACGCTGCCGAGCTGGCTCCCGAGCTGGTCGATCTGGGCGTGGAGATGTGGCAGGGCGTCCTTCCCTCCAACGACATCAAGGCCATCCAGAAGGCCACCAAAGGCAAACTGCTCCTCATGGGCGGGCTGGACCAGGGTCTCATCGACCAGGCAGACGTTACGGAGGAAGCGGTCCGCGCAGAGGTGCGCCGGGCCATCGATGAATATTGCCCCGGCGGCTCCTTCCTCCCCTGCATCGGCAGTCTGGAATGTCTGAACGCCTGGGTCACTCCCGTGGTCATCGACGAGTGCAACAAGTACGGCGCCGAATGGCTGGCCAGGCAGGCAAAATAAGCAAGGAATCTCCGCGGCGGCTGCCCGATCGGGCAGCCGCCGCTCAGCGTGTCGACAAAGTCTTGTCGCCCCGCTGAAGCAAGTTTTTCGAACAG